>JBGPLI010000137.1:0-16170 GCA_041486445.1 Bryobacteraceae bacterium
CGCACAGAAGGGCGTGATCACACATTTCGCAGTGGCAGTCGAACATATGGATCGGGCCGCTGCCAAACGCCTCGCTGACAAAATCAACAGCGAGTTGCCGGACGCCAAAGCGAGAGATGGGTATCAGGCCAATACCGGCGGCTCAACGGTCAATCTCAGGGATCCCGACGGCTTCTTCGTGCAAATCGCGTCGAAGGACGGGCGCTAATCGACGATCCGGAGATCGGCCGGGGCAACGGCAGTGTGTCGCCCAACGGCGGCGCGAACGGTGTACTCGGGGGTAACTAATTGTCAACCCGGGAGGCTGTGGTCTCTATCGTGGTCCTTCCCGGGTTCCAGGGCCACGGCCTGCTCCAAATACTCCCGGGTTCCGGCGATAAATCCCGTCAAGACCTCTTCACGTCAGTTTGCCGCGTCACGCCCAAACAGGAACTTTGACCGGAGTGCCATCAGCGTAAGCCGCGAGCCGCGGAATTGGCGCTCGGGCCAGGTGGGCTGTCCGGCGAGTGGACGTGGACGTTCCTGTCCGTAAGGCCAAGTGAAAACCTGAAACACCGACCGTCGCTGGCGGCCGCGTGGCGCCAATCCTCTATGTGGGGTCTGGCGTGCATCCATCGAGCACGGAGCGCGACACGTCAACGTTCGCGCCGAGCAGCTCCGGGATCCCAGGGTTGAACAAGCTCCTTGAAACGCTCGGCGAGCCGCTCGACCTCGCCTTGCATCTCTTGGGTCCACTGCGCTTTCGGGATAATGATTTTCTCTTTGCGCCGCGTGGATACCAAGATATCTGCGGAAGCAGGAGATTGGAGTCACTTGATCTTCACTCAGAGCGTCGACTTGAGAGTCGACGCGGCACGCAGGAGTGCGTGCGCCACATTGGGCAATCACAAGGACATTCAGAAGTGTAATTGCTTCCCTTCGTGCTGTTTAGAGCGTGAGCTCGAATGGGGTTTGCGAGCGGGGGATGGTACGCTTTGGCCGCGAGGGAATTGAGTGCCGATGGCAACAACAACAAAAGGACAGCCGAAAAAAAAAAGCCGGAGGAAGCTCGACCGGAGGCGAATGTCGTAAGGGTGCTGCGAGAGCAGGTGGAGCAAAAACTGACCAAAGAGGGAGTAAATGCGTCGCTGGGAGATTACATCCGGCTAGTGCAGCTTCAGAAGGAGCTGGAGGAGGAGCAGCCGAGGGAGATCAAAGTGACGTGGGTGGAACCGGAGGGGACGGAGGAGTCCGATTCCGGGGAATAGAATACAGCCCGCTGCCTTCGCAGAAGAAGTTTCACGAATCGAGGGCGAGGTTCAAGGGATTTTCGGGGCCGATCGGTTCGGGGAAGAGCCAGGCGCTGTGCCAGGAAGCGATCAAGCTGAGTTATCTGAACCCGGGACGGACGGGGCTGATCGGGGCTCCGACGTATCCGATGCTGCGGGATGCGACGCAGGCGGCGCTGATCGAGATTTTGGAACGGAACCGGATTCCGCACGAGTTCAACCGGTCGGAGAACTTTCTGGTGTTCCGGGAGACGCGGTCGAGAATTTTGTTTCGAGCGGTGGAAGAGTTCGAGCGGCTGAGAGGGAGCAACCTGGCATGGTTCGGTCTGGACGAGCTGACGTACACGTCGGAAGAGGCGTGGCTGCGACTGGAAGGGCGTCTGCGGGACCCGAAGGCGGAGCGGCTGTGCGGGTTCGCTGTATGGACGCCGAAAGGTTACGACTGGGTTTACGAGAGATTTATCGCGAGCCGCGTGGAGGGGTACGAGACGGTGATCGCGCGGCCGTTCGAGAACCGGCACCTGCTGGACCGGATTCCGGATTATTACGAGAGGCTGAAGCACAGCTACGACGCGCGGTTCTACCAGCAGGAGGCGCTGGGCGAGTATCTGAGCCTGAACGCGGGGCGGGTTTACTACGCGTTTGCGCGCGAGGGAAACGTGGGGGAGGCGGAGGTGGACGAGCTGATTCCGCTGCAGTGGGCGCTGGATTTCAACGTGGACCCGATGTGCTCGGTAGTGGCGCAGGTGCGAGACGGACGAGTGACGGTGCTGGACGAGATCGTGCTAAGCCGTGCGAGCACGCACGACGCGTGCGAGGAGTTCGGGAGGCGGTTTCCGAGGCACGGGGGCGGCCTGGTGGTGTACGCGGACGCAACCGGAGCGAGGCTGCAAACTACGGGGACGACGGACGTGGCGATTTTGAAGGAGTTTGCGCGCAGCGGGGCGTACGGCGAGGTGAAGTTCCGGATTCCACTGGCGAATCCGGCGGTGCGCGACCGGGTGTCGCTGATGAACGCGAAGCTCCAATCGGCGGCAGGAGAACGGACCTTGCTGGTGCATCCGCGGTGCAAGGAGCTGATCAAGGATTTCGAGCAAGTGACGTACAAGGAGAACAGCCTGATCGTCGACAAGGAGAAAGATCCGCGGCGGACGCATTTATCCGATGCGTTGGGGTACCTGGTATGGCAGGAATGCGGCGGGGGCCCGAAGGCAGGGACGAGGGGATTGCCGCTGGTGGTATAGGAGCCAGGGGACAGGAGAAGACGTGTTTGACATTGATCGAGAGCATCCGGAGTACACGGCGCGCAAGGCTGTGTGGCGGCAATACCGCGACCTGTACGCCGGCGGAGAGCAACTCAAGAGGAACGCACAGAACTACCTGATCCGGCGGCAAAGAGAACCGGGCGACGTGTACACGGAGCGATTGAGCCGTGTGTATTACGAGAACTATATCGGCTCGATCGTGGACTGGTACGCGGCGACATTGTTCCGGCGCGAGCCGGTGATGACGTTCGAGGGCAACAACGAGCCGGGCAAAAGTTTTTACTCCGCGTTGGTGGAAGACGCGGACCGGAAGGGAACAGCACTGAACGATCTGCTCCGGCGGCAGTTCATCGAGAGTCTGGTTGCCGGAGCGAGTTACATGCTGGTGGACTTTCCGCGCGCGCCGCGGAAGGCGGGCAGCCGGGGCGAGGAGGACGCGCTGGGGGCGTCGCGAGCGTACCTGGTGGATTACGCGGCCGAGGACGTGATCAACTGGGGCCTCGATGAGCAGGGGAACTACGAGTGGGTGGTGATCCGGACGCAGCTGCTGAACAAAAATCGCGTGGAAGATCCGGAATGGCAAGTGGAAACGCGCTGGGCATATTACGACAAGAAAACGTTCCGAATCTACCGGCAGGTAAAGGATGGCAACGAGCCGGGGGCGGTGACGCTGGCGGACGAAGGGACGCACGGGCTGGCGAAGCTGGAAAAGGTGCCGCTGTTCGCATTGCGAATTCCGGAAGGGCTGTGGATGTTGAACCGAGCGGGCCTGCTGCAATTGGAGCACTTCAACAAGTCCAACGCGCTGGGGTGGGCGCTGACCATGGGGCTTTTCGCGATGCCGGTGGTTTACTCCGACCGCGAGTGGAGCGAAATGGTGGGCGAAAGCTATTACATTCAGCTCGGGCCGGGAGACAAATTCGGGTGGACGGAGCCGGAGGGGAAAGTCTACCAGATCGCGGCGGACAATCTGACGAGGTTGCAAGAAGAGATCTACCGCGTGTGTTATCTGGCGCAAGCGGGCGGGTCCCTGGAGAAGGCGCGGCAATCGGGAATCAGCAAGCAGATGGACTTTTCGATCACGCAGGAAGTGCTGCGCGGGTATGGGGACGCGGTGAAGGACCTGATCCGGCGGGTGCTGAAGTCGATCGAAGCGGCGCGGGAGGACGGGCTCCAGATCAGCGTGACGGGTATGGACGAGTTCGACATCGCCGAGTTCGCGAGCGAGCTCGCGGACGCGCAGCAACTGCTGGCGCTGGGGATCACGTCGCCAACGCTGAAGAAAGAGACGTTCAAGAAACTGGCGCTGAAGTATCTGAGCGACGCGAGGCAGGACGTGAAGGATCGGATCGTCGTGGAGATCGAGGGGGAGAGTGGCCAGTGATCAGTGGCCAGTGGCCAGGAGGGAAACGTGGAAGAACAGGCGAGTGACATCCGGTCGATTGTGCAGGCGGTGATTCAGGAGTTCGTGAAGGCGGAGCAGACGAGAGCCGAACCCGCATACAAGACGGAGCTTGCGGAAGAGCGCAAGCGGCGGGAAAGCCTGGAACAGAGAGTGAACGAGCTGGTGACGGAGAACCAAAGAACACGCGCGCAGGCAGAAGAGGCGGACCGGAGCGCGGCGATTCGAGCCGAACTGCAACGGCTGGGCGTGTCGAAGATCGACCTGGCGTACAGGGCAGTGAGAGACGACGTGTACCGGGGCGAGGACGGGCGTCTGCTGGCACACGGAGGATCGGAGCTGCGGGAGTATTTGACGGAATTCGTGGGTGAGAATCCGGAACTTCTGCCGGCCAGGCTGGCGGGAGGATCGGGGGCGAGCGCGGGACAACGGAGCGCGCAGGGAGACGGGAGAGTGGACCTGGACAAGATCCGGCCGGGGATGAGCCCGGAGGACAAGGAGCGGGTGCGGCAGGAGATCGCGCGGGTGGCGTCGCAGGCGTTACGCGGAGTGTGAGGCTCGCGGAAAAAGGCCGCCAAGAGAGACGGTAAGCAAATCAATTAGGGAGAAAAAATGCCAACAATTACTTCAGCAAATGTAGCGAATGCGATTGTGAAACTGGTGGCGGCGGATGCGCTGCCGGCGTTGATGGGGAACCTGGTGATGGGGAACCTGGTCAATCGCGATTATGAGCCGACGCTGGCGCAAGCCGGAGACACGGTGAACGTGCCGATTCCGCCGACGCTGGTGGCGAATAACATCGCCGAGGGCGGGACGGTGCAGACCCAGAATCCGAACCTGGGCAACGCGCAGATCGTGCTGAACACGCACGCCGAGGCGACGTTCCAGATTCCTGACGTAACCAAGGTGCTGGCGGTGCCGGACCTGCTGAAGCTGTACATGCAGCCGGCGGTGGTGGCGCTGGCCGAGCGCATCGAGTCGGACTTGCTGGCGCTGTACCCGGCGTTCACGTCGAACGCGGCGGTGGGAACCGGGGGAACGGCCATCACCGAGGCGACGGTGGATGCGGCCGAGACGGCTCTGTTCGCGGCGAGAGTGCCGGCGAGCGCGGCCAAGTACCTGGTGGTGGACTCGGGTACGTACTCGGCGTTGCGCCAGATCCCGCGGTTCAGCGAGTTCAACACGGCGGGCGAAGCAGGCTTGCGCGCGCTGATCGACGGGGCGGTGGGAAAGATGAAGGACTTCTACATCTTCCGCTCGCAGTTCGTGGTCAAGACGGGGAGCAACCCGGCAACCACGCACAACCTGGCGTTCTCGCGCAACGGGATCGGCCTGGTGGTTCGCCGGCTGCCGCAACCGCTGCCGGGAACGGGCGCGATCGCCGAATATGCCGAGCTGGGCAACTTCGGCATGCGGGTGACCATGAGCTATCAGCCGAATACGCTGGCACAGCAGTTCACGGTGGACGTGCTGTATGGCTCAGGCGTGTTGCGCAACAGCTTTGGGGTGCAGGTGAACAGTTAACTGCGCCTTCGGGACCCGCTCACTAGGGTTCGCGGTTCGGTGGCGAACTGGGAGCGGGTCCTTCCCAATCAAGCCAGGAGAAAGCATGGATTTGCGCGTGTATTACCAAAAAATCCGCAAGATCGAGACCGAGCTCAAGGAGCCGGAAGTGGTGATTGTGAGCCGCGAAACGCCGGATGGCGGGAAACGAGGGATGAAGTCGGAGGTCCCGCGAAGCGTGGCAGCACGGCTGATCGCCGATGAAAGAGCCGATCTGGCGAGTCCGGAAGAGGCGGCGCAATTCCGAGCAGAGGTAGAGACGAAATGGGGACGCGGCCATGGCCTTGCTGACAGACGGTAGCCCAAACGACACGGAAGCGCTGCGAGTGTATGAGACATCGATTCTCGACGTAGCGAGCGTGGAGATCATCGACCTGGAGGCAAAGCTGGGTCTGGCAACGGAGGAGGTATCGGAAGATATCCTCGATATTCTGCTTGGCCACACGCAATCGCCAGATCCGCAGTCGAACATCCGCCGGACGATCGGCGTCTCGGACGTGGTGGTGACTCCGCAACTGAAGCGGTGGCACGCGCTGCACACATTGGAAGTGGTGTACCGGGACGCGTTCAACAACCAATTAAACGACCGTTACCGCCCCAAGTGGCAGGAGTATCACGAGCTGTCCAGGAACGCGCGGCAGCATACGATACGGTTCGGGATCGGGCTGGCGCTGAATCCAATACCGAAGGCGGTCACGCCTGTGTTCGCCAATGTTCCCGGGCCGGGGCTGGCGACGACGTACTACGTGCAGGTGAGTTGGGTATCGGCCGCGGGGCAGGAAGGAAGCCCGAGCGATCTAACGACGTTCGGGACCGACCCGGGCGGCCTTCTCTCGGTGCTGACCGTGAATCCTCCGGCGGTGGCGACGGGCTGGAACGTGTATATCGGGACCTCTCCAACGACACTGGCATTACAGAACGCAGCGCCGATTCCGGTTGGGCAGGCGTTCGTCTTGCCGGGGACCGGATTGGTGGCGGGACGGCCGCCCGGAAACGGGCAAGCAGCGGACATCTACGTGATCGGCGGACCGATCCTGAGGCGAGGATAGCCATGGCACAGACCGCGAGCGTGACGGCGCGGAAGCTGGTTGAGTTTCTGACGGCGACCGATACAGGACTTGGTCCCGTGGTGGCCAACCTGGCGACTGAGGCCGGCATGGATGTGGCGCCGATTCCGCCGGAACACATCTTCAACCAAAATGCATCGATCGCGCTGGCCGAACGCAGCCAGGCGGTGAAGTATCCGGTAGTGCATGTGTACGCGGACCGGGTGCAGAACAAGCTGACGGAGAAATTCCGAACGTTTTCCGGGACGGTGCGCACAGTGGCGGAAGTGCGCGTGTCCCAAGACCGGTTCGAAGGGATCGAGAATCAACTGCGGCTGTACGTGGATGCGATCACGCAGGTGCTGGACTCGAATCGGGGGACCTGGGGCGAGGGAGCGTTTTTCACCGGCGGATACGAAGTGTCGTTCGAGCCGGTGCAGCACGGGGGAAGGAATTTCCTGCAAGTGGCGAGGGTGGTGTTCGAGGTGGATTTATCACGTTAATCGCGGGAGTCAGAATTTATGTCGTGTTACATTTCATCGAATAACAACCGATTTTATACGGCGCTGGAGCCGGCGTTCGGCATCGTTCCGGGCATCACGGGGCAAAACCGCATTCCCGGCGTGAAACTGATGGCGAGGCAGCTTTCCGAGCAAACTCGCCGCCGCGACAAAACGGGGAGCCGAACGTTTGTTGGGTTACCCAACCGGATTCGCAGAAATACGAACTTCCAACTCAACACGTTCCTGACGGAGTGGACCAACCAGACGATTCCACCAAGCTACGGGCCGCTGTTCCAATCGGCGATGGGCGGCACGCCGGTGCTTTTCAACGGCGGCACGGTGGCGTCGGCCGCGGGCGGAACGCAAGTGCAGTTCTCCGGACCGCATGGGCTGACGGTGGGACAGGCGGTGACTTCGTCGGGAGAAATCCGGTTCGTCTCCGCGATCCAAGATGCAACGACGGTGTTCTTGAACGCACCGTTTTCGACTCCGCTGAGCGGAGGGGCGACGCTGGGGGCCACCGTGACATTCATGCTCGCGACCGACTTGCCGAGCGCGAGCATTTTCGACTATTGGGATCCGAGCACGGCTGTGCAGCGCATTCTGGAAGGCGCCGTAGCGGACACGATGAAGGTGAAGGTGAACGGCGATTTTCAGGAATTTGAGTTTGCGGGGCCGGCGAGAGACCTGCTGGACAGCGCGAGCTTCACGAGCGGCGAGGGCGGGCTGACGCAATTCCCGCCGGAGCCGTCTTCGGTGGGATTCGATTACACAGTGGTGCCTGGGCATCTGGGAGAAGTGTGGATGGGGGCGACGCCGAACCAGTTCTTCACGCTGACGGCGGCGGAGCTGACGCTGGAGAACAACGTGGACTTGCGCGCGAGGGAATTCGGAAGCGATTTCGCTCGGTGCGTCGCCGCGGGCCAGCGTTCGGTGAAGCTGAACTTCAGCCTGTTCGAGCAGGTTGACGCGCAGACCGCGGGTCTGTATCAGGCGGCGCGGCAGAGATCGCCGATCGGCGTGATGTTCCAGTTGGGAGAGCAGGCGGGGCAGTTATTCGGCGCCTACATGACGGCGATGGCGCCTGAGGTCCCGGAATTCGACGACCACGAGACACGGCTCGAATGGAAATTTCAAAATAGCCGGGCACAGGGGACGGTGAATGACGAGCTGTACATCGCGTTTGGATAACGGACAGTCCTACGAGAGCGCGGCGTGGTTCGACGCCGAGAGTTGCGCCGGGGTGCGATACGGGATCGCGCGAGTGTCGTTCGGAAGGCGCATCGAACTGGCGCGGCGGATTCGCGAGATCGGCCGGAAGATGGAGTACCTGGAAGCCACCGGCGATGTGCGGGAAAAACTGGAAGCGACCGTGCTCGCGGCTGAGATCGACCGCGCGTACCTGGAATGGGGGCTGATCGCGGTGGAAGGACTGACGATCGACGGAGCGCCGGCTACGCCGCAGACGCTGATTGAAAAGGGGCCGGTGGAAGTGGCGGGGGAAATCCTGGAGCGCATCAAAGCCGAGTGCGGGCTGAGTGAAGACGAAAGAAAAAACTGATCGTCGCATTCCATTTCTTGAGTTCGAGCCAAGCCGGGTGGAGATGCGACCAATGCCGACGGCAGGGCCTGGAAGCCAGGAGGCGATGTGGCTGGCTCCCGCCAGAACGGCGAGGTGAGCCGCGACTGGTGTGGGCGCGGGGACGGGCGTCGGCGGACGAGTGCCCGAAGTCGCTGGTGACGCCGCAGAGCATGGAGTGGCTGGAAAAATTTTTCGTGTGGAAATTCGCGGGCGGCGGGAGGCTCGACGAACTTGCAGCGAGGGACGCGGAGGCATTCATGACGCTGGAGAAGGAGTGGCGCGAGGCAAGCAATGGCCAGTAAGAATCCATTACTTGGTGGGGCAGCCGGTGTGGCGGCTCTGTTCGACCGGAGCCTCGGACCGCTTATGTCGTTGACAGGAACAGCGGGCGCGCCGAGCCCGGCGACGGCTCCGAACAGCGCGCTGGCGAGCCAGCTCACAACCATCACACAGCAACTCGAGCAACTCCGGACGATCCACCAGACACAAATCGAAACGATGCGGAACAACACGCTCGCCGTGGAGAACAACTCCACGACAAGAGGGACGGGCGGCGGTTCGACGGCGAGCAGCATCGGTGGCGCTTTACAGGGGATGTTCGGATTCGGGTTGGGATTGAGCCCGCTGATCTCAGGGCTGGTGAGCTTGTTTGGCGGGGGTGGAGATAGCGAACCCGCGCCGCTGGCCCGGTTTGTCATGCCGCTGCCGGTGCAGGCGAATGCCGGAATCAGCGCCGCGAATCCGGGAGAAGTGTTTGCCGTGGACAATGCCGCGGGCGGAGTCCCCCGGCCGGCGCCAGCAGCGTCCCCGGCCGCGCAGGTCACGGTGCAGGTGCATGCGATGGACAGCCGGTCGTTCCTAGATCACAGCCACGAGATCGCGATGGCGGTTCGCCAGGCGATGCTCGAGACGAGCGTCCTGAACGACGTGATCCGGGGGGTGTAGGTGGCGAACTTTCCCACGCTGAAGACGGGTGCGGTTGCGCAATATCCATCGGATCGGGCGCGGCAGTTCTCGACGCAGGTGCTGCGGTTTCTGGACGGAAGCGAGCAGCGATTTCCCGGATTCGGTGCGCCGCTGCGACGATGGGTGATCCGTCTGGACCTGCTGGATGAATCGGAGCTGGTCACTCTGGAGCAATTTTTCGACGGCCAGGATGGACGCGCGGGAATATTTTCGTTTACCGATCCCTGGGACGGGGCCGTGTATGCGAATTGCAGCTTCGACCACGACGATCTGGCGCTCGAATTCCAGGGGCAAGCGCGAGGAAAGACGACGGTGGTGGTGAAGGAGAACCGAAGTTAGATGCTGGTATTTCCGCAGCTATTGACGGGGGCATCGGCGTTGTATCCGGTCACCAAGCGGGCCCTTCGAAGAAGCGTCGTGAACGTGCTTGGGGACGGGCGCACGGATGTGTATTCCGACGCCGATGCGGCGGCGACGTCGTGGGAGTTGCGGGCACAGGGACTGACCGCGGCGGAATGGAATGCGATCGAGGCGCTGTTTCAGGCGACTTCGGGGATGTGGCAGACGTTCACGTTTCTCGATCCCACGGGCAACCTGCTGGCGGAGAGCGAAACCTTCGGCGCATCGGAGTGGAGCAACGGCGCACTGATCCAACTGACAACCGGGATCGACGATCCGTTCGGAACGACGCGGGCGACGCGGGTGATCAACGCGGGACAAGCGACGGAGGCAGTCGCACAGACGCTGAGCGTGCCCGGCAACTTCGAGTATTGCCTGAGCGTGTGGGCGCGGACGATGGGAGGATCCGGCGTGATGCTGGTCGAATCGACGACCGGAGGAGCCGTATCGAAGAGCTTCGTGCCGGGGGGCGGCTGGATCAGGATATTCATGGCGGGCAATTGCGGACAGAACACGACGTTAGTGACATTCGGGGCACAACTGGATGCGGGGGCTTCGGTGGATTTGTTCGGAATGCAAGCGGAGCCGCAACTTGCGCCCTCCGACTACAGGCAGACCGGCGCACGCGGAGGAGTCTACCCGCAGGCGCGCTTCGCGGAGGACCGCATTACCGTGACGGCACAGGGCACCGATGTGTACGACGCGGTGATCCGAATCGTGGACACCGAGGGTTAGGCATATGCCGACGATCGACGTTCTCAAAGAGCAAGAAGCGCCGCCGACGCCGCTGTTCCTGTTCGACTGCGTGCTGAGCTCCGGCGTGGTGGAACGCTGGGGCACCCACGCGGCGACCTTGGGCGGGAACGCTTACGCGGCGCGATTGCTGCGGCACAACCTGTTCGAGCTGCGGGCGTCGTCCGACGACGGCCTGGATGGCGCCCCCAAAGTGACGGTCACGCTGGCGAACGCGGATTCCCATTATTCGCAGATCGAGCGAGAGACCGGATTCAAGGGCGCGCAAATCACGATCCAGTTTCTGTTTTACGATGTGGCGGCGGACGCGCCGGCGTCGGAAGCACGCGTGGTGTTTCGAGGCTTGGCGAATCCAGCCGAGGAAATCACGGAGTCGGGTTTCCGTATCACGTTCACCAACCGGCTGAACCTCCAGCGGATCAATCTTCCGGAGGTGCAGATTGAGAGACGCTGCCCGTGGCTGTTTCCGTCCACTGAGGCGCAGCGGCAAGAGGCGCTGAGCGGAGCGGCGAAAGGGAAGTATTCGGCGCTGTATAAGTGCGGATACTCCGCGGACCAGACGGGCGGCGCCGGAAACCTGAACGGAGGGGCGCCGTTCACCACGTGCGATTACACGCGAGCGTCGTGCGTGCAGAGGGGCATGTTCGACCAGGATCAGTCGAGCAACACCACGCGGCGATTCGGGGGACTGGAGTTCGTGCCGCCGCAGATTCAGGTGCGGAGTTTTGGAGAAAAGGGCACGCATCTTTCGCCGGTGCTGGATAACGAAGCGAGGTACAACGATTTCGTTCCGCTGGTGTACGGGACAGCGTGGTACCAGCCTCCCATCGTGTTCGCACGGAACGACGGCAACCTGACGCGGATGGAAATTCTGCTGGGGATGGGAGAGATCGAGGGCGTCGCCAAAGTGGTGGTGAACGGTTTCGAGATTCCTGAATCGCAGAGCGGCGTGGACATGACGGCTACGGGATGGTTCACGCTGGTGACCGCGGGGACGCGGGCGGGCGCCTTCAACCTGGATTTCACCGACAAGGCAGGGAATCCGCTGGGCGATCCTTACGGCAACATGGCGCTGCTCAGCGTGGTGGCGCCGAACGCGATCAGCAACGGGCAGTCGGTGGCGAAGGTGCAGGTTCTGGCGCACGGGCTGAAGCTGGAGCAATTCGATTCGACCGGGGTGTCGCTCGGCGGATCCTTCACGAACAACCCGGCGTGGGTTTTGCTGGATGTGCTGCGGCGCAGTGGGTGGCTGGCGACGGAAGTAGACTTGGGGAGTTTCGCGTCGGCGGCGGCGTATTGCGACGAGGCGATTCAGATCACGGACCTCTACGGCAACCTGGCGGCGAGATCGCGCTTCGCGTGCAACCTGGTGGTCCAGAGCCGGCGGAGCGCGGCCGAAGTGGTGCGCGGGATCCGCAACGGGTCCTCGCTAGTGCTCACGTACGGAAGCGGTGGCCTGCTCACGCTGCGGGTGGAGAACACGCTCGCGCTGCAACAGGCGTCGAAACCGGACGGCAGCAACAGCGCGGCGGCGCTCAATGGAGGATGGCCGGCTTACGAATTCAGCGACAGCTCGGCAACATTCTCAGGGATCTTGCGGAAAGCCAATGGCGATCCGGCGATCCGTTTGTGGTCGCGCAGCGGGTCCGATACACCGAATCGCTTCACCGTCGAATTTCAAGACGAGTTCAACGAGTACCAGCAGGACAGCCTGGCGCTGGTGGATGTGGACGATTCGCTTCTGACGGAGCGGCAGGTGACGGCGCCCTTTGCCGCGCTGGGCTTGCCGAATTTCGATCAGGCGGCGCGCATGCTGCAACTGCAGCTCCACAAGACGATCGAAGGCTACACGTTCGTCGAATTCGAGACGACCGTCCGCGGAATCGGACTCGCGCCCGGAGACTTGATCACTGTCACTTATCTGAAGGAAGGATTGCAGCGGCAACCATTCCGCGTGGTCCGGCTGGCGCCAGGGCAGAACTACCAGACGGTGCTGGTGACGGCACAGTGGCACGATGACGCGTGGTACACGACGGGCGGGGCGAACACCGCGGGCGGGAGACGCGAGGGGGCAGCGGACATAGGACTGCCGCGTCCACTGGTGGGGAGCGTCGTCGATTCGAACGGCATCGAGCAGTTCGGAATCACGGAGACGGTGATCCCAAGCGCCGATGGGACGTACACGGTGGAGTTGAGCGTGGCATTCACGCCTCCGGCGGCCCCCGTGGCGACGGGGGTGAAGATTCCGCTGTTGAGCTTGAGTCCGGCGGTGAACACGACCAGCGGCACGCTGGGCGAGAGCCAGAACTTGTATTACGCGATCAGCGGAACGGACGCGAGCGGCGGCGAGAGTGAATTGTCGTTCACGGTGCGGGCGAAAATCCCGGCGGGGACCAATACCAACGCGGTCACGCTGACGGGGCTCAGTTTCTCGCCGGGGACCGCTGGACTCAACGTTTATCGCGGGCCGAATCCGGCCGAGCTGCTGCGAATCGCCTCGAACGTCGCGGTCGCGAGCACGTTTCTGGACACGGGAGTGGTACCGCAGCTCCAGGGTCCACCGGACGGCAATTACGATCACGCAAATTTCTACTGGCGGCTGGAATTGCAGCCGGAAGTGGCGGTGGGGATCCATTCGCCGACGACGGTCGGCAACAGCACGCTCGGGATGTTGCCGAACGATTTCAAAGGCGCGGTAGTGCGAGTCACGCGGGGGAAAGGCGCGGCGCAAGAGCGCGCGGTGACGGCGAACGATGCGACCACGCTGACCGTGACGCCGCAATGGACCGTGGAGCCGGATGCGACCAGCTTCTTCGTGGTAGCCGACTCGACGTGGACTTTCGGCGGCTTGGGAGCGACGAATCCGGTGGAGATCGAGGTGCCCAACCGCACGGGCGCGACCGTGGAGGTTTCCGGGAGATCGGCAAACGTCCACGACCTCGAGAGCCCGTACGAATTGAATCCGCTGACGAGGTGGCAGATCGGAGGAGCCGGAAGCGGCGGGGATAGCGACATCCCACCGACGCCCGTGTTCGGCCTGAATCCGGGAGGGCAGGGAACCATCGAGGTCGGCGGCATCGGGTTCACTACGCTGACGAATACGCAGACGATCTCGGCGGGGACGCTCACGCTGGCCGCCTGGGACGAGCTCAGCAGCCCATCCACATTTTCGCTGGCGAGCGCGGCCTCGGCGGCGGATACGACCATCGCGTTGAACACGGCGGGAGCGGCGGTGGCCGGCGACCTGATCCAAATCGAGAGCGAAGTGCTGGCGGTCGTCGAATCGCAGAATGGCGGGCTTCAGTATGAAGTGACTCGGGGATCACACGGGAGCGTGGCGGCGGCGCACGCGGCGGGAACGGCAATCTACCACCTGAGGAAAAACGTCGCGATTGTGCCGTTCGTCAAAGGATTTTTCGGGAGTCCGGCGAGCGGCAGTTATAGTCACTCGGTGTTCCTGCCCGATGTAAGGATTGCGGCGGCCGAATTCTTCGTCACCAACGTGCGAGGGAACAGCCTGGTTGCGACGGCGGCATTCGGAGCGACAACCGACCACGGCCTGCGAACGCTATCGGGCGGCCAGCTTTCGATCCAGGTGGACGGATACCTGGCGATCCAGACCGACGCGGCTCCGCCGCTGGTGGTCGAGGATGCGCACGCGCCCCGGGACATTTTTGCGGTGGTTCGGGAAGCGCCGAGCGGCGGAGCCGTTCAATTGCAATTGCGGCAGGACGCGACGGTGTACTGCACGCTGACGATCGCGGACGGCGCGTCGACGTCGAACGTGGTGAATGGGTTCGGATTGCCACCTTTGACGGCGAACTCGCAATTGAGCCTGGACATTCTGTCGGTGCCGGGAGCGGCGAACACTCTGCCGGGCCGCGATCTGACGGTGACGATCCGACTGTAGCGGGACTATGCCGGAAACGATCGAGAAGCTGCGGCCGGACCGGGATCTGCAATGTTTCTTCTTCCATCCGTCGGCGATCGCGGCGCTGAGCAGCACGTCACCCAGTGGGTTCACCGTATCGGGCACGTGGCGGCAGCAGTTCGACTGGGCCGTGATCGAGTGGAACCGGGACAACGTCTACGAGCACCCTGGGTTCCGCTATCTGCCGGACGGCGACCTCAGCGGCCTGGTGCTGACGTATGAAGAGACGCGAACGAACTGCATTCCGCTGGACTCCGACTTATTCGCGACGGTGGACTGGCCAAGCCTGCGCGTGTGGGCGAGCGCGAGCGGAGTCGAGGATATCTACTACGTAACGCTCCACGATCCGGCGCACGCGACGCCGATCGCAGGAAGCTATCAATGCGCGTACGCGGACTTCACGCTTTCGGGCACGGTGGCAGGCGGGGATTTCGTGGGTCTGGCGTTTCTCGAAGAGCACTACACCTATCAGCTCTACGGGACCGATACGATTCAGAGCACGATCCAGGCGCTGGCCGACAGTGTGAACGCATTTTCCACGTTGCTCAAGGCGACGGCCAACGGCGCGACCATCCGGCTCTACTACACGGCGGGCCAACCGCTGGCAACCAGTACGGCGGGCGCGAACGGGAATCGATTCGGCGTGTATGCGTACGCGACGGGCGCCGAAACGTGGGATGAGCCGGCGAAGACGTTCGCCAACGGGACGTCACCGACGAAGTGGCGGATCACCGTGGATTTCAGCTCGCTCACAGATCGCGAGGGGCGCACGGTGCCGACCAACGCCGTCCGGAAGGTACGATGGACGTATTCGGCCGACCTGCAGCCCGGCTTTTTCGAGCGAAGCGAATTTGCAGTGGCGGTGTCGAACTGGAGCGTGACCGGCCCGAATCGGACGTATTCGGTGGCGGGGCCCGGAAGCCGCCGGATGGAAGATCACACGCCGGCCATTGGGTATGCTGGCCAGTGGGCGGAATCACGCGGGAATTTTTCAGGCGGGACGATCCATCACACAAATACTCAGGGGGATTCGTTCACTTACGCCTACCGGGCTACTCAGCAGCACACGCTGTATCTGGGAACACGATACACCTCGAACGGAGCGACGCTCGCCATCGCCGTCGATGGGCAGTCCGCGGGAACGGTGAATCTTCTGATTCCGGCCGAGGACGTGCTTATCCGCTATCCCGTGGGACAGTACGGTGCGGGGAATCACACAATCACGGTGACGCACGCCGGTCCGGCGGGCGCTGATTTTTATTTCGATTTCGTCGAGCTGGCTTCGCCGGCGACGACTCTGCCGGTGTTTCCAGCCCAACCGAGACTCACGGCGGCGACGGACTGGGACACGGATCACTCGATCGCGCTCGCGCCGGAGAGGACTGCGTGGTTCATCCATGGCCTCGGCTTTACGGGACGAGCCAACCATTACGTCGGGGCGCTGTGGTTTTACGAACTGGTGCGGACGGGACATCAATATGCTTCGGGTACG
>JBGPLI010000138.1:0-15922 GCA_041486445.1 Bryobacteraceae bacterium
AACAACGAGAAGAGGTTTATCCGCGCTGCCAAGGTTGGCGGTGGCAGGAATAATCGGATTGCTCACGCTGGGGACTTTCCCGGTGTTCGCGCAAAACTTCAGCGCAACCGTCACGGGGACGGTTAAGGACATGTCCGGCGCCGTGTTGACGGGGGCGTCGGTCACCGTCAAACATATCGAGACCGGGCTGACGCGCGCGGTGCAGGCCGACGCCGGCGGAAGTTTCAGCATTCCATCGCTCCCGGTAGGCGAGTACGAGGTGACCGCGGAAAAGATGGGATTCAGGAAAGAAGTGCGGCGCGGAATTAGCCTGGCCGTGGGTCAGCAAGCGGTGGTGGATGTGACACTGCAGGTGGGAAGCATCGACCAGCAGGTCACGGTGACCGGCGAGGCTCCCCTGGTGAACACGACGGTGAGCTCCACTTCCGGATTGATTACCGAAAGCCAGGTAAAGGACCTGCCGCTGAACGGGCGCAGTTTCGATCAGCTCTTGACGCTCAACACGGGCATTTCCAACAATACCTCGAATATCGGAACGGGCAACGGCTGGACCGGTTTCTCGGTGGCCGGCAAGCGGCAGGAAACCAACCGATTCCTCATCAATGGAGTCGACTGGGTGGGCGGCAATGCCACCGCCCAGTTCATCACGCCTTCTGGCGCCAGCGGGCAGTTGCTGGGCGTGGAAGCGGTGCGCGAATACAACGTCATCGAGCACACCTACGGAGCGGAATACGGGAAACGGGCCGGAGGGCAGGTCAGCATCGTGACCTCCTCGGGAACCAACCAACTGCATGGCGACGTTTTCGAGTATCTGCGCAACAGCGCCCTGGACGCGCGCAACTTCTTTGATCCGACGATCGGAACCCCTCCGTTCAAGCGCCATCAATTCGGAGGAACGCTGGGCGGCCCCATCAAGAAGGACAAGATTTTCCTGTTCGGAAACTATGAAGGGTTCCGGCAACGCCTGGCGCTGAGCCAGCGCGCATTTGTGCCGGATGTGGCGGCTCGCCAGGGTTTGTTGCCGTGCTACCTCGCCAATCCCGGCGCGGCAGGCGCTTGCACGGACCGGACTGCGCTGGTCCCGGTTCCTAATCTGAAGCAAGCCATGCTTCCCTTTGCCAACGGCTTCTGGCCGGCTCCCAATGGCCCGGAGGTCCTCATCGGCGGTCTGCCCAGTGGAACGGCCTACAACTACAACAATGGTTCGCAGAAGATTGGCGAGCATTTTGGGTTGGTCCGCTTTGACTACACCATTTCCAGCAAAGACACCTTCTCGGGAAACTACACCGCCGACGACGGGCAAAGAGAAACGCCGCAGCTCGACACGAATTTCCTCCAAATCGAGCCGCTGCGCAGCCAGACGCTGGGCATGCAGGAAACCCATGTTTTCTCCGCCAGCATCGTGAACACCGTGACCGCCGGCTACGCCCGCACCAACGGAGGTCTGGTGCGAGCTCCGGCCGTCGACTTTCCGGCCAGCCTGCTGTTTTTGCCCGGGGGTAATCCCGGCACAATCGTGATCGGTGGCGGCGCCACCACTGTCGCGCCGGCCGCCATCGCGCCGGCTTCCGGGATCAACCCGGTTCGGGGAATCAGAGAATACTACACCGAGGCGGACGACCTACGCTGGACCAAAGGCAAGCACTCCTTCAGCGCCGGCGTTTGGGTGCAGCGGATTCACAGCAACACTTCCGGGGCAGCCCAGTTCTCAGCCGGGGGCGCCAGCTACGCGACTCTGGCGACGTTCCTCCAGGACGTTCCCAGCCAGTTCAACTTGAACCGGAATCCGGTGCCGCTCGGCTACCGGTCGTTTGAAGCCGCCTGGTACGTTCAGGACGAAATCAAGCTCCGCTCCAATCTCACTTTGCGCGTGGGGTTGAGAGACGAGATGACCAATGGCTGGACTGAAGTCACGGGCCGCTGCTCCAACTATACGTTCGATCAGAATTTCGTGATCTCGCGCGAGCCGGCCATCGGCAGTTCGTGCCTCCAGCAGAACAACAACAAGGCGCTCTGGCAACCGCGCGTGGGCCTGGCCTGGGACCCCACCGGCACGGGAACCTGGGCGGTCCGGGCCGGCTTCGGAATCCACAACGATCTTCAGGACAACCTCGCCAACCGCACCTACTCCAATCCGCCCTTTAACGCTCGCGAGCAGTTGAGCGGTTCGCTGCTCTCTCTCATTCCGCTGAACAAGAGTGCCGCGTTGCCGCCCACCTGCGGCCCGGGGATTCCGACCAATCAGTGCTCGATCTATTCTCCGGGAGGTGTCGATCCGAATCTGTTCTCGCCCACCCACCAGCAATGGAGTTTGACGGTGGAGCGCGAGCTCACCAAGGACCTGATGCTTTCCGTCGCCTATGTGGGCAGCCAGAGCTACCACACTCCGCTCAGCGAGAACACCAACACGATCCGGCCCCAGGTGTGCCAGAACCCGCAAGGCTGCATCAGCGGCGGCACGGCGACCAATGGCAACCCTGTCCCGGTCGCTCAACGAGTCACAGTTCCACAAGGCACCACCTACCATCCGCCGTCCACGCGCCCGAACCCTTATGTCGGCAACGGCGTGCAATGGTTCGATCAGGGTACCAGCAGCTATCAATCGCTGGCGGTCTCGCTGCTCAAGCGCGTCAGCCATGGACTTTCCTTTAAAGCAAATTACACCTACGCGAAGGTGATGGACTTGAATTCGGCCATCCTGGCGCCGTCGGCCGGAAACGAGCCGCCGGACGTTTTCAGTCCGTACAATCTGTTCCTGAACCGGGGTGTCGCGTCCTACAGCATCCACCACCAGTTCGGGGCGAGTTACAGCTATCTGTTGCCCTTCGGCAACGGGCAGCGCTTCGGAAGCGGCGCCCACGGGTTCCTGAACCATGTGATCGGCGGCTGGCAGTGGAATGGGATTGTCACCGCGCAGGGCGGGTTCCCCTTCACGCCGCTGGCCGGCTCCAATACTTCCGGGACCGGCGACGCCAACCAGTCCGACACACCCGACTGGAATCCCAACTTCACGGGGAAGGTGATCACCGGGACGCCGGACCAATGGTACGATCCCAAGGCCTTCCAGCTCCCCAGGCAAGGCACCTTCGGGAACGTGTCGCGCGGAGCGTTGCGCGGCCCGCAACTGGTCAACTTCGACACCTCGCTGTTCAAGAAGTTCAGAGTCAGCGAGCGATTCAATTTGCAACTCCGCGGGGAAGCATTTAACATTTTCAACCACTCTAATTTCGCGGGGCCGAACCAGGTCGTGTTCACGGGGGCCAATATTAGTTCGTCCGCGGGACAGGTCACCTATACCGCCACGAGCGCGCGGCAGCTCCAGGTCGCGCTGAAGCTCCTGTTCTGAATGTTCTGGTATTACAGTGGGGCAGGCGATCTTGTCGCCTGCCTCGACGCCCAACCTCTTGACACGCCCCCACGGTCCAGCGTAAAGTGGATTACAACGGGGATGAGGTTGAGGTTAGCAATCGAATTCCCGGTAGTGTGATTTCTTGGAAGCTTTCTCGATAGGGGAGTATTGTCAGCATGAGATTCATCGCAGGGATTATTGCGTTCATCGCTTTGGGAACGGGCTTGCTTTTCGCTCAGGGTTCCACGGCATCCATGACAGGGTCGGTGAAGGACGCCTCGGGAGCCGTGCTGCCGGGAACGGCCGTCACGGTCAAGCACCTGGACACCGGTTTGACCCGTGCTACCGAGGCCGACGCCAGTGGTAATTTCACGATTCCGTCGCTCCCCGTGGGCGACTACGAGATCACCGCGGAAAAGACGGGCTTCCGGCGTGAGGTGCGGCGTGGGATCGACCTTGCCGTGGCCCAGCAAGCGGTGGTGAATCTGACCTTGCAGGTCGGAAGCATCGACCAGCAGGTCACCGTGACCGCCGAGGCGCCCCTGGTGAACACGACTCTCAACGCGACTTCCGGCCTGATCACTGAGAGCCAGATCAAGGACCTGCCCCTCAACGGACGCAGCTTCGACCAGCTCCTGACGCTGAACACCGGAACGGTCGACAACCGCTCCAATATCAACAACGGCGCCTGGACCTCCTTCTCGGTCGCGGGAAAACGGCCGGAAACCAACCGGTTCCTGATGAACGGCGTCGACTACATCGGCTCCAACTCCACCGGCCAGTTCATCACACCCTCCGGGTCCAGCGGCCAGTTGCTGGGAGTGGATGCGGTGCGCGAGTACAACGTCCTCCAGCACACCTATGGCGCCGAGTACGGCAAACGGGCCGGCGCGCAGGTCACGGTGGTGTCCTCTTCCGGGACCAACCAGTTGCATGGAACCTTGTTCGAATATCTGCGCAACAGCAAATTGGACGCCCGGAACTTCTTCGACGCCACCGACGGCGCTCCGCCTTTCAAGCGCAACCAGTTTGGAGGAGCGCTGGGTGGCCCCATCAAGAAGGACAAGATGTTCCTGTTCGGCAACTACGAAGGATTCCGCGAACGGCTGGCGGTCAGCAGCGTGGCGATCGTGCCGGATGCCGAGGCTCGCCGGGGCTTGATGCCGTGCTACATCGTCAATACCGCGGCCAACGCCTGTTCCAACCGCGGCGCCTTCGTTCCCGTTACGAATCTCAAGCAAGGCATGCTTCCCTATGCCAACTACTTCTGGCCCGCGCCCAATGGCGGTGAAATCCTGGTTGGCGGCTTGCCCACGGGAAGCGCGTACGCCGTCGGCAATCCCTCGCGTAAGGTCCGGGAAGATTTTGGCCTGGTGCGGTTCGACTATACGGTGTCCAGCAAGGATAACCTCTCCGCAAATTTCAACGAGGACGACGGGGACAGGGCTTCTCCGCCCGCCGACCCGGTTTTTGTTACCTTGACCACCCAGCGCAGCTATCTGCTCGGTGTGCAGGAAACTCATGTTTTCTCGCCCACCGTCGTGAATCTGTTCACCGTTGGGTTCTCTCGTGCGTGGGGAACGCAGGTGCAGGTTCCAGTGGTGGCGATCCCTTCAAACCTGGTGTTTCTGACCGGAACCAATCCGGGCTCGATCACCATTGGCGGTGGGGCGAACACCAATACTGCGGCGGCTTTTGCAGCGCCGACCGGCAACAGTCCCAATCGCGATACCCGAAATCACTACACCTGGGCGGATGACGTGCACTTCACCAAGGGCAGCCACTCTTTGAGCGTGGGCGCGTGGTTTCAGAGGGTGCAGCAGAACATGTACGGGGGAGCCCAGGCCACCGCTGGAACCATCAACTATTCCACGTTGCTGACCTTCCTCCAGGATCTTCCGACGCAGTTTATTGCGAACGCGAACCCCCAGCCGGTATATTATCGCTCCCTGCAGTCAGCCTGGTATGCGCAGGACGAGATCAAGCTCCGGTCGAATCTAACGCTGCGCCTGGGATTGCGCGAGGAGATGACCAACGGGTGGAATGAAGCCCACGGCCATGCCGCCAATTACATTTACAAGGGCGGGGTCGTGCAAACCGATCCTATGATCGGCGACTCGGCATTCACCGAGAACAACGCCAAAGCGCTCTGGCAGCCGCGGGTAGGCCTGGTCTGGGACCCGACCGGCAAAGGCAAATGGTCGGTGCGGGCCGGATTTGGGATTCACCACGACCTGCAGGACAATATCGGTCACCGGCTCAACGCCGATCCTCCTTTCAACGCGCGGATGACGCTGACCAATACTCCTCTGCTGTCGATTATCCCGATCCCCTTCGGGACCCAAGCCCCGCCGAGTTGCAACGCGCAGTCGCCGTTGCAGCCACCGGCCTGCTCGATCTTTTCCCCCGGCGGTCTGGATCCGGTGATGCACACGCCCACCCTCCAGCAATGGTCCCTGACGGTGGAGCGCGAGTTGACGCAAAACCTCATGCTGCAAGTGAGCTATGTGGGCAGCCAAGCCTATCATGTCGTCACCGCGATCAACGGAAATACGGCTCGGCCGGAGGTCTGTTCAAACCCGGCCGGATGCCTCAGCGGGGGAATTCGCGCGGCGAATCAGGCGGTCCGCGTGCCGCAGGGAACAACCTATATGCCCTCTACGCCCGGCCAGCGTCCGAACCCCTACGTAGGTCCGACTCAGAGCTGGTTCTATCTGGGAACCAGCAGCTACCATTCGGGGAACGTTTCGCTCACCAAGCGCGCCACGCGAGGGATCACGTTCAAAGCCAATTACACCTTTTCGAAACTTCTGGACCTCAATTCCGCTTTCCTGGCCACCTCTGGCACCAATGAGCCTGCCAGTATCCTGAACCCCTATGATCTGAAGCTTTCCAAGGGGCTGGCGTCCTACGACCTCAGGCACCAGTTCAACGTCAACTTCCTTTATCAGTTGCCGTTCGGGAAAGGCCAGCGCTTCGGCGGCGCGGCCAGCGGGGTGGTGGACCATCTGATCGGCGGTTGGCAATGGAGCGGCAGCGTGACGGCCCAGAGCGGCTTCCCCTTCACGCCTCAGGTCGGCTCTAACAGTTCCGGAACCGGCGACACCCAAAATCCTGATGTGCCCAATCGGAATCCGAACTTTACCGGCCCGGTGACCCTGGGTAAGGTGGACCAGTATTTCGATCCTCGCGCGTTTCTTATGCCGCTTGCCGGAACTTTCGGCAACGTGGCGCGTGGCGCGTTTACGGGACCTCGGCTGACCAATTTTGACACTTCGCTGACCAAGAAGTTCAGCATCACCGAGAGAGTGGGCTTGCAGTTCCGGGCGGAGGGGTTCAACGTTTTCAATCACGCGAACTTTGCAACGCCCAACCCGGTGGTTTTCAACGGGAACAACTATAGCCCGTCGGCGGGCCAGATTCTCGCGTCGGCGCCGTCCCGCCAGGTTCAGTTCGCGCTCAAGCTCCTGTTCTGAGGCGCGACAGTAATGGAGCGCGTCACGGCGATATAGAGAATCGCCTGCGCGAGGTTCAGCGCGCTGATGAATCCAAAGGCGGCGAGGTACTCGCCGCCGAAGACCCCGATCAGCCATCCCACAATCGTCGGCCCGGCAGCGCCCAGGACGTTGCCCACGCCGACGAAGATCCCGGTCGCCCGGCCGATCTGTTCCGGCGGAGCCAGCACGTGCATGATCGACGTGTTCACGGCCCCATAGGTGATCGCCGCGGCCATCGAGGTCACCAGCAGCAGCATGGAGAGGATCGCGTTGGGCGCCGCAACGGCCGCCAGAATCATGATCGCCATCGCCACGCTCGCCAGGGCTCCGACAGCCGCGCGCGATAGCCTGGTGCGGTCGGAGGCGTAAGCGATCGCAAGCGCGAGCGCAACCGGAATCAGATACGCGGTCGCCACCGATACGCTCATCGTCGCGAACGCCAGCCCGCGAGCCTTGGTGAGGTAGGTCGGAATCCAGGTGTTGAGACCGAAGAAGGTCGCGACAAGATTTGCCTGACAGAGCGCGATCAACCAGAAAGCCGGCAGCGCCAGAAAGCGCAGATTCGCCCCGGCGGTTTGCCGCGCCACTGGCCGGTTCTCCTCCACATACCGGCGCTCGGCCGAACTCACCCAGCGCGACCGGCCCGGGTCGTCTGGCGCAAGCCAGTAGAACAAGGGCAGCAGGATGCCCACCGACGCCGCGGCGCAAACCCAAAACACACTGCGCCAGCCGGCCACCAGCAGAATGCCGGTCACGATCGGCAGTCCGGCCGCGATGCCGATCTGCGCGCCGTTGAACCAGAACGTCTGGATGCGCCCGTGTTCGCCCGCGGCAAACCAGCGTCCCACGTAGGTATTGCAGACTGGCCACATGCAGCCTTCCGCAAGGCCCAGAGCGAACCTGGCCAGATACAGCTCGGTCAGGCCTCCGGCGAGCGCGCACCACGCCGTGGTCGCCGCCCAGCCCACCACCCCCAGGAGCGCCGAGCGCCGCGGCCCGATGCGATCCACCACGAAACCCCACAGCACCAGCGACAGCCCGTATCCGATGAAAAACGAGCTGGAGATGAATCCCAGGCGCGCCGGCTGCCCCGTGGCGCCCATGTCCGACACGAACCTCGCGTCGGCGATAAGCACCGAGATGTTCGACTTGTCAATTTGATTGATGACGACGAACAGCAGCAGGATCGGAGCGATCAGCCACCACCGCGCTGCTGTTTGCGCCAGTGGCGCAGGCCCCCGGCCTGCGAAGCCAACCGGAGCTCGCCTGGCCTGCGTCAAACCTTGTGATCGTGCAATTCCTTCTGGAACCTTACTTTGATCGCCGGGTCTTCTTTATCGGCTTCGATCTGCTCCACCTCGAGCGGGAGCCCGAGCCGCTTGGGGAAGTCTCCTTCGGTGACGGCGAAGTAGCGCGCCTTGGTGCTTCCGGTGTTAAAGTGCTGATGCCACCAGAAGAAGGGCGGCGATACCACCGACCCGGCCTTCCAGTCCATCTTGGCGGTCTCGGAATCCTTGAGACCGCCCTTGCCCGCGATGGAAAAACCCACTCCGTTCAGCGTGAGAATAATGGCTTCGTAGGGATGCCTGTGGCCGAGCTTGTAGCTGCCCACCTCGAACTCCGACATGTGCGGCTCCAGGATCGTGTTGCCCGCCATCTCCCAGAACATGCTGGCGTTGCCTTCGCCGCGCTCCTCCCACAGCACGACTTCGGAGCTGCGGATATCCTTCACGAAATTCGTCTTGTCCCAGCGTTTACGTACGCGCGCGGTCTTGCTGAAGAAATCCGGCGCGCCGTCGTAACGGTCCGAAAACTGGAAGTGGAGATCGTTGATCAATCCCATGCTGCCGAACACTTGCAGCATGAAGGGGAAGGAGGTGATCGCCAGCAGCCGCGCCGGATGCGCGGAATCGAGGTTCGTATGCCGGTGGAGCACGTTGACGGGCACGGCGAACAGACTGCCCTCGGCCCAATCGACCTTGTTCTGATTCTTGCCTTCTCCGAACGTCGTCCGCCCGCGTCCGGACAGCACGTAAGTGAGCTGCTCGTAGAAGTGCGCCTGCGGACGCAGCGCCTTGCCCGCCGGAATCTCCATGATGACCGCGTCCATGTGCACGTTGCCGGAAAAATTCAGGTACAGGCCGCGCCCTTCGATCTCCGGCCAGTTCTGCACTTCCTGGGTCTTGGCGTCGAGGATCGAGTAGCCTTCGACCATCGGGACTTTGCTGTTCTTGATCCACTGGCGGTAGTAATCGCGCTCGATGCGCCCGCCGCCGCCGATATTGGCGGGGCTCAATTTGAGGCCGTCATCGGAGGCTTGCGCCGGCTTGGGCTGTTGGCGGGTTTGCGCCGAGGCAGCCGCCGCGCCGCCAATCAGAATCGGAAACGCTCCGAACAACTGCCGTCGCGATACTGTCCCCATGTATAGTTCATCGAAGAGATTTGCCATTGTGGATCTCCTGTCTCTACATACTTTACCGCAATACGTGGCGCACGCTTTAGCGTGCAGCGTCTGCCTTCGGGCAGGTCGTTCCCGTCTTTCGATGAAGCACCGTTTCCAGGAGCCCAACCGTCCAGCACGTCGGGCATCCTCGAAAGCACACCAGCGCGCCGGCAGCCGGCGCCAGAGTCCACCATCCCAGCCGCGGCGCGTACATTACCGCTAGAGCCAGAAATCCGAAGCCGAGAACTCCACGAAGAACGTGTACCGTGATGCTACGACTTTTGAGCATTGCTGGTCCTGCCTCTATATTCGCTCATTACAGCGTTGAGGTCACGGCAGCGGTCAGCCAGGGCTTCGACTTGCCGCACGCCCGGCTCATGATTGCTGAGTGCGTCACGCTCTTGCCGCCGGCAGCGACACCTCCAGACACGCGCCGCCCTCCGGACGATTGCTGGCCGCGATGGTGCCGCCGTGCTGGGTGACGATGCCTTCGGCGACGGTCAATCCGAGGCCGGTCCCGTGCGCATCGAGGCGCGTGGTGACGAACGCATCGAAGATATCCGAGAGCACGTCGGCCGGGATGCCGTGGCCGTTGTCTTCCACTGTGATGTTGATCCAGGGCTGGCCGCCGCGCACCTGAAGCTGGGAACGAACCTCGATCCTTCCCGAGGGCGCTTCAATCGCATTCAGCGCGTTGCGCAAGAGGTTCACGAACACCTGCACCAGCCGGTCCGGATTGCCGATCACGCGATCCTCGGCGCGCACCTGGTTGACGAACTCGACGCCCGAGGATTTCTCGTCGATCGCGACCAGTCCCCAAGCGTCCTCGATCAGAGGCCGCACCGCTAGTGGCTCAGTGTGTTGCTGGCGCTCCTTGGCGAAGTCCACCAGACTTTCGCTGATGCGGCGCAGGCGTTCGGTCACGCGCTGCATGCGCGCGAGCCGATCGAGCGTCGCCGGGTCGCGCGTGGTCTCGATCAGCTTCTCGATCGAGCCGTTCAGCACCGCCAGAGGCGTGTTCAGCTCGTGCGCCACGCTGGCCGAAAGCAGGCCGAGGCTGACTAGCCGGTCCTGTTCCTCCAGACGCCGCAAAGCCGCCGCCAGCTCGTCCTCGCGGCGCCGTAGCGCGGCCACGGTCCGGTTGCGCGAGCGCATGATCTGTCCGATCTCGTCGCCCAGGATGTCCTCGGAAGGAATCAGCTCGCGCTCCCGGTTGCCGGCTTGGGTGGCGGCGTCGGCCTCGAGCATTCGCCGCAAAGGGCGGTACACGTACAGCGGCATGATCACCAGTTCGAGCAGCAGCACTGCCAGCACGTAGATGCTGCCCAACACCAGAAACAGCGTGAGCTTGGCGCGTGCCCCGGCCGCGTCGTCCAGCTTCTCAAACAGCGGAATCAGTGAGAAATATGCCGCACAAGTCAACACCAGGAAGAACAGGTTGTGAAGGACGATCAACTTCGGGCGGACCGTGAGGTTGCCGAAGACCCTTGCCGGGCTGTATCTTTTCCTGTTATGCAAGAATTTTTGCTCCACTTGCAGAACGGATACGGTTGTGGTAGAAAAAAGAAGAAGAACTCCAGTACTGAGTTGACATGGCTGCTATCTTTCCGAAGTCATCTGATCTTGTCCTGAAAATCGTGGGTGCGGTGATCGGCGTTGGCTCGCTGGCAGGCGTCGCCGCCTACACGTACTACACCTACCCGACCGTGATCGACACGGGGTACCAGCCCGTGCAGCCGGTGCCCTACAGCCACAAGCTGCACGCCGGCCAGCTCGGCCTGGATTGCTTCTATTGTCACTCGACGGTCTACAAAGCGGCCTACGCGGCGATCCCGCCGACGGAAACCTGCATGAACTGCCACAAGCGCGTCAAGGACAAGAGTCCGCGGCTGGAGCGGGTGCGCCAGAGTTACATGACCGGCCAGCCGATCCCTTGGGTGCAGATTCACAAGCTCCCCGACTTCGTCTATTTTAACCACGTGGCGCACGTGAGCGCCGGGGTGAGCTGCGTGAGCTGCCACGGCCGCATCGATCAGATGATCGAAGTGCACCAGGACAAGCCGCTCAACATGGCGTTCTGCCTGGAGTGCCACCGCGACCCGGCCCCGCGCGTGCGGCCGGCCGAGCTGGTGACCAAGCTCGACTGGGTCCCGGACCGCGATCCGGCCGAAATCGGACGCGAGATCATCGCGGAAAAACATTTGAATCCTCCCACCAACTGCTCGGGGTGCCATCGATGAGTTTGATTTCGATCTCGAACGCGAAACCGTCGGGCCGGCAGTACTGGCGGAGTCTGGATCAGCTCGCCGACACGCCGTCGTTCCGCGAATGGGTGCAGCGGGAGTTTCCGGCGAACGCCACCGAGATGCTGGACGGCAAGTCCCGCCGCACGGTGCTGAAGCTGATGGCGGCGTCGTTCGGCCTGGCCGGCATGACCGCGTGCCGGCGTCCGGTGACGCATATCCTGCCGAACTCGACCGGACTCGAGGATTACATTCCCGGCGCGGCGTACTTCTACGCCACGGTGACGTCTCTGGGCGGACAGGCCATGGGCCTGCTGGTCGAAACGCACGACGGACGGCCGACCAAGATCGAGGGCAATCCGGATCATCCGGCGAGCCTGGGAGCCGCCACCGCGCTGGTGCAGGCCAGCCTCCTGAGCCTGTACGATCCGGACCGGTCGAACAAGGTTCTCGAAGGCAGCGCGGCGTCGGACTGGCAGAAATTCGAAGCCTACGTGAAGACGCTCGCGCTGGGCGACGGGTCCGGCCTGCGGTTCCTGAGCGAATCCGTGGTGTCGCCGTCGTTGAGCGCGCTACGGGCGCAGGCGCTGGCGAAGTTTCCGAAAGCGAAATGGGTGGAGTACGAAGCGCTGGCGCGCGACAACGAGCGTGCGGGCGCGGCGCTCGCGTTCGGGCAGACGGTCGACGCGCACCCGCAGTTCGACAAGGCGAAGGTGATCGTCGCGCTGGATGCGGATTTCCTGGGCCTGGACTGGGCGACGCCGCTTCCCACCAAGCAGTTTTCACGGGGACGCCGCATCGCTGGCGAAGAAGATCTCGAAAAGTTTAGCCGTTTGTACGCGGTGGAGAGCCAGTTCTCGCTCACCGGCGCCAACGCCGATCACCGCCTGCGGATGCGCGGCTCCGAAGTAAAGCAATTTGCGGCCGATTTGGCGGGCGCCCTGGGCGCGATGCCCGCGCTGAACGTCGTTGGCAATGCCACCGACAAGCGCGGAAAATTCCTCGCGGCCGTGGTGAAGGACCTGAAAGCGGCAGGCAGCGGAGCTTTGGTGGTGGCGGGTCCAAGGCAGCCGGCGAGCGTGCACGCACTGGCGCACCTGATCAATCAGACGCTGGGTAGCGCCGCGGTCACTTACACCAAGCCGGCGGCCGAGAAAGTCGAATCCGGGGTCGACGCGCTCAAGACGCTGGCGGGCGAAATGTCCTCCGGGCAGGTTTCGATGCTGGTGATCCTGGGCGGGAATCCGGCCTATACGGCTCCGGCCGATTTGCAGCTCACAACGGCGCTATCGAAGGTCGCCAACTCGATCCACCTGGGCCTGGAAGAAGACGAAACCGCCGCGGCGGCCAAATGGCACGTACCGGAAGCGCACTATCTCGAAAGCTGGGGCGACGCGCGCACTTCCGACGGCGTGGCTGCGGTCCAGCAGCCGATGATCGAGCCGCTCTACGGCGGCAGAACGGCTGCCGAGATCGTCGCGCTGATCATCGATAACAAAGACAAGAAGGCGCACGACATCGTTCAGAATTACTGGACCGGTCTTTTCTCATCTCAGGGGCCGGCCAAGGACAAAGACAAGAACTGGCGCCAGACGCTTCATGACGGCATGGTGGCCGGGAGCAAGCCGGCCGAGAGCGTGAAGGTGTCGGCCGACGCAAAGAAGATCGCCGCTGCTGTCGCGGCCGAGCCGAAGGCGTCCGCGAATGGTCTCGAAGTCGCGTTTGTCCCCAGCTCGGCGGCCTGGGATGGACGCTTCGCCAACAACGGCTGGATGCAGGAAGCGCCGGACCCGATGACCAAGCTGGTGTGGGGCAACGCGGCGATGATCTCGCCGGCGACAGCCCGCGAGCGCAAGCTCACCGACGGCGACATCGTATCACTGTCGCGCGGCAACATGAAGCTCGAAGCGGCGGTGATGATCCAGCCCGGCCACGCCGATAACGCGGTATCGATTTCGCTCGGCTACGGGCGCGCGCGATGCGGCCGTGTGGGCAAGGACGTCGGATTTAACGCGAGCCTGATCCGCACCTCTGACGGTTTCTGGTTCGGCCAGGATTTCGCGATCGCGGCGACCGGCAATCGCCACCGCCATGCCACCACGCAGGAGCACGGCACCATGGAAGGCCGCCCGGTGGTGCGCGAGGGCTCGCTCGCGGAATACAAGAAGAATCCGAAATTCGTCGAGGAGATGGCGGAGGTTCCCAGGCTTCAGTCCATCTATCCGGAACACGAGTACCCGGCAGGCTACCAGTGGGGCATGGCCATCGATCTGACCGCCTGCACCGGTTGCAACGCCTGCGTGGTCGCCTGCCAGGCCGAGAACAACATCCCGGTGGTGGGCAAGGAGCAGGTGCTGCGCGGGCGCGAGATGCACTGGATCCGCATGGACCGCTACTACGTCGGTCCGGAAGACGATCCGCAGGCGGTCGAGCTGCCGATTCCGTGCATGCAGTGCGAGAATGCGCCGTGTGAAAACGTCTGCCCGGTGGCGGCGACCACGCACAGTCCGGAAGGGCTGAACGACATGGCGTACAACCGCTGCGTCGGCACCCGGTACTGCGCCAACAACTGCCCGTTCAAGGTCCGGCACTTCAACTTCTTCAACTTCCACAAACACGATCCGGGCCAGTTGGGCATGGTGTTCAATCCGGACGTCACGGTGCGCATGCGCGGCGTGATGGAAAAGTGCACATACTGCGTGCAGCGCATCCAGGAGACGAAGATCCGAGCCAAGTCCGAGGGGCGGCGGGCGATCCGCGACGGCGAGATCGTGACCGCCTGCCAGCAGACCTGCCCGGCCGACGCCATCGTGTTCGGCAATATCAACGACCCGAATAGCCGGGTCACGAAACTGAAGAAACAGGAGCGCAACTACGCCATGCTGGCCGAGCTCGACATCCGGCCGCGCACCACCTATCTGGCGAAGTTGCGGAATCCGAATCCGGAGTTAGCGAATGGCTGATGTAGCGATTAGGCAAGATCCGGCGCTGCTGGAAGTGAATCCTCCACTGATTCACGGCGCCCGGGATTTTCACGATCTCACCGAGCAGATCAGCACCATCATCGAAGGAGACCTCCTCAAGACGCCGAGGAAGTATTGGATCACGCTCGGGGTCACCGGGTCCATCCTGCTGCTGCTGGCTGCGATGCTCACCTACCTGGTGTCGACCGGTATCGGCGTGTGGGGCAACAACCGTCCAGTGGGCTGGGCGTGGGACATCACCAACTTCGTTTTCTGGATTGGTATCGGTCACGCCGGCACCCTGATCTCGGCGATTCTGTTCCTGTTCCGGCAGAAGTGGCGCACGTCGATCAACCGTTCGGCGGAAGCGATGACGCTGTTCGCCGTGATGTGCGCGGGCATCTTCCCGCTGTTCCACACCGGCCGTCCCTGGCGCGCCTACTGGCTGTTCCCGATCCCGAACACCGACCTCAACTTATGGCAGAATTTCCGCAGCCCGCTGATCTGGGACGTGTTCGCCGTGGGGACGTACTTCACGGTTTCCCTGCTGTTCTGGTACACGGGCCTGGTGCCGGACCTGGCGACGCTGCGCGACCGCGCCAAGACCAAGCTGCGCGCCATACTCTTCGGACTGTTCAGTCTAGGCTGGCGCGGATCGGCGCGGCACTGGCGCCACTATGAATCGGCGTACCTGATTCTGGCGGGCATTTCGACACCGCTGGTGCTAAGCGTCCACAGCGTGGTGAGTTTCGACTTCGCCGTGTCGGTGATCCCGGGCTGGCACACCACGATTTTCCCGCCCTACTTCGTCGCCGGCGCGATCTTTTCCGGATTCGCCTGCGTGATGACGCTGCTGGTGATCGCGCGGTGGTCGCTGAACCTGCACAATCTGATCACGATCAAGCACCTGGAAAACATGTGCAAGATCATGCTGGTGACCGGATCGATCGTGGGCTACGCTTACGCCTGCGAATTCTTCATCGCCTGGTACAGCGGCAACCCGTATGAGAGGTTCACATTCATCAATCGCGCTTTGGGCCCGTACTGGTGGGCGTACTGGACCATGATTTCCTGCAATGTGGTGATCCCGCAAGTGTTCTGGATCAAGAAGATGCGCACCTGCGTCCCGGTGATGTTCGTGATCAGCATCACCACCAACATCGGGATGTGGTTTGAGCGCTTCGTGATCATCGTCACCAGCCTGCACCGCGACTTTCTGCCGAGCTCGTGGGGCTATTTCCGTCCCACCTGGGTGGACATGTGCACCTTCGCCGGAACCATCGGACTGTTCCTGACCGCGTTCCTGATCTTCGCGCGCTTCCTGCCGATGATCGCGATCGCGGAGGTGAAGGGCGTGCTATCGCACCAAAAGCATTTCTTCGCCAATGGCGACGGCAACGGAGGTCATCACTAATGCGATGTGGCGT
>JBGPLI010000139.1:0-15819 GCA_041486445.1 Bryobacteraceae bacterium
ACACGGCGCAGGATGAGGTAGTGCATCTCGTCTTGAAATCGAATACACTGGCTGCATGTCGATCTTCAACACACCCACTCTATGCACTCTCACGGTCGCCGGTTTCTTCGGCGCCGCTTCCCTCTCGGCCGCTACCAAGCCGGTCAACGTCGAACTTAAAGACGCGAAGGGACAGAGCGTCGGCGCCGCCACGATCGGTGAGGGCAAGAAGGGCGCCGGCGTCTCGATCAAGCTGAATCTCAAGAATCTGCCGGCCGGCGAGCACGCCGTGCACATCCACCAGGTCGCCAAGTGCGAGGGGCCCGCATTCACCTCGGCTGGCCCGCACTTCAATCCGGAGATGAAAAAGCACGGCTTGCAGAATCCGGAAGGGCCGCACGCCGGCGACATGCCCAACTTCATGGTCAAAGCCGACGGCACCGCCAAGGTGACCGTCACCGATCCGCGCGTCAGCTTGGGGGACGGGGCCAATTCTGCCTTTGCAAATGGCGGAACGGCTCTGATGATTCACGCCAAGGCGGACGACCTGAAGTCGGATCCGGCGGGCAACGCGGGCGACCGCATCGCCTGTGGGCCCATCATGAGGTAGGCGCGAGAGGGCACACTTCCGCCGGCCACGCTAACGCTACGGGGGAGGCGGCGGAGAAACTTTAGTCCCAGGCTCCGCCAGCCTGGGCAATCCTCTCCCTGGGCGTGGGCCCGTCGCCCACGCCGGGAGCAGATTTCAGACGGTGCTACGTGGAAGAACTTCTATCCACGCCAGCCCGTTTTATTGGGTTGGGCCGCCGTCGGTGGTTGAGCCAGCAAACAGCTTCTTGCCATCGGCGGTCTTGATGTTCCGGGCGTTGCCCAGCTTCGAGCCGTCCTTGGCGAGATAGCCCTCTACGCCGACCACGTCTCCGGGTTTCATGGAGTTTCGGGTCCAGCCTTGCCTCATCAACCCGTTCGGGCTGCCGAGTTCAAATTCCCAGTTCGTGACTTTGCCGTCCTGATCTTTCACGTCGACATAGAAACGAGCGTGGGGATTCATCCACTCGACCTTGGTCACCGTGCCTTGCACGGTTACCGGCTTGGTCGAGTCATATTCCGCCGCGAACGAGTGGTGGGCGAGCACGGGCATCGCCGCAATCAGCAACCCGGCGCCGGCAATCAACATTAACTTAGCTCTCACAGTAACACCCCCAGTGAAATTGGCGGACGCTCTTGTGGCATCCACCGTCAATTATTATACGCGGTTTTGGTTTGTCAAGCTAGTGGGTGAACAAATCTACGAGCGTCCGTCCACCCGGGGTCCGGGAAACGTCAACTGGCGTTCAGGCAGGATACGACCTTGGAGAAAATCGAGCTTATCGACGGCCCCACCGTCGGAGGAAACACGGCGCCGACAGCCACGGCGATAAAACCGGTAAGGGCGGCATACTCGACCAGATCCTGGCCGCTCTCGTCCTGCCACAGCCCCCGCACCACGCTATGCATCTTTGCCATGGTCATATCTCCTCCTTGCGCTTGAATCGACTACCGGACAAGACCATAGTGGAGCAAACGCGTAAAGTTAACAAGTGGGATTTAGCCGTAGCCCGAATCCGCCAAACCCCTTATTTACTGGGCCATAGGGTTCTTCCCGCCATCCTCCTCAGCCCTTCTGCTTAGGGATTCGTCTGAGCCGGGTACCGCAGTACCATGAAATTGCGCAGGCTCACGCTGTCTGCCGTCGCCGCCGACATTTGCCCGTGGAACGAGACCGTCACGTTCTGGGTTGTGTCCACGGTTGCCGATCCCACACCGTTCGCCAGGCTGAGCGCGCTCCCCCAGCTCTGTGCATCCCAGCTCTGCGCTCCGGCGTAGATGCCGAACTCGGCTCTGCCCACGAAAGCGGTCTCGGCCGCTGCTGTGGCTCTGGAGAGGAAATTCGTCCCGCCCCAATGAATTTCTCCAACGAAGCCCGTGCTCGCCCCGGTGTGCGAATACTGGAACTGGATCTCGATCCGGTCGCCCTCCCCCAGCAGGCCGGCTGGAATCGTGCAGATCCCCAGCGGCGTCAGCGCCGTCGCTGAAGTGCTGGTTCCCGTGCTGCTGCAGACGACTTGCGGCGCCGTCAGCGAGCCGAGGGGGTTGCCCGGATTGGCATACCGGTAGTTGGCCATCAGCAGATCGCCCGTCTGCGGCGTCGAGCCGAGCACGAACTGGATCTGATTGCCGTTGAGGACGAAGTCGGCGCTCGGTTTCATGCGCAATCCGTTCCGGGACAGATCCAGGCTCGCGGCCGGGGAGGGAGAGAAACTCAGCGTGAAGATCGTATTCGCACCGTTGATTGCGCCGGCCGGAATTTCACCGTCGGAGAACAGCGGCAGGATGCCGCCTCCACCCGACCCGCCGCAAGGTCCCGAGGTGCCGTCTACCCGCACGCAGTCGCCCAGGGTTCCGGTAGCTCCGTCGATTTGTCCCGATGTATTGATCACCGCTGCGCGCCCTATGGCAAAGCCGACGCCCTTGGGCGGCAAAAGCGCAAGCTGGTTCGCCAGTCCAACGACGTCCGAGATCTGGATCGGCGTGGTCGCCGGCGGCGGTCCCACCACCGTGCCTTGCGAGACCAGCACATCGCGCACACGCAGAGTCACCGGGCTGGGCGGAACCGCCCATACTTGCGTGAACTGGTTCCTGCCTGCGTTGTTGAACGTGATGTTGTACTGCGCGCCGGCCGAGGCTGTGGTGGTGGGCACCAGCCGCACCCGCAGCACGCCGTTGACGATCGGCAGCGTCAGGTTCGCTGTCGCGATATTGGACGTATCGGCGGCCTGAAAGCTGTTCCACCGGATGAACATCGTTCCCGTATAGCGGGTGCCGTCCGCGCGGTAGAGAATATCTTGGATTGTCGTCAGGGTGGGCTGCCCCATCGCCACGCCCGCGGCCCAAAGCAGCCCTAGCGCCGGCCATCTGAAACTGAGCATCCGACTCGCCTCCCACGCTCAGTCTAGGCATGGGCCTGCCCGGTGGTTCCGCGCCCGCAAACGCTAACTCCTGGATTTCACAACGGAACCGCGACCGTCAGGGAGCGGTCACTGCGGCCCCCGAATCACCTCTGCCCCCACATACGGCCGCAGCGCTTCCGGCACCACCACGCTCCCGTCGGCCTGCTGGTAGTTCTCGACGATCGCCAGCCAGGTGCGGCCCACCGCCAGGCCGCTGCCGTTCAGAGTGTGGACGTATTCGGCCTTCCCTTTGCCCGATTTCGCCCGGATCGAGGCCCGCCGCGCCTGATACGCCTCGAAATTGGAGCAGGATGAGATCTCCTTGTAGGCGTTCAACCCGGGCAGCCACACCTCGATATCGTAGGTCTTGGCAGAACTGGCGCCCATGTCTCCCGTGCACAGGACCACGGTGCGATACGCCAGGCCCAGCCGTTGCAGAATGTCCTCGGCGTCGCGCGTCAGCTTCTCCAGTTCGTCGTAGCTCGAATCCGGCGGCGCGAACTTTACCAGCTCCACTTTCTGAAACTGATGCTGCCGGATGATGCCGCGCACGTCGCGCCCGTAGGACCCGGCTTCGCTGCGGAAGCAGGGCGTGTAGGCGCACAGCTTGACCGGCAGCTTCTCCGCCTCGAGCGTTTCGTCGCGATAGAGATTGGTCACCGGCACTTCGGCCGTCGGCACCAACCAGTAGTCGGTGTTTTCGAGCTTGAACAAGTCCGCCGCGAACTTGGGCAACTGCCCCGTCCCGTACATGCTGGCCGAATTGACCATGAACGGCGGCAGCACTTCGGTGTAGCCGTGCTCGCGCGTGTGTACGTCGAGCATGAAATTGATCAGCGCCCGCTCGAGCCTCGCCCCCAGTCCCCAATACACCGCGAAGCGCGCCCCGGTGATTTTCGACGCCCTCTCGAAATCCAGGATGCCCAGCTCCGGACCGAGGTCCCAGTGCGCCTTCGGCTCGAAGGAAAACGACGGCGGCGCGCCCCAGCGCCGCACCTCCACGTTGTCCTCCGAGCTTTTCCCCGCCGGCACGGATTCGTGGGGGGTGTTCGGCACGCCGGCCAGAAGCTCCTTGAACTTTTCATCAAGAGCCCAGGCTTTTGTTTCGAGTTCGGCGGCACGAGCCCGCTTATCCCGGACCTCTTGCTGCATTGCGCTAGTATCTAAACCGGTCTTGCGCCCCAGGGCGATCTCTTTGGTCGCGGCATTCATTTGCGCATTGAGCTGCTCGGACTCAGTTATCGCCACACGCCGCTCCGCGTCGATCTGAGCAAAATCGGGTGGCAGCGTGTATCCGCGATCGGCCAGCCGCCGCGCGATCGCATCCAGGTTGTTGCGGAAAAATGCGAGGTCGTACATCAGCGCGCGCTAATATCGGCCCACCGCTGGCCCACCGTGGCGCCGGTGTATTCCGCGCGCGGCCGGATCAGCCGGTTGTTGTGATACTGCTCGAGCACGTGCGCCGTCCAGCCGGACATGCGGCTCACCGCGAAGATCGGCGTGAACAGGTCGATCGGGATGCCGAGCGAATAGTACGTCGAGGCCGAGTAGAAATCGACGTTCGCGTTCAGGTTCTTGGCCTCCTTCATGTGCTGCTCGATCAGCTTCGACGTCTGGTACAGATCCAGGTGGCCCGTGCGGCGCCCCAGCTCCTCGGACAGTCCCTTCAAGGCTGCCGCCCGCGGATCCACCGTGTGATAGACGCGATGCCCGAAGCCCGGGATCTTGATTTTGTTCGCCAGCCGGTATTTCACGTGCTCGATGGCCTTTTCCGCCGAGCCGGCCTCCAGCAGCATCTTGATGACTTCTTCGTTCGCGCCTCCGTGCAGCGGACCCTTCAAGGCTCCGATGCCCGCCGTCACCGCCGAATAAATGTCGGACAGGGTGGCCGCCACCACGCGCGCCGCGAATGTCGACGCGTTCAGCTCATGATCGGCGTGCAGCGTCAGGGCGATGTCGAAGGCTTTCTCCATGACATCGTCGGGCTTCTTGCCGTTCAGCGTGTAGAGGAAGTTTGCCGCCAGTCCCAGCTTGGGATCGCCCGGCACCACCGCCTGCCCGTTTCGCAGACGGTTGAACGTGGTGACGATGGTCGCCGTCTGCGCCATCAATTTGACGGCCTTCCTCTGGTTGGCCTCCGGGGCCATGTCGTTGGCCTCGGCGTCGTAGAGCGACAGCATCGAAACCGCGGTTCGCAGCACCGCCATGGGAGTCACATTCGGGACGCCCTTGAGAAACGCGGTGACTTCGGCCGGGATGGCGCTCGCGGCCGCCAGCACCGCTTTCAGCTCGTCCAGCTCCGCTCGCTTCGGTAGCCGGCCGTTCCACAGCAGGAAGATGACTTCCTCAAACGTCGCATTGTCCGCCAGCGTCTCAATCCTGTATCCGTGATAACTGAGAATGCCCGCGTCGCCGTCGATATAACAGATTTTTGATTCCGCCGCGATAATTCCTTCAAGGCCCGCACCTGTAACTGCCATGGTTCTCCCTGTTGTGGTTGGTTCGTTGAAAACCTCATTCTATCAACTTGTGGGACTGGCCTTCAGGCCGGTCCGCGCCGGTTGCTAAACTTGAGATGAAGGTATGCTCCCCGGCATCGCCACCGAAGCGGATCTCGGCGCGCTCGGGCGCGAGGATTTGATCCGCGCGTTCCGCATCATGTACCTCTCGCGCCGTCTGGACGACCGGGAGATCCTGCTCAAGCGCCAGAACCGGATCTATTTCCAGATCAGCGGCGCCGGCCACGAAGCCGTCCAAATCGCCGCCGGCATGCTCCTGCGGCCCGCGCACGACTGGTTCTATCCTTACTACCGCGACCGCGCGCTGTGTTTGACCCTGGGCATGACTGCCGAAGACATGCTCCTGCAATCGGTCGGCGCCCAATCCGACCCTTCCTCCGGCGGCCGCCAGATGCCCTCCCACTGGAGTTCCGCGCCCCTCCACATCGTCGCCGGATCGTCGCCCACCGGTACCCACTTCGTGCAGGCGATCGGATGCGCGCAAGCCGGCCGCCGCCTCGACCCAAGCTCGGACGCCATCACGCTGGTCGCCACCGGCGACGGCGCCACCAGCCAGGGTGAATTCTGGGAATCGCTGAACGTCGCCTGTCTCGAGAGCCTCGCCATTATTTTTCTGGTGGAGGATAACGGCTACGCCATCTCGGTGCCCGTGGAGCGCCAGACGGCCGGCGGCGACATTTCCCGGCTGGTCGCCGGTTTCCCCGGCCTGAAGGTCGTGCGGTGCGACGGAACCGACTTCATGGAATCGCATGCCGCGATGACCAAGGCCGCCGCGCACTGCCGCCGCGCGCAGGCGCCTGTGCTGGTCCACGCCAGCGTGATCCGGCCCTACTCCCATTCGCTTTCCGATGACGAGAAGCTTTACAAGACCGCGGCCGAGCGCGCCGAAGAAGCCCGCCGCGATCCCATCGTCAACTTCCCCCAGTGGCTGGTGAACCACGGCGTCCTCGATCCTCACGCGCTCGAGCTGATGACCCATGAGGTCGAGCTCGAAATCCAGCGCACCACCGAGCGCGTGCTGAAGGCTCCCCCTCCCGCCAAAGGCTCCGCGCTGCGCTATCTGTACTCGGAGCGCGTCGATCCCACCTCGCCCGAATTCGAGTCCGAACCCCGGTTCTCCGGCGAGCCGCGGACCATGGTGGACGCCATCAACCTCACGCTTCACGAAGAGATGAGCCGCGACGACAAGGTGATTGTATTCGGCGAGGATGTGGCCGATTGCAGCCGCGAATCCAACCTCGCCGAGGTGAAGGGCAAGGGCGGCGTCTTCAAGGCCACCCAGGGATTGCAGATCGAGTTCGGATCAGGCCGGTGTTTCAACACGCCTCTGGCCGAGGCCTCCATCGTGGGGCGCGCCACCGGCATGGCCACGCGCGGACTGAAACCGGTGGTCGAGATCCAGTTCTTCGACTACATCTGGCCGGCGATGATGCAGATTCGCGACGAGCTTGCCACCCTCCGCTGGCGCTCCCACAACGGTTTTTCCGCGCCGTTGGTGATCCGCGTGGCCATTGGCGGCTACCTGAACGGCGGCGCCATCTATCACAGCCAGTGCGGGGAGGTCGCATTCACGCATATTCCGGGCCTGCGCGTCGTGTTCCCTTCCAACGCGCTCGACGCCTGCGGCTTGCTGCGCACCGCCATTCGCGCCGACGACCCGGTTCTGTTCCTCGAACACAAACGCCTGTACCGCGAGCCCTACAACCGTTCGCCGCATCCCGGCCCCGATTACACGATTCCCTTCGGGAAAGCGAAGATCGCCAAGACCGGCGCGCATCTGACCATCGTGACCTACGGCGCGCTGGTGCAGAAGTCGCTCCAGGCCGTTCTTCAGGTTGAGCAGCGCCGCCCGGACACGACCATCGAAGTCATCGACCTGCGCACGCTCTCGCCTTACGACTGGGAGGCTATCCGCGCCTCCGTCGAAAAAACAAGCCGCGTGATGGTGGTCCACGAGGATTGCCTCTCCTGGGGCTACGGCGCCGAAATCTCCGCGCGCATCGCCGATGAATTGTTCGGCTCGCTCGACGCCCCCGTCGGCCGCGTGGCCGCGCTCGATACCTGGGTCGGCTATCATCCGCAGCTGGAAGCCGAGATTCTGCCGCAGGTGGAGAACATCGCGCAGCAAGCCGAGCGGCTGCTGGCGTACTGACGCCTCTACACCACCTCGACGCGGCCCCGCCGCAGACGCACGCGGGCCAGCGCCGCGTCCCGCGTCAGCAATACCGTGCCCAGCGCCTCGGTGAGCGCCAGGTACACGGCGTCGTAGGCCGTGAAGTTGTGGCGCAGTTCCCAGATGCGCTCCAGGTATGGAAGATGAGCATGGCGGGTGATGGGCAACATCCGGAAGCGACTCATGGCGAGCTGTGCTCGTTCCCCGGTCATGCTGCCCAGCGCGCAATGCCGCCGCAGCGCACTGATCACCTCGATGTCAAGCAGGTAGGGCGCCTGCAGCGGCGGTGAGCCTCTGATCCATGCCACCAGGCGCTCGTCCGCGGCAGCGTTGGACAGGAGTTCCACCACCGCCGAAGCGTCGAGTACGATCACCGGCTCTCCCGCATCTTGCGGATGGTGACCGCCGCGGGCTCGCGCAGCTTCACTGAGCTTAGCTTTGCAATTTCGTCCAATACCTCATCCAGAGTGGGCTGCTCCGCGATCTGCTTGACCTCGCGGACCAGGTAGTCCGATAAAGACATTCCCTTCATCGCGGCGCGAGCTTTCAACTTGCGGTGGACGGCATCGGGAACGTGGCGCAACTGAATCATCTTTGCCATTCGCATTCCTTCATGTGCTCAGCATACTTGCATGTGAAGCACATGTCAAGACCAGCGAGCAGCTGTACAGCATCACGTGATTCATTACCGTCGGCTCAGGAGTTATACTCGGTCATTGGCAAGGGGGAAAATGGATCGGCGGACATTCTTGGCTGCGAGTACGGGCGCGGCGGCCTCGACTGTGGGATCGCGCCCGGCTGCGGCGGACGAATTGCCGCTGGGCCCCCTGCCCGGCACGCGCTATCCCGATCCGCGCATCGAAGTCCTGAATGCGCGCTTCAAGTACAAGATCGGCAACGCCGCCATCGAGCGCATCGGCACCGGTTTCCGGTGGTGTGAAGGGCCGGTGTATTTCGGCGATGGCGGCTATCTGCTGTGGAGCGACATCCCCAACAACCGCATCATGCGCTGGTGCGAGGATGACGGCCGTGTCAGCGTGTACCGTTATCCGTCGAACAACTCCAACGGCAATACGCGCGACCGTGAGGGGCGGCTGATCACCTGCGAGCACGATACCCGCCGCGTGACCCGTACCGAGCATGACGGCTCCATCACCGTGCTGATCGACAAATTCGAGGGCAAGCCGCTGAACGCACCCAATGACGTCGTGGTCTCCTCCGACGGGGCCATCTGGTTTACCGATCCGCTGTTCGGCAATCTCGGCAATTACGAAGGCCACCGGATCACGCCCGAATTGCCGACTCAGGTGTATCGCCTGGATCCCAGGACCGGCCGCGCCGCCGTGGCGGCCTCCGGCTTCGGCGGACCCGACGGAATCGCCTTTTCCCCCGACGAGAAGAAGCTCTACATCGTCGACACCGGCGTGCAAACCTCGATCGGCCGCGACTCCAATATCCGCGTCTTCGAGGTGAACGGAGAAAAGCTCGCGAATGACCGGACCTTTGTGCCGGCTTTTGGCTCGGTGGGCCGCTCCGACGGCGTCCGCACCGACGTGGACGGCAATGTCTGGTGCACCTTGGGAAGCGGGGATCCGAATGAATCCGGCGTGCGGTGCTACGCGCCCAATGGCGATCTGATCGGCAAGATTCACCTGCCCGAGACCTGTGCCAACCTGTGCTTCGGCGGTAAAAAGAAAAACCGCCTGTTCATGTGCGGCAGCACTTCGATCTATGCGCTCTATGTAGAGACGGTCGGTGCCCAGCGCCCGTGATGGTTTCCTATGAGGCTCTTTTTTTTATTAACAGCTCTTTGTGTGTCGTTTTTGGCGCCGGCGGCAGCTTTCGCCGGAGAAATTCAGGGACGCGTGGTGAACGCCCAAGGGGGGCCAGTCTCGGGCGCGGCCATCACGGTCGGCGCTAGCCGCGAACCGGCTCGCGCGAATGCCGTCACGGCGGCGGACGGTTCCTATGCCATCCCGAATCTGGAGCCCGGCGTGTATACCGTAACCGCATCCGTTGCGAACGGTCCGGTGTTGCGGCAGGAAGTGACGGTGGGCAGCGACGCGGCCCCCGTGCGCGCCGATTTTCGTTTCCCCGCCGCCGCCGCCGAAGGAGTGGCCGGCCTGGAGGAGCGGAATCCGAACACGTTCATCTATCGTATCGACCTGAACGACCTGCGGAACCTGCTCACATTTTTCCGCGGTCCAAACCCCACCTACATTCCCGAATTTCTGGCCGAGGACAATTATTTCGGCGCGCAATATGGGGCGCCGCTGTTGAGCTTCCAGCCGCTCCGCCCCCGAACGCTGCTGAGGGACTGGCATGCCTCGGCTTCCGCGACGCACCAAAACAGCGCCCTGAACGCCCGCAATTTTTTCAACGTCGGACCCTTGCTTCCTTCCCGAATCACCAGTTATGACCTGGCGGCGGGAGGCCCGCTGATCTCCCCCAAGGCATCGCTGCTGGTCGACTTCGGCCAGATTTTCAATTCCGGCATAGTCAACGGAAACGTGCAGGCGCCTTTGGCATCCGAGCGGACACCGCTCGCGGCCGACCCGCAAACCAACGCCATCATCTCCGCTTTGCTGAAGGCGTATCCGGCGGAGCTCCCCAACCTGCCTTCCGTCAGCTTGCGGCAACTCAATACCAACGCCCCGCGCAGCATCGTGACCGCCGATGGGTTGGCGCGGCTGGACCTAAGGCCGAACGAAAAGACCTCGCTCGCCGGATTGTATTCGGTGAACCAATACACCGAGGACCCGTTCCAGTTGGTGCTCGGCCAGAACCCGCAGACCGATTTGAGAAGCCAGTCCGCCTACGCCGATCTTACCCGGACTTTTTCTCCGCAAACAATCGGCCAGTTTGGCTTTCATTTCGACCGTGTCCGCGCGTCCCTGCTGCCCACCCGGGAGTTTGACGATCTGCTGGCTCCTCTGGGCTTCACAACCCCCCAGATCACTCAACAGGACCTGGCTGCGATCGGCGCCGGAATCCAGTTTCCGCGCTTGCGTGTGGAGAATCGTTTCAAGCTGTTCGCCAACCTCAGCCGGACCTTGGGTCCGCACACGCTCAAATTCGGCTGGAGCACCACCCGGTCGCAGGTAAACGACCTGCAAAGCAACAATAGCCGTGGGACGCTGAGCTTTCTCCCGGATTTCGGGCGCACGGCGGTCGAGAATTTCCTGCTGGGCACTCCCGAATCGTTTTCGATCACCATCGGGAATCTGTACCGCGGCTTCCGCAACTGGGAGCACACCGCTTACCTGGAGGACGAATTCCGCGTGTCCCCCACGTTTCTCATCAATATGGGCGTGCGCTACGAAGTGGAGACCCCTCCCACCGAAGTGAACCACCTCACCGATCCCAAGATGCCGACGCAGCAGGGGGTCGGGCCGCGATTCGGGTTTGCGTGGAACCCCGGCCGGGGACGGCTCACGATTCGCTCGGGCTACGGCATCTCCTTCAGCTCCATCTTTCCGGTAACGTACCAGACCACCCGCTTCAATCCTCCTTCCGTGCAGGTGCTCGAAATCAATACGCCGCGGTTGACGGACGCTCTCGCGCTGGCCAAGGCCGCCCCCGCCATGAAGCCGAATCCGCGCGCTCAGCAGAACTTGTATCTGTTGAGCCCGGACCTGGTCCTGCCCTACTCCCACATGTATAATTTCGGGCTCGAATGGGCGCTGCCGTCGCAAACCTTGGTGCGCCTGGGCTACATGGGGAGCCGGTCTTTCCATTTATTGACCCTGGGAGTCTACAATCGGCCCGTGGTGGTGCCGGGCATTCCCACCACGTCGGCCACGATCAATCAACGCCGTCCCGACCAGCGCTACGGCGCGATCAACGTAGTCGAGAGCAACAGCATCGACTACTACGACGCCGGCCAACTCAGCGTCGAAAAGAGATTGACGCACGGCTTGACCTTCCGCGCGGCTTATACCTTCAGCAAGGACATCAATGTGGGAGGCGATTTTACCAACACGGCTTCCGGAGTCGAGGTTCCGGCCGAAGAGGGCACACCGACCTGCCAAACCTGCAATCGCGTCGCCGATCAAAAGGGCTTGGCGTTGTTTGATACCCCGCAGGTCTTCAGCATCAGCTACGTTTATCGCCTGCCCTTTTTCGCCGGATCCTCCCGCTGGCCGGCGGCCGCGCTCAAGGGGTGGCAGATCTCGGGCACAACCCTGTTCCAGTCCGGAGTTACTTTCCACTTGCATACAGGAGGGGACGCGCCTGGCTACGGCAACACGGACGGCGACAGCGGGGGAGATCGTCCCAATATCTTGAACCCGTCCCTGCTGGGAAAGAGCTTTGATAATCCTGATACGGCCGGCGCGCTGATGGGCGCCAATACCTGCCGCCCCCCCGGCGCGGACGGCCTCCCCTACCTGCACTGCAAGAATTTTGATGACAATATTCCCCCCGGAGGCCGCGGCAATCTCGGCTGGAATACGTTTCGGAAAGACGGAACCGCCAACTGGAACGTCGCGTTTGGCAGAACCTTCCGTCTGCCGGGCGGGGAGCGTTCTCTCGACTTTCGCTCCGAATTCATCAACTTCTTCAACACGCCTCAGTTTGACCGGCCGGGCACGCAACTGGCCCTGGCGACGTTCGGAAAAATCACCAACACCGTCAATAAGGGCCGGCAGGTGCAGTTCACGCTGAAGCTGAACTTCTGACCGCGTCACGTCCCAAGCGCCGGTCGTTTCTCCCGTGTCTCCCGCGGCTTGCCCTTTCACTCGGTTGTCCCCTGGAGGTCTCTGGTGTAGTTTGAGGATGCGGTAAGTGTCGTGGGCCATCCACTGGGTACTGCGATCACCGGCGCGAGTGATTCCTAGGTTCTCCTCATGCGTCCGGTCTGATGCGGTGGGCGAGAGCTGCCTGGCGTTATGCAGCCGCTGTTGCCGGCAATGTCAGCGATACCAAGAACGCGTCGGCCCTGGACAGGGTTACAACCAAAGGGGATCCCCGATATGGAATTGATGAGTTTCTCGGAAGCGCCGGCACCGAACCACGAGCGACAGCGAGTGGGTCCCGACGGCACACGTTTACTGAGCTGACCAGTACAACGCCCCTCCGTCCCGCTCCTCCCCGGCCACCTGAGCGTACCGTTACACCAAGCGCCGCAGTTCGGGGATGGCAACGCGGAGGGAAGCAACACAGTTCGCTAGCGGCTCGGCGTTCGACCGGCTCCAATCGAAGAAGGCCGTCGCTGCCGACTTGATGAGCGGGTCCACTTCGCGGTTGTGGTAGTCCGTTTCTTCGTCCACATCTTCGCCAGTAAGGCATAGTATCCACGTCTCGATGTGCCGCTTCGGGATTAGGTGCACGATCGCTTCGTGCCCAATGCGGGAAGTAAATCCGGCCTGGGCGAGCCCCTCCGAGAGTTGGTTAGTGCGCCGCTCCACAGTGTCCGTGTCTGCGTCGATCGCGACGACCAGCCACGTCTTCGCGCGCGCAACTCTGTCCCTGTAAGCGCCAACCGCTCGCGCGTAGCGCTCTCGAACCCATTGCTCTCCGCAGCCTCGTCCGCTTGGCAAGTCCTCGAAGCGAATGTCCCGCGGCTTGAGGTCCAGCCTATACAAGTATTGGCGGACGAAACTTTGATGACGTGCGTCCTCGGCAAGCACAATGACCTGAGAAGGTCTACTCACGCTCCCATCCGCGCGCTACAAGCTCCGCCGGTGAGAGTGGACTTTCTGGAACGCCGCGAAACTCCTCGACCCGCACGGGTCCAACCCTATCTCGAACGAATTGAACGCCGAAATTCGGGGCCCACTGGTTTATCAACTCGGGATGGTGAGAAATTAAGAGCACCTGTGCGCCGGTTTCTTCGGCACGGTCCATCATGGCCATCAACCACGGCTGAAGCTCTCGGAGAGCAACGAAATTCTCTGGTTCGTCGATGAGCACCGTGATACCAGGTCGCAACACATAATGGAGAATTACATAAAGCGCGATCAAGACCCGCTGGCCTTCGGAGAGCTCCTCCAATGCGAACGAAAACACGTGTGCAATGGACTGGTTGTCAGGCCTCGGGTCGATGCGGAATTCGACCTCCAGTTTCCCTCTGCTAAAGACCAGAGACTCGAAGCCATCGAGGACCTGTTCGAGGTCTGCGAACATCAGAGGCTTTCTCTGTGGCTGCTCCTCTCGTAGGCGTTTGTACCAACCCGCGAAGTTCGACAGATCGGCGTCGGGGTGATTGACGTCTCTCTCCGCAAGGGAGTGCATACTGTACGGGTTAATCCGAATCGCGTATAGGTCTTTTTCCAGCCATTCCTTGAAAACCGTAAGTCGACGATTTTCCTTCTTTGCCTCCATCACTGGTAGCGCGGATCGTTGAGAGTCCGCAGCGTAACTGCCGGAGTCGGGACGATCGTTGTAAAGAACGATCGTGTTCTCGCTGAAGTGGAGCAAGCGTTTGCCATTGAAAAAGAGCGCCTCTTCGGCGACCCGCGACTTCAGCGGCTCGCCGGACCGCTCGATGACAAGCTTGTAAATATATACGCCCCCCTCGATCGATGCCTCTATTTCGAAGGTCTGCTGCGGTCGGGACAACCACTCTGTCCAACATCCTGAAGGGAAGATCTCATCGGCTTCCTTGTCCCCCGCAACAGCAAAAGCCCGTAGCTTGCACAGCACCTCGACAAGCGTCGTCTTTCCCGTACCGTTTCCTCCCAGGATCAATTGCAGCCGCGCTGGGTTGTATTGAAAGCGGTCGAAACAGCGATAATTGTCAATATAGACTCGCGTCAGCATCTGACTCGATTCTACTCCGGTAACGGCCGCGAAATTCCTGGAGACCAGTACAACGCTCCTCCGTCCCGCTCCTCCCCAGCGACTTGCCCTCGCCGCTCCAGGTGCTCCAGGTGCGCCAGGATCTCCAGCACCGCGAAGTGCTGGTGAAACGGAGCGAGCCTGTGCCACATCGCCTCCACCAGTTGATATGCGGTCATCGGTTCCCTCGCCGTATGCGACAGAATCACGCCGCATCTCTCCGCGTGGTGGCGCTCGATGGTTTGGATCCGCTGTTGATGTTTGCGGAACGGCGGGCCGTGCGACGGCAGCACCCAGTCCACGGCGTACGGATTCAGCAGCGCCAGTGAATCCAGGTACCGCGCCAGCATGTCCTCACCCGGATGCCAGGAGATATTCGGCGTGATGAGCTCCAAAACGTGATCCCCGGAAATCATGTACCGATGCTCGGGCGAATATAAACAGACGTGGCCTGGCGAATGGCCCGGCGTCCACACCGCTTCGAACTCGCCGCTTCGGACGGGAATCCTCTCGCCGCCTTCGAGCACGCGGTGCGGATGATGCGCGCGAAATCGTCCGCGTCCGTTCTTCACATCCCGGTCGATGCGCGCCTCCACATCCGCCGGCACGCCCGCCCTCCGCATCGCCTGCGCGAAAAACGGCGAGCGATTCTCTCGCGCCACCTGAGCCAGGTGCTCCGCCTCCACCCGGTGCATCCACAACTCGGCTCCGGAAAGCTCCAGGATCTTCCACGACAGCCCGATGTGATCCGGATGCAGATGCGTGAGCAGCAGGATCCGGATGTCGCGCCACTCCACACCCCGCTCGGCCAGCCCGCTTTCGAGCGCATCGAAACATTCCGCCGTTTCCAGGCCCGAGTCCACCAGCAGGAACCCCTCGTCCAGCTCCACCAGATGCACGTTCACGCTCTCCAGCTCGAACGGAATCGGCAGCGTGACCGTGTAAATTCCTGGCGCGGGATTGGTCATGCCACGGCGTCCGCCGCGTGGTAGGAGCTGCGCACCAGCGGCCCGCTTTCCACGTGCCGGAAGCCCATCTGGTAACCGCGGCGCTTCAGCTCCGCGAACTCCTCCGGACTCACGTAGCGCAGGATCGGCAAGTGCTTCGGCGACGGGCGCAGATATTGGCCCAACGTGAGAATGTCGACGCGGCTCGCGCGCAAATCGCGCATCACTTCGAGGACCTCTTCGATCGTCTCGCCCAGGCCGAGCATCAGGCCGGACTTGGTGGGAATCTCCGGCCGCGCGCTTTTCGCGTACGCCAGCATGTCGAGCGAGCGCTCGTATCGCGCGCCCAGCCGGACCTGCCGGTACATCCGCGGAACCGTCTCCGTGTTGTGATTGAGCACGTCCGGCGACGCGTCGAGCACCACATCCAT
>JBGPLI010000140.1:0-15726 GCA_041486445.1 Bryobacteraceae bacterium
AGCGGTCGGGATATTTCTGGTGGACTTGAATGCCGGTGTCATTGATGATCTGCGCGAGATGCGCGCTCTCTTGCGCTGTAGTTCTTTGCCAGGGCATGGCGCCGGAGAGGGTCAGGCAGTGCATCAGGTCGCCATGGTCGTCCATCCACTGACGCCGCTTGTCGAGATCGTAATCGAGCGGATAAGGATTGGCGAGAGGCTGTCCCAGAGCGGCCAGGGCCTTGTTGTAAGGTTCCGGAGACCAGTGCGCGTGCATGTCGATCGACACCGGCTTACCCACGCCGCCCTTGCCGGGCCGCGCCGCCCACCAGGGAGTCTGAGCCGACGCCTTGACGGCATTCAGCATGCCGATCGCGGCAGCCGCGCCAGCGCCCGCCCTGAGGAAGTCACGGCGTCCTGAAGTTTTCATGGTCATCCTCCCTTTCTGTGCTGTGGGGGTTTCCTATACTACATCATTGTTGCTCAAGAGGTGACGCGATGGCGTCCGCGTGGACATCCGAACCAAACAAATCGTATCTTAGACAGGTGGCAGCTTCACGGAAGCATTCCCTCGTGCTGCTGGTGTGTTTCGCGTGTGGTATCGCCTCGGCCCAGAACACGGTGATTCCGCCGGAGCGCCAGCAAGCCCGCAAACGAATTCGCGCGCAACGCATCGACACGCCTCCGGTGATGGACGGGCTGGTCCGTGAACCGGTTTGGGAGCTGATCGAGCCGGCCGCCGGCTTCATCCAGCAGGAGCCAAACGAAGGATCCGCTGCAACGGAAAAGACCGAGATCCGCTTTGGGTATGACAACCGCAATCTCTATATCGGCATCATATGTTTTGACTCGCAACCGGAGAATATCGTAGTCACCCAAAATCGCCGCGACGGTAGCCTCATCGACACCGATTCAATTCAGATTCTGCTGGATACTTTTCACGACCGCCAGAATGCCTTTATCTTCGGCACCAGCCCCACCGGCATCGAGTACGACGCGCAGGTCTCCAAGGCGGGGCAGGGCGATTCGGGCACGTTTAATGCGCTGGCCAGCGGTCAGGGGGGAACTGGTCAGGGTGGCGCACAACGGGGGGGAGCCGCCGCCTTCAACGCGAACTGGGATGGCGTGTGGGAGGTGCGCTCTCAGGTCACCGCGCGCGGATGGGAAGCCGAAATGGTCATTCCCTTCAGGACCCTCCGCTACGTCCCAGGCACGGACCGCGTATGGGGTCTCCAGATCATGCGCAACCTTCGCCGGCACAACGAGCAGTCCTTCTGGACGCCCATTTCGAGAGCCTTCGACCTGCTTCAGGTGGATGTCGCGGGGGAGTTGGAAGGCCTGGATTTGCGCATGCACCGGAATCTGCAACTGGTTCCCTACCTGTTGGGCGGATTGGATCAAGACTACACGCGAAGCCGAAATCAGAGCAAGCTGACCCGCGACGCCGGTCTGGATGTGAAGTACAGCCTGACGCCTCAGCTCACGCTGGATGCGACGTTTAATACCGACTTCGCGCAGGTGGAAGTGGACGAACAGCAGGTCAATCTCACCCGCTTCGACCTGTTCTTTCCCGAGAAGCGACCTTTCTTCCTGGAAAACTCCGGCATCTTCGACTTCGGCTCGCCTCGGGAAACCGAAATCTTCTTCTCCCGCCGCATAGGCATCGACGATTCCGGCGTGGAGGTCCCCATCGACGCCGGGGTTCGCCTGAGCGGTCATGCGGGCCGTTATGAGGTCGGTTTTTTGAGCATGAAGACGCGTGAGGTCGACGGCATCGCTCCCGCCAATGAATTTACCGTCGCACGGGTCAAGCGAGATCTGCCCAACCGCTCCAGCGTGGGCCTGATTGCCATCAACCGGCAGTCGCTCACGCATTTTGAGGGGAGGAGGCCTTTCAACCGCACCTTCGGCGCGGACGCCGAGGTGGGGCTGGGGCGCTACATCAACTGGCAGAACTATTACGCGAAAACCGAATCGCCGGGCCTGACGCGCGGCGACTACACAGGGCTTTCTTCGATCCGATACGACGACAGTCACCACCAGGCGTCCCTCTCCTACAGGGAAGTGGGTCCCGACTTCAATCCCGAGGTCGGCTATCTTCAGCGGGCCAACTACCGCCGGCCGGGTTTCGGTTATCGTCACACTTTTACTCCCGAAGGCAAGCACATCCGCAGCATCTATCCGCATTTCCAGTGGAACCGGTGGTACACGCTGGGAACCAACGATCTGGAGTCCTCCTACTGGCACAACGACTATGGCATGAACTGGCAGGGCGGGGAATCCGCAAGCCTTCAATTCAACCGCAGCTTCGAGCGCTTGGACAAGCCGTTTGAGGTGTTCCCGGGAGTCAAAATCGCGCCGGGCCGTTACAGCTTCAGTCAAGTCGATGCCAGCTACCGGACCAACCAAAGCGCCAGCCGGTTTGGCAACGCGTCGGTCGTCGCGGGGAATTTCTACAGCGGCACGCTTCGGGCCCTCACTTTGGGCGGCGGCGTTCGCAAGGGTGCGAACCTGACCTGGTCCGGCAGCTACACGCGTAATTTCATCAATCTGCGCGAGGGCGACTTTACCACCGATCTGATCGGCTTCCGGTTTAACTGGAGCTTCACCAAGAAGAGTTACCTGCAAACCTTCACGCAATACAACAGCCGGATCAACCAGGTGGGCACCAATATCCGGTTCGCGTTGCTCTCTACTTCGAGCAACGGCCTGTTCCTGGTGTATAACACTCGGGCGGCGACGGAGGACTACCTCGATCCGCATAGGGAAGAGCGGACCACGCTGAGTCGCGCGTTCCTGGTGAAGTTTACGTACCTGTTCGATTTCTGAACCGCGACCGTTAGGGAGCGGACAGACGAGATCGGGCGGAGTGAGCTTTCTCGCGTCTGTCCGCTCCCTAACGGTCGCGGTTCGGCAAATGTCGCGCACCCTCTGATTGGTTCTCGCGGGTGGCCTCCGCCGGGTGTACACTGGCCTCTATGCAAGAACTGAAGCCCGTCGATATCGTCATTGCCGGCGGTGGTCTGGTCGGCCTGACGCTGGCCAAGGAAATCACCGCGCGCACCTCGCTCAACGTGGTGGTTCTCGAGCGCGGCCAGCCGCGCAAGACCGCCGATTATGCCGATGGAATGGATGAGCTGGACCATGCTCTTCGCTTCCGGATGATGCAGAACCTGGCGGACGAAACCACTGTCCACCGCCACTCTGCCAAGGGCACGGCGGTTCCCATCCGGCAGTTTGGATCGTTTAACCCCGGCACCGGAGTTGGGGGCGCGGCCGAGCATTGGGGCGCCATCTGCTACCGCTTTTATCCGGAACATTTCACGCTGGGCACGCACATGCGCCAGAAACTCGGGGGGCGGCTGCCCGAGGGCGTCACGGTCCAGGACTGGGGTTTCACCTACGACGAAATCGAGCCCTACTACTGGCGCGCCGAGCAAATGCTGGGGGTCAGCGGCAAGTCGGGAAACCTGCAAGGCAAGCGGATCGATGGCGGCAACGTGTTCGAGGGGCCGCGGTCGCACGAATATCCGAATCCGCCGCACAAATTACCGTATGCGCCAGTCGTGTTCGACAAGGCGGCGCGGGAGCTGGGCTATCATCCGTATCCTATCCCCACGGCCACGCTGAGCCGGAACTATACCAATCCGGACGGCGTCTCCCGGCCCGGCTGCGCCTACTGCGGCTTCTGCTCGCGCTACGGGTGCATGATCGGAGCCAAGGCCCAGCCCACCAACATATTGATGCCGATCCTGCAAAAGCGGAAGAGCTTCAGCCTGCGGACCGGCTGCAACGTGCGAAGGGTGATCCATAAGGACGGCAAAGCGGTCGGGCTGATGTATCGCGACGCTTCGGGCGAAGAAATCCTCCAACCGGCCGGCATCGTGATCGTGGCTTCCTGGACGCTGAACAACTCGCGGCTGCTGCGCCTGTCGAGAGTCGGGGAACCCTACGATCCCGCCACGGGGAAGGGAACCCTCGGCAAGAACCTCACGCACCAGGTGAACCAGGGCACGCGCATCTTTCTCGACAAGCCGCTGAACGCCTTCATGGGCGCGGGCGGGCTGGGAATCGGCGTCAGCGATTTTGACGGCAAGGAGGGAGTTGACGGCTTCCCGGGCGTCCTGCGCGGAGGCAACATCCGGCTGATGAGCACCGGCGAAGGCGCGATCGCGGGGTTCGGCGCCGTTCCTCCCGGCGAGGCGAAGTCGGACTGGGGATCGGAGTGGAAGAAGGCGGCGCTCAACTGGCACGACCGATCCATCGCCATCAGCAGCGAAGCGGAGCACCTGGCCTACCGCCAAAACTATCTCGACCTCGACCCCACCTATACCGACAAGTACGGCGATCCTCTGGCGCGAATCACGCTCGACTGGACCGATCATGAACGCGCCCAGGGAGCGATGCTCGCCAAGATTCACGCGCAGCTCGCCAAGGCGATGAACGCGAAGTCAGCCGGCAGCAACGCGCGGTTGCTCGAGCGCTACACGGTGATTCAATATCAGAGCACGCACGTGAATGGCGGCACCATCATGGGCGCTTCGCCCGAGACGAGCGTGGTGAATCCGTGGCTGCAGCACTGGCAGATCCCGAACCTGTGGGTGGCGGGCGGGTCGGCGTTCCCGCAGAACGGCTCGGGAAATCCGACGCTCACGATTGTGGCCATCACCCTGCGCGCCGCCGACGCGCTGATCGACCGATATGTCAAACACCCCGGAGGTCTTGCATGAAACGCCGCGAGTTCCTTACACTGCCCGCGAAAAGCCTGGGCGGAGTGCTGCTGTATACGCTGGCGCGCGAACCGATTCGCGCGCAGACGCAGAACGGCGACGTGAAGGTTCCGCTACGATTTTTCACGGCCGCAGAGGCGCGCGTGGTGGAGGCGGCCTGCGACCGCATTTTCCCGAGCGACGAAAGCGGTCCGGGCGCCAAGGAGGCCGGAGTGGTGATCTTCATCGACCGGCAGCTCGCCGGCCCTTATGGGCGCGACAAGTATCGCTACACCAAGGGGCCCTTCGTCGAATCGGTGCCGGAGCACGGCTACCAGGGAAAGGCGACGCCGCAGGAGGTCTATCGCGAGGGCATCAAGAAGCTGGCAGGCCTCGCGGACCTTTCACCCGCCGAGCGCGACCAGCGGCTGCGCGCGATCGAGACCACGCAGTTCTTCCGCATGCTGCGCCAGCACACCCTCGAGGGGCTGTTCAGCGACCCGATGCACGGCGGCAACGCCGGATTGATCGGCTGGCAGCTCATCGGCTATCCGGGGCCGCTGATGAACTACCGCGACGAGATCGACAAGTTCCACGGCAAGCCGTGGCGGCGCAAGCCGGTGAGCCTGTCGCAGGTGGTGGGGCATCCGGTGACGGGATGGGAGGAGGAGAAGGGCTGAGGAGCTGGCGTAGCGCTAACGCTAATTGTAATCGGAGCCAATTCCACAATCACCACGGGCGAGCGCAATGCATTCGTCGATCGAACGTCCGTGGCCTTGCGGTGCTTTATTCACGGCAATGGGTTGGCAGTCCCACTCAATCACCACATCTGCGACAAGATCGACAAGTTTCACGGCAAGCCCTGGCGGCGGAAGAGTGACTCGTGTGAAAGGAATCAACTATGGCCAACAGTAACTTCATGAGGCTCACGACAGTTAGCGGAAATCGGCGTCAGCGAATGGACCGCGTCGTATGCAGACTCCCGCGCCATAGCAGATCTGGTCTGATTGTCATGGAAATTCCGGTCGTTCGTAGAAAGGGACACAAGCATGGCCGCCAAATCGTAGCCTATTGCCGTGCGTGTTACCGGACCGCTCGAACGAAACGCGATCGCCAACACTGTCGAATGATCCTACAGTTTGGATCGGTCTTCAATCTCAAGTGAGCTAGATCTTCGGCGTCGGGCGGAGAAGACCGAAGATTCCGCCGTCGCCACGATCAGCGCCAAACCAGCGATGGCGGATTAGGCGCGCGTCCTCGGTGGTGTAGTGCCTGTCTAAATGAGCTATGTGATCTCGTGCCTGCTTAACGTCACGAACCGCGGAGACTACGGCAGTCAGATCGAGATTTCTGGCTCGGAGGATGTCCGCGAGTTGCGGGGGAGGATAAGTGAGGAGACTCTTGATGTCTCCCAATGTCAATCTCCCGGCCTTCATCGGCCAAGGGTAGTCTCGAAGGCCTGCTTTGTCCAGTGCTTTCTTGAAGGGCGCGATGATTGCGTCTTCTAACCGACGCTGAAATCCAAGTGCAAGACTTAGAATTATCATGTCACCCGTAGGTGTTTCGAGATCCAGGTAGATCTGCTCCGCTTGAACAAGGTACACAAATGCAATGCCGAGTTCATTACAGATGGCGTGTCCCAAGGTTGCACGCAGCGAGGCTTCCGCCGGCTTCGTCGGGCTCTCAAATGCTGACAGCAGCGGGAGGCTGTCCGGCCGGACGTATTCAGGAACTCCATCTTTCCACCAGTGCATCATCTGGAACGAGGTCGCCTCAATCGCAAGGTGAACGAAGTTGACTTCGTCAAGGCGATCATCGCCGCCCATATCAACCCTCGGATCGAGGAGCCGATACCATTCGTCAGATGAGATCGCGGTGTTCAGAACTCCGGGCTCCGGTGTGAGAACTCCATCGGACGGTAGCGCGAGTTCATCAGCGCACGCGAGTTCGGGAGGGTCAAAAACGATTCCGACCCGCTTAGCCAGCGGATATGCGAAGTACTCAAATGGGTCAAGGCCTTTAACGAACTCAGAGAACGTGCGATCGGCCATTCCCTGGCGAGCCTCGACCCAGTGTTCAGGCTCGATTTCGCAGATGCTGTCGATAAACGTACACAGCACAATTGCGATCCATCCGCGATCCAGTGAGCCTGACAGGGCGCGGAGGAGCACGCGAAGGCGGCGGAACTCCTCCTGATCCAATAGAGTGATGATTTCGTTTAGTGAAGGGAGTGCCAAGCAACCCGAGCATGAGTGGAAGTGACGGCGCTGGTAGAATGAGGCTCCGAATTGACCTATTTCGGCGAGCGTCCTGGCGGCGCGCGCGAACATTTCACATGTGGGCGCCGGGGACTCCGAGTCTTCACGCCCGTGCCGGTCGGCCCCGACTGGTCTGCCGTCGATCCAGAATACCCAGGTATCCCGCCATGTCTTGGTTCGTCGCTCTGGCCGGGTTTCGTACTTGGCGTGAGTTTCTGAAAGACGCGCTCTCGCGATTGCCCTCTCGTCTGCGGTGAAGAGGTCGTCCCACGCCGGGCACAGTGCGATCGCCTCGAACGTTAGATCAGGCCGATCATCTGCCCACGGGGATAAGAATTCGTCGGCTGAATTTCGTCGGTGAAGCGCTGCCTTAACGGCCTGGACGCCACCGACGGATGAAATCTTGCCGAGGATTGTTTCCTGCTCCTCGGGTTCATCCAGCCATTGCTTGACAATGCCCTTGAGCGCCTCCTCAAATCGCTCCTCCAGCAGTCGGTTCGAATTCATAATGTGGCCTGCGATAATTTATGAATATAACTCTCGCAGTACCGAAACGTCGAATAGGGGAGAAGCGTCTATCGGCAGGAGACGCAACCGGTAAGCGGAAAAGGAGCGGGAATGACTGAGCGAGACATGGAAGGCCTGTTGTGGAAGTACCCTGGCGAATTCTTTGAAGAGCACGTAACGCCGTTGACCCGACAACAAACATGTTCGAGCGGCGGCCGCATGGATCTCGTGTACAGGGACGTCGAGGGAGCCTTCATCATTGTTGAACTCAAGCAGGGTTCTGCGCCGAGAGCTGCGGTGGGTCAGCTCTTGGAGTACCGCAGTGAAATGCTCCGGCTGCATCCCGGTTGCGCGATCCGCCTGATGTTGATCGCCGAATCCGTTGCGCCGAACTATCGGGAAGGACTCGAAAGCGTCGGCATCGAATGCATGGAGATGCCCGAGGCCCGGTTCCGTCAGGTAGCGATCCAAAAAGGCGACCCGATCGCAGAGGCGCCGACGCGACTGAAGGCTCTGACTGTGATCAAATCCGGAGCTGATCCGGTGAGCCGACAAACCGCTCGTGCAGTGCCACCGCCTACTCCCGATCGACAGCGGCGTCGGAACCCGTTTGAGCCGGGCTCATTCTATTCGGCGATGTTTGAGATGGCCCGCGATCAGGGTGTTACCGTTGCTGAGATTCGGAGTGTCGCGATTCGGGAGGGTGCCTTCGACGTCGACAACCGTGTACAACGGACGATAACAAATCTACTCAAGGGAGTACGCAGACGCGGCGGTGAACGCGACGGGCATCGGTGGCTGATTTGGGATGTTGCCATCAATGACGTTCCGGTACCGATCAACGGCGGTGCCAGCGCAGCAGGGTCGAGTGCTCGAATCACAATTACCAATGTCCGACGGCTTGATGGATTGCCGTTCGACTACTGATTAGTTCTAGCGGGGGCCGGAGCCGGTGTCTTCCCCGGCAAGAGACTCTTCGAGTACCGCCTGGAGTTCGGGTATCCGGGAAGAAGCCACGTTCCAAACTTCGTCCAGGTCCACGCCGATGTAGTCGTGAATCAGTACGTCGCGCATGCCGCAGATGGCCTTCCAGTCAAGCGATGGCATGCGCGCCCGCGACTCGGCAGAAACCCGCTTGTGGCCGCCTCGCCGATGACCTCCAGGTTGCGGATCACTGCGTCTTGTAGTTGATCGGACGCCAGGAGCGCTTCCCGGCCAGGCTCAATGAACCGGGTGATGCGACGGCAACGCTCCAGCATGTGATGCAGGTAGAGGCGATCGTCCTTCACAAGGGCGTGGCCTCGCGAAGGACCCTGTCGCGCACGTACCAGTGGAGCGACGCCTCGGTCCCGACGTGGACTTTGACCCCGAGCAATTCCTGAAGGTCCTGAACAAGTCCGGCGTGATCCAGAAGGCTGCTGCCTGGCTCCCACTCCACCAGCAAGTCGAGATCGCTACTCTCGTTGGCTTCACCGCGGGCCACTGAGCCGAATACGCGCACGCTCCGGGCGCCGCGCCGCTTGGCGAGCCGGAGGATTTCCTCCCGCCGTTCGGCGCGCAGTGTCTCCAACGTCAGCATGACTTCATTGTGCGACAATTGCTCGCGCCCCGGGCTGATGAACTACCCCGACTGGAGTGGCCAAAATGGCACTACGTGCCAATTTGACCGAGGTGCACACAAATGTGTGCTCACTCGCTGAGTGCCAGGTCGAGCAGAGCCACCTGCGATTTCAAGTGAGCAACCCGGGAACGAAGCGAGGCGTTAGGCTTCCTAGCCTTTGATAACAAATCCTTTACTTCATTCTCCAGGGTTCGAATGCGAAGCAATTGAGCTACGATCCACGGAGCATTCATAAGAGGCTGGTTCATTGCGTTGTCTCCAAACTTACGACCTGGCCATGTAGCAAGCAACTGCATTGCCAAAGCGTTCGAGGAGACGGGCTGCGCAGCTATGGGATGAACTGCAAGGCCTCCGGCAGCGGAGGCACGATTGGCACCTCAAAGAAACGGCTCGGGTCGGGCCAGACGATGATCGTGCCGTCGCTCGCAAGAAATGTTGCTGCCTGTGTCTGACCGCCGCGGGCGATGTCGCCGGCGATGCCCCGAGTGGTGAACCGGTTCAGAAAAGCGTGAGGGTCCTTGGGCACTGTGGGGTCTTCCATGTAGGCCAGGTCGTTGCGGAAATAGGTCGTGCGATCTGCCAGGTCACCGGCGCGGATGATCGCGGTGTTCCTGGGATTGGGGCCTGTCTCATCTCCTTTGCAGATCTGGACGAGCACCGATTTCGGCGGAACGCCTGGCAGCGGGTTCTTGCGCACGTAAGGCGCATAAGCAGCCGCGTCGCCGGGCTGCGACACCCACTCGGCGCGCTCGAACAATTCCTGGATCTCCAGTGCCCCCGCAACATCGTTGATCACCGGCGGCTGGTTCCGCAGAGGGTTGTTCTCGTTGAAGAACGGCGGGCCTACCGCCACTCCGTCCAAACTGGTTAGTCCACCGAGATTGATCAGAGAAGGTGTGCGCGCCGCCAGAGCGGCACCCGTGAATGAGCCGCGCTGCGCTGGCCGCAATCGGATGATGTCGATTCGGCCTGCCGCTCCGCCCGGATAGGAGAACACACCCACGCGGACGCGCGGTTCCAAGGCCAACAACTGCGGTCCCAGCCCGCCTCCGAAGGAAGCGCCGAAATAGTATACCCGCGACGGATCCAAGTCCGAAGCGCCATCCCCATCCACGTCCATGCCGGCGGCGATCACTCGCAGCAACTGCATCCAGTCCACAACCGTCTGACGCTGTGCGTCGCTCTGCCCCAGGATGTCTCGCGGCGCATTTGCGGCGGCGCCCTCCTGGGCGTCAATCGATCCATCGCCATTCTGGTCAAACCCGCGCCCTCCGGAAGGCAGCGTCACCGATTCCCCGGTGGTCAGATCCACTCGCAGCGTTCCTTGCGGTCCGCCTCCTCGGCCTACGGCACTGATCGCAATCGTGGCGATGCCCTGGCCAGCGAGAGACGCGGCGATGTTGTATGCGTTGTCGTCCTTACTGCCCCCGCCGCCGTGGCCATAAATCGCTACCGGCCAGCCACCGGGCGGCTTGGCAGTGGAGGGCAGCATGAGGTTGAAATAAACCTCGTTCGTCCCTTGCACTTGCGGCGTGCCCGTTAAGGTCCCGATTACCGGGATGTACTCGCCCGGATGCACCATGTAGTCCGGCGAAACGTATTTGCCAAAAGCGATCTGGCCCACGGCGCCCGGCGTGTATGCATCCAACAAATTGACGGCAACAGCGGCCGGTGTGAACCGCGGGGGATTGTCGCCTGTTTGCCGGTTCCAGGCGATGCCTTTGATCTGGTTCAGCGGAAACAGCGTTCTGCTCCCCTGGGGCCCCAGTTGAAAGCTGGCCGGGCTGGCAGTCGAGGCATCGAGCTGGTCGCGGATTTTTTCCAGCACGGCCGTGACGGTCTGGGTGGTAAACACGCTGGCGGAGACGATGTCACTCTCCTGCACGCCTGCCTGTACGGCAACGCGGACCGCCTGGTCCAGGGCATCACGGTATCCGGTATCGGCCAGTTGGCGAAACTGCCGGAAACCGTCGCTCGCCAGGACAGGCTGGCCGCTCGCATCCCGCACGCCGGCGGTAACGATCAGGGCGTAGCGCGTATGCTGGTCGAGCAATGCATCGGATTCCGCGTAGAGCGTGTTGGTCGGCGGGTCCCACACGATCTGATTGATTCCGACCACCGCGCCGTCGGAAAGGCGCAAGAGGAACAGGTTGCTGCTGTTGACGCTGGAGGAATCGATACCACCATCGAAGGGAATCGAGAGACGTGGCTGGATGTTGAACCCGTCAAGTTCGTTCACCACCTGCATGTCGGCGCAGTCCGAGGGCCGGACGGTGCAGTCCGGCAGCGGCAGATTGACTCGCACTCCGGTGAGGTGACTGGGGTCGGCTAGCGTGAATCTGTCGCTGGGGAACGGCGCCCCCCTGGGCGTCAACGGATCGAACAACGCATGTGTCTGCTGCGCATCGCCCGGGGTGTGACCGGCAAGCCCCAGCAGCAGCAGTGTTATCTTCCACACTTTCATCGCTTTCATCGCTTGTTGAGTAGCATCACAGTAATCGGGGCGCACGGTCAAGGTTCAGGGGGTTACACTGGGGTGAATCACACCGATGGGAAGCGCTGAACAGGTTGCGGTGCGGGCGGAGTCGGCCAAGATCCTTGCCAGCCCACAATTTGCCCGCGCGGAACGCCTCAGCGCTTTTCTCCGATTCATCGTCGACGAGGCTGTCGAAGGCCGGGCGGACACTCTTAAAGAGACGATCATCGGGGTGGAGGTCTTCGGGAAGCCCGCAGCGTACGACCCCAAGACGGATTCGACCGTGCGCATACAGGCTTCTCGCTTGCGGGAGAAGCTGCGCGACTACTACCTGACTACCGGGGCCGCGGACGAACTTGTCATTCACCTCCCCAAGGGCAGCTATGCGCCGGTATGGGAGCGGGCTCAAAGGTCAAGGCGTCAATTTTCGCGAGTGGCATTGGCTGGACTGGCATTGGGCCTGCTGGTTCTAGCCGCCGGGATGGCCTGGTTCTGGCACACGCCGCGGCCGCTCAAATCTGTCGCTGTTCTTCCGCTCCAAAACCTGGGCGGCGAAGGGGACAGCGAGCTGATCGCCGAGGGGCTAACCGAGGATCTGATCCGGCAGTTGGCCGGATTACCGGAAGTGCGCGTCGTATCCCAGACTTCGTCCTTCGCGCTGAAAGGCAGCGGCAAGTCGATGCGGGAAATTGGCGTGCTGCTGGATGTCGAGGGCGTGGTGGAGGGGACGTTGCACCGCGTGGGCGACCGCGTGAAGGTCTCGGCCCGGCTGGTTCGGACCGCGGACGACCGGATCATCTGGGACGGGGCGTTCGAGCGTGAATTCAAGGACCTGTTTGCGCTCGAAGACGAGTTGTCCGCGGCCATCGCCCAGACGCTCAACGCGAGCCTGCAACGCCAGCAGCGTCCGGAGAACGCAAATCCGGACGCGTACGCTGTGTACCTGCGAGGCTTGTACGCGATGCGGCGCTCCACTCCGTCGTCGGCGCGCGAAGCGATCGCGTTTTTTCAGCAGGCCGTGGAAAAGGACCCGCTGCTGGCGCGTGCGTGGTCGGCCCAGGCATTCGGATGGTACGAGCTGGGCGTGCTCGCAGACATGCCCGCGCGAGAGATAGGTCCCCAAGCGAAGACGGCCGCTTTGCGGGCGCTGGAGCTCGATGAACGGCTGCCCGAGGCTCATGTCGCTCTCGCGCTGGTTCGGTTCTTTTTTGAAGCCAACCGCCAGAGTGCCGAGGAATCCTTCCGGCGCGCATTGCAACTGGGACCGAACTCGGTCGAAGCCTGGGATCAGTATGCGAACTATCTGATGGACATGGGACAAATGGAAGAGGCGCTGGCGGCCGCGCGGCGCGGCGAGAGGCTCGACCCGTTATCTCCCTCGGCCGGCCGGCTGGTCGCTTCGGTGCTTTACAACGCCCGGCGCTACGACCAGGCAATCGCGCAGAGCCGAAGAGTTCTGGAAAGGAATCCGGAGGTCCACAGTGCCTATCGGGAGTTGGGCCGGGCCTACCTGGCGGAGGGCCTTTGCGAAGACGCCCTGGACGCCTTCCGCCGCCTGCAGGACGAGGGCTTCGAAGGCGAAGCTTTGGCTCGCTGCGGACGCCGCGCGGAAGCCCGCGAAATTCTGGGGCGGCTTAAGAAAGAAGCGGACGCAGATTCGACTCTCCGCGCCACCGGGGTGGCACGGATCTACGCCGCCCTCGGCGACCACCCGCGAGCGCTGGAATATCTGAAACGCGGGCGCGAGGAATATGGATATGTCCAGCGGCTACTCGATCCGGCCTGGGATCCGCTACGCCAAGAGCCCCAGTTCGTCGCCCTGCGCAAGCAGATGGGGCTGAATTGAGGCGGTTGAGGGCTGAATGGGATTCTACGCGGACCATATCCTCCCGCGCCTGATCAACCTTGCTATGCGTAACGGCCAGCTTGTGCCGTACCGAAGGCGGGTCCTGGCTCTTGCCGAGGGGCGGGTTCTCGAAATCGGCATGGGCTCGGGACAAAATCTTCCGTTTTATACCGCCAGTGCAACTGCGATATTCGGACTGGAACCTTATCCCAAGCTTCTGGCGATGGCGTCAACCAAAGCTTCGATCATCCCTTCAACCTTGCTTGAGGCGTCCGCGGAATCGCTCCCGCTGAACGATGCGAGTATCGATACCGTTGTAGCCACCTGGACGCTGTGCTCGATTCCCGACGTGACGGCCGCTCTGGCAGAGATACATCGCGTGCTCAAGCCGGACGGCCAATTCCTGTTTGTCGAGCACGGGCTGGCACAGGACGAAGGAGTGCGCCGCTGGCAGCATCGCATGACTCCGATGTGGAAACGCCTTGCAGGCGGGTGCCATTTGGACCGTCCGATTGCGGTTCTCCTTCGGAATGCAGGATTCGAGGTCACGCGCCTCGATACCGGTTACATGAAAGGGCCGAAGCCCATGACCTTCATGTACGAGGGCTCAGCCCGGCCGGTTTGACCCGCCCGGCGGCGGAGCCAGCACCGCCATCACCACCAGACGCTGTGGGCCGGGATTACGAATCGAGTGCACCACTCCGGACGGGGCGAACGCCGAGTCGCCCGCTGACAGCACCTCGATTTGCTCGCCGATCCGAACCTCGCCGCTGCCCTCGAGCACGAAGTACAGCTTGTCCTGTCCGGCGTGCGTGTGCGGAGCGTGCTCCTGGCCGGGCTCGAAGGAGTTCAGGCCCGCAAACAGATACTCGCCCTCGACGACGGTGCTCTTGCCCATCTTCTCCGGCGCGAAGCGGGCCAGGCCGGCGACTTGCTTCTGAAACATCAGTACCCCAGGCGCACCATTCCCTGTTCCATTCCGTTGACCGTTCCTTTGGCGAGCCACTCCAGAGAGGCGTGGAACAGCAGCAGGTGATTCTTCTCCCACATGGCATTGTGCGAGGAGCAGGCCAGGTCGACGAATACTTTCTGGCTCGAGCCGAGATCGGCGTACAGCTCCCGCACCCTCTCGGGCGCGACCTGCTTGTCGTGGGCGCCGGAAACCATCAGGGTCGGAATCCTGGTCCGCGCGGCGACGGGCGAGGTCCATCCCCAGGTGGTCACCTGCGGCGCGCGCCGGACACCGCTCCCCCAGGTGGCGCCCACAGGATCCGACTCGATCATCGCGGACCAGATGGCGTTGCTCGCGGCCGGGTCGTACTGGCCGGGGCAGCCGACCTGGCGGTCCCAGTTCGCGGTGAACTCCTCGTGCGACTGCGTATTCATGGCTGCGCCCTTGGCGGGAAGCTGCGCCGGAGGCTCGGCCGCGGCGCCTCGACTATAGCCCGGCGCGAGAAGAACCATCTTCCGAATTTTCTCCGGGTGCTGTGCGGCGTATCCGGCCGCGCGCGGGCCGCCCAGCGACCACGCGGCCAGACTCACGCGGTCGACGTGGCGGAGTGCGAGCACGTGATCCACAACGGCGCCGATGTCGTTCCAATCCGAGGCGATGGTGGTCATCTGCTGCGCATACGACGGCGCGCACGGCGCCGATAACAGGCCGGGCAGGAAGGTGAGCTGCTGTTCGCGCGCCAGATTGCACGGGTCGTTCATCGCCGCCGGCCGCGTGGACCGGCCATAGCCGGTCATGTCCATTGAGAAAACGTCGAAACCCGCGCGGGCAAGGTAGCCCATCCAACTGTAGTCCTGATAGGGCACGTCGAAGGCGACTTCGGCCGGCGTACCCGCGCCGTGGACGAACAGGATCACGCGCTCCGCCAGCGCTCCCTCCCGCAGGGCCGTGCCCGCTTGCGCCACTTCCCGCACGTAGATCTGCGTGGTTTGTCCGGAGATCGCGGGCACGGTGGAGCGGACGCGAACGTAATGGTCCAGGCTGAGAAGGCGCTGGCCGTCGTCGCCGAATGAGGGCAGCGCGATGAGGAACATCGAGAAAGCTACACCTGATACACGCATGAATCAGCCTCCTAGATTCACACTGGAGGATAGCATTTTGTGGCGAGCCAGGAAGCTAAACACAACGACAGAAGTTGGTTGGCACGATGAGTCCCGGGCTTCATCGCAGCCGGGGCTGGCCGGCGGCAAGACCGCCGGCCCCACTCACACCGTTGCGACACACTACGGCCGCACGGAGTCATTCTGGGAAGGCCTCCCGAGCCGCTTTAGCACCTCGCGGCCGAGGTTCCGTTTCTTAAGCCGCAACGGAGAGGCAC
>JBGPLI010000141.1:0-15632 GCA_041486445.1 Bryobacteraceae bacterium
AAGATGGCCAACGAGATCAACGCCATGCGGCTGCGCCCGCATCCGCACGAGTTCGCGCTCTATTACGATATTTAGTAGTGCACTCACTGACGGGCTCCATTCTGCAAATCAACGTCTCACGTGGCGGCCTGCCCAAGCGCGCCGTCGCGGAAGCACAGCTGACGCCGCTCGGCATCGCCGGCGACGGGCACGCTCATCCGGAGATTCATGGCGGGCCGGGAAAGGCGCTGCTGCTGATCACCTCCGAAGGCATCGCCGAGCTGGTTGCATCCGGATTTCCGCTATATCACGGCGCGCTGGGTGAGAATCTCACCACCCAGGGTCTGGACCGCCGCGGTTTGCGCGCCGGCCAGCGCTACCGAGTGGGCCAGGCGGTCATCGAGCTGACGAGGATGCGTTCGCCTTGCGCTACGCTGAACGCCTACCAGGGAATTCAAAATGTGATCTACGACGCCGCGGTGAAGGTCGGCGATCCCTCCTCGCCTCGCTGGGGCTTGAGCGGATTCTATGCGTCGGTGGTCACGCCCGGCTCCATTCGCGCGGGCGATCCGATCGTGTTGCTGGACCAGGCCGTCTAGTGGGCAAGCGGTCAGCACTCAGCATTCAGCGATCAGCCTGCAAGCTGGAAACAGTGGTATACAAAAGCTAGTGAAAGACTTCCACGACCTGAAGGTATGGCAGAAGTCGCACGAATTGACGTTGGCGGTTTATCGCATGACGGCCACGTTTCCGCGTGAGGAATTGTATGGGTTGACCAGTCAGCGAGATCTGATACTGATCAAGCCCAAGGACCACGAGGAGTTGGCCCAGCGCGCCACCGAACTGAAACGCATGCTCGCGGGTCTCATGCAAAAGCTGAGCGCTGAACGCTGAGTGCTGAGTGCTTTCTAGTGCAGCGTCTTCTCCACGCGTCCTACCAGGACCGGCGGCGCGCCGAGCGCGAGATCGCCCAGCTTTCCGCTCACCTGCCCGCGGCGGAGCTCAACCGCATCGACATGCTCCTCAGCGCTTCCGCGGCGCCGGAGCAGGGCCTTCAATACTTCGCGCGGCTGTCCGAACAGGATCCGGACGCCTTCGAGCGGCTGACCCGCTCGGACGCCACGGTGCGCTGCCTGGTGGCCGTCTTCACGCACAGCACATTCCTCTCCGAGGAGATCCTGGAGCATCCGGAATGGGCCACGCATTTGTTCGAAGCCGGGGACCTCGATCGGATCCTGACGGTCGAGGAATTTCGCCAGCTCCTCGATGCAGGGATGGCTCCCGGCATCCCGGGCCCGCTCGAGCTGGCGCGGTTCCGGCGGCGGCAGATTCTGCGGATTCTGATCCGCGACGTGCTGGGGCTGGGCGCTTTGTCTGAAATCACGGCGGAGCTTTCGGCGCTGGCCGACGCTCTGGTCGAAACCGCGTATCACCGGATTCATCAGGACCTGGTTTTTCGCCACGGCGCTCCTCATTCTGAAGCCGGCGAGGCGCACTTCGCCGTGATCGCGCTGGGCAAGCTGGGCGGCGGCGAGCTCAACTACAGCTCGGATATCGACCTGATGTTCCTCTATTCGGCGAACGGGCACACCCACGGCCCGCGGAAAATCACCAACAAGGAATTCTTCAAGCGGGCGGCGAACCAGCTCACGGAACTGCTCTCCACCTACACGGCCGAAGGGATGTGCTACCGCGTCGATCTGCGTTTGCGTCCGGACGGAAGCCTGGGCGAGGTCTGTGTCTCGCTCGACGGCGCGCGTCAATATTACCAGTCCCGCGCTCGCGACTGGGAGCTGCAGATGCTGATCAAGGCGAGAGTGGCGGCCGGCGATCGGGCCACGGGGCGCGCTCTGCTCGACTTCGTGGAACCGAGGATCTATTCGACCACGCTGGATTTTTCCGCCGTCGAAGAGCTTTCGGCCACGCGGGAGCGCCTGAATGAGACGCTGCGCGGCAGAAAAAATCGCAGCAAGTCGCGGCCGGCTCGCCATGACATCGATGTCAAGCTCGAGCGCGGAGGCATCCGCGACATCGAATTTCTGGTGCAGTGTCTGCAAAGGCTGCACGGCGGCGCCGAGCCTTGGGTGCGGCACGGAGGCACGCTGCTGGCGCTGGCGCGTCTTCAGGACAAGGGATTACTGTCCGGAGCCGAGTACGGAAAACTCGCCTCGGCCTATCAGTTCCTGCGTCACCTCGAGCACCGCCTGCAATTTGCCGACGATCGTCAGACCCACACGCTGCCCTCCGATCCCGAGGCGCTGGAAGTGCTGGCGCGGCGCATGCCCGCCGGCGGCGGATCCGCGGATTGGCTGCCGACCGAAGTTCGGGGGCACTTCGAGCGCGTGATCGAAATCTACGAGCGCGTCGTGCACGCGCGCGCAGCCGCTGCCGAAGCGCCTGCCGAGACCGCCGGACGGCAGACCAGCAACGTGGTCCGCGCCCTGGAGCAGCGCGCGCCCCGCCTGCTGGCGGCCCTCTCGCGCGGCGAGTTGCGCCGGGGCTATCGAGCCTTCGAGCATTTCCTGGAACGCCTCTCGGCGGACCCGGCGCGCCTGGAAATGCTCGATGCCGATCCGGTGCTGGCCGCGCACACGCTCGATCTGTTCGAGCACAGCCCGTATTTCGCGGAGGAGCTGATCCGCACGCCGGAGCTGCTCTCGGAGATCGGCCGTCCGCCGGGAGAAGATCCTCCCCCCGGCGATATTGGAGACCTGCGTCGCTGGTACCGCCGCCAGATGCTGCGCATTCAGGCTGCCAACGTGTGTCTGGCGCAGCCGATCTTCGACACGCTCGCGCGCACCTCGGAGCTGGCCGACGCGGTGATCGCGCGCTCCTATGAAATCGCGATCGCGGAAGTTCGCGCCGCGCATCCTCCCGTGAATTGGGATTACGAGCCGTCCAACCAGATGTGGGTCGTCGCGCTGGGCCGCCTGGGTATGAGCGAATTCGACCTGGCCTCCGACGCCGACCTGGTGTTCGTGCTCGCGGATTCCGACGCCTCCGAGATGCGCTTCTGGACCCGCGTGGCCGAGCGGCTGGTGGATCTGGTGACCGCCTACACCGGCGACGGCGTGCTGTTCGCCGTCGACACGCGCTTGCGCCCGAACGGCGGCGACGGTCCGCTGGTGCAGACCGAGAGCGCGGTGAAGGATTATTTCGGACGCGCCGCCGAGGCCTGGGAAGGCATCACCTACATGAAGTCGCGCGCCGTGGCCGGCGACGCCCACCGCACGGAAATGTTTCTGCAACAATTGCAGGACGTGGACTGGCGGCGCTACGGGCAAAGCGGGCGTTCCCGCACCGATCTGCGCCAGATGCGCGTGCGGCTGGAGAAGGAACAGGGCGCCTCGCACCCGCTTAAGGCCGGCCGCGGAGGCTACTATGACATCGATTTCCTGCTGATGTACCTGCGTCTGAAGAGCGCGGGCATCTTCTTCAAAGTGCTGAACACGCCGGCGCGGATCGAGGTGCTCGAAAGCATGGGGCAACTGGACCGGGACGAAGCGCGGTTCCTGGACGAAGCGGCGACGTTTTATCGCGCCCTCGATCACGGTCTGCGCCTGCTCTCCGGGCATGCCGAGGGCAAACTGCCGTCGTCGGAGGCGCAACTGGAGACGCTCGGCGCCCTGCTCGGCCGCTGGACCCCCATTCCGCTCGACGATCTGGCGCAGATCCGCACGCGAACGCGCGCAATGTTCGATCGCCTGTTCGGATGAGAGGCTATAATACCCCAGGAGGATACAACACAATGCGCATGATGCTGAAGGCTTCGATGCCGGTGGAAGCGGGGAATGCGACGATCGGCAATGGGACGTTAGGAGCCACAGTCGACAAGATCCTGGCACAGATGAAACCGGAAGCGGCCTACTTCTTAGCCGAAGACAATGGCCAGCGTACCGCGTACGTCTTTTTCGACATGAAAGATCCCTCGCAGATACCCGCCATCGCCGAACCCTGGTTCCTGGCCTTCAACGCCGCGGTGACATTCCGGCCGGTGATGAATGCACAGGACCTTGCGGCGGCTGGACCGGGCATCGAAAAGGCCGTAAAGAAGTTTGGCAAAGCCGCCGGCGCCTGAAAACTAGCCTGACTTGCCCGACGTTTCAAGCGAGCGCTCGATCGCGATCCGGACGAGCTGGCTGCGGGTCCGCACGCCCGTCTTCTGGAACAATTGCTGCAACGAGGCTTTGACCGAGCTCAAGGACACGCCGAGCTGAAACGCGATCTCCTTGTTGGTGAGCCCCTCGAACACGCTGCGCAGCACCTGCCGCTCCCGCGGCGTGAGAAGCCCGTCCGCGCCTGCCGCGCCCGCGCGCTCCGCCGGCGGAGGAATCGCCTTCTGGTCCACCCAGACGCCGCCCCCGGCGACCTGCCGGATCGCCTGAATCAACGTGGCCGGCGAGCTGTGCTTGAGAAAGATGCCGGAGATGCCGAGCTGCCATGCGAGCGACGAATCGAGCGCGCCCATACCGGCCGTCACCATCAGGATCCTGCCCTGGTATCCGGCGGCGCGTGCGGAGGAAATGAAGCGTGTCCCCAGCTCGTCTTCGAGATCGAAGTCCAGCAAAACGATGTCGACCGCGGAGAGCTTGAGAATGTCCAGCGCCTCGGCCGGCGTGCCGCAATGGGCCACCATCTCGATATCGGGCTCCGAGGCCAGCAGGCGGCTCAGGCTCTCCCGAAACAGGATGTGGTCGTCAAGCAACAGAAGCCGTATTGGTCGCATGTTCGGCGGTCACGGGCTGATCCTGAGCGTCCGCCCGGGCCAGGTCCAGGACGAAGCAACACCCGGGCGCTTCGGGATCGTGCCGGAGATCCCCTCGAAACGAGCGCATGAAAGCGCGCGACAGGTACAACCCGAGACCGCTCGCATCGGCGCCTTTCTGCAAGGGCTGAAACAGCTTCTGGGTGGCAGGGATGCCCGGTCCGGAATCCGCAATCCGGATCGATACCCCGTCCGGCGTACTGGACGCGGAGATGTGGATGCGCTTTTGCGCGGCCCCTTCGAGAGCGCGCTGGCTGTTCTTGGTGAGATTCAGCAGGACCTGCATCAGGCTATGACGGTCGGCGCGGACCGGCGGCAGATGCTCGGGAACGCTCCATTGGAGCTCGATATCGGATTCCTGGCAGGAAGGCTCCAGCACGATGCGCAGGTCGGCCAGGACCTCATTGATGTCGGCGCGTCCCGCCGGAGCGCCGCCGGTAGTCTGCTTGAGCTCGAGCGACGCGATTTTGGCGAGCGTCTCCACCAGCGATCCGAGCGCTTCAAAGTCCTGATTGCCCCTCAGCGTGCCGCTCCGCGACAGGTTCTCGTGAACCACGCCGATGGCGCCGCACACGTTCCGGACTTCGTGGGACACCGCCGCCACCAGGATCCGCGACCCGGCCAGGAGCTGCTGGAGGCTGGCCTCCTCACGCTCCCGCAAGTGCTCGGAGGCATCCGCCACCAGCGCCGCCAGCCGCGGTCCGGCCGCGGTCTGGTAGGTGGAAAAGAACACGTTGGCCAGGAAAACGTCGCCGTTTTCCCGCTGGCCGCGGCTTTGCATCTCGGTGCGAAAGGTTTGGGCGGTCTCCTCGATGGAGGGTACCGAACCAAGCGCCGGAATGTAGCGCGTGATTCTCCTCCCCGCGAGCGAGCCTTCGGGAACTCCAAATAACCTGTGCGCGGCCGGATTCGCCAGCAGGATCTCTCCATGCGCGGTCATGGTCAGGATGGCGGCCGGGCTGCTCCCGATGAGGAATTCCAACTGCTCCTCCGCCGCCCGCCGCGCGACCACTTCCTTTTCCACCCGGGCCAGAGTCTGGATCTCGCGCCGGTAGCCGCGAGCCAGGTCGCGCGCCAGGAGTCCCGTACCGCAGAGAACGATGAAAATCAGGAGGTCGCGCGGACCCTCCATCTCCATCGGGAAGGGATCCAGCCGGTCCGACAGGAAGGTGCAAAACACAGCCGCGATCACAACCTGCCACCAGCTCAGGACGCTTCCCAGCAACACCAGCGGAAACATGTACAGGAAGCCGAGCGTGGCATTGAACTCCACATACCGGTCTGCCAAAGCGATGATGGCAATGAGAGCGGCAGCCGCGGTCAGCGCCGTGCGCGGACTCCACTCGAAGCACCGCCGGATCATGCAGTTTTCTCCATCCTGAGTTTACCAGCGCACAGGACGCGGCGGCTAGGCGGAGGGACGGGTGAATAGATTGCTTTGCGTGCCCCCTAAGTCAGTACCGAAGCATCACTTAGTACCGCCATCGAATCTCCGCCTTATCACCCTGGCGCATACAGCCGATATGAGGTTTGGAGGCAAGGAAGCTCCACGTTATGCGATGGTGGTACGTTTATCTCTTTGGTACGGTGACTCTTCTCACCATCGCCCTGCGTCGCGTTTTGCGCCGCCAGAAGCCCCTGATTGACGAGTTGTACTCGAGCAGAGTCGCCATCGAACACGTTCATAGCGGGGTCGCCTGGGTGGGGAACGACGGCAAAATAGGGCGGGTGAACGCGGCTCTGGCCAGGGCGTTGCATACCACGCCCCAGGACCTGGTCGGGCACGAGTGGCTGGAGGCGATCTTTCCGAAGCCCGAGTGGAACCGCATCCGCGAAGCCTACAGCCGGATGCTGATCCAGGGCAAGGAGTCGCTCGAAGCCAACGCCGAGCGCGCCGATGACAGCCTGGCCCAGGTGGATGTCCTCCTGGTGGCGGTACACGATCACAAGATGCGCTTTGTGGGCCATCATTGCCTGGTGGAAGACCGGACTGCGATGCGCGTGCTCGAGGAGCAGGTCCGCGAGATGACCGAGACATTGAAGCGCCAGAGTTCGATCCGCACAACCCTCGTCAAGTGGTGAGTTGCATCCGCTCGAGCACGCGCTCGATCAGCCGCTCCACAACTTCCTCCTGGAGTCTGGTGGGCGCGCCACGCCGGGGTTGCTCCCACCCGCGCAGGATTTTCTCCACCACGCCTTCGATCACGCGGCTCCGAATCTCGCCGAGAGCGCTCGCGTCCCGCGCATCTCCCCCTCGTTCGAAATAATCGTGTAGCTGCCGCTCCAGATCCTCTTCCGCCGCCTCGCCGGCGCCGGGTTTTTCCACGTGCAGACGCGACTGCAAGCCGCGGATGAGGTCGCGCGTTTTCTCGGCGGCTTCGGCGAGCCCTGGTTCGGGCTTCATGTCCAGTCTCCTGCGAGACGCCACGAAGTCATCGTATTACACATTTCGCTCAAAAGCTACCCACCTGCGAGTAATCGGCGTGGAGTTGACAAGACCACAAGATGTTGGGTATAAGTGGAACACAGCCCAATGGGCGTGATGTCGTCGCGTACAGCCAATTCGTCCCGGCCCGAGCGCAGCCACACCGCCGAGTATTCGGTCAGCTTTCCCTTCCCCGTCACCTGGGCCTCCCTGTCCAGAGGCAAGATTTCGGCGGGGCCTTCGCCGGCTCCGGTTGCTTCCGCGGAGGCCGAGATCGCTCCGGCGGACCCGAACGGCAACGGACCAAATTCCCCGGCCCAATGGGAAATGGTGATTCCCAAGATGACCCGGCCTGGCCGCGCGCGGCCGCAACCACCGGCTCCGGCGGCGATCGAATCCGCGCCTGCGGACAAAGCCGACTTCACTCCGTCATTCTCGACCGCGCTGGCGAGGTTGCCATTCGCATGGCAGCCGGCGCTGATCACCGCCGCCGCGGTCGGCCTCCTGCTCGGGGGGGCGATCTGGGTGGGGCGGGGAACCCAACCCCAGCGAGTTTCAGAGCCCCCGCGCGCGCCTCAGACGGGTTGGGTGCGCGAGCGTGCGCCGTTCTTTCCGGAATCGTCCGGCTTCCAGCGGGAACGGCAGCTCCTGCTGTATCGAGGTTCCGAGGATCAATCCGACTACCGTCTCCAATTCGACTGGACGCCCGATTCGAATGGCGTGGGGTGGGTCTTCCGGGTGCGCGACCCCGGCAACTACTACGCAGCGCGAATCAAGCTGGTGCAGCCGGGCAGCCCAGCGGTGTTCGCTCTCGAACATTTCGCGGTGATCGCGGGCCGCGAAGGCCAGCACTCCTGGAAGACCGGCACCTTCACCAGGAGCGATCCGGTGATCCGCGTCAGCATGGAGGCCACCGGCTCGGTCTTCGCGCTCAACGTGCAAGGCAATCGCGCGGCCAACTGGACCGACGCGCGCCTCCCCTCGGGCGGCCTCGGCTTTTTCAAGGAGTCGAACGAGCAGCCCGCGATCGAGGCCGTCCAACTCTCGTTCTCGTTGCCGGGACGGGATTTCCAAGGATCCTTCAAGGATTTGCTCCCATGACCAGCCCCGCACGCATCCTGAGCAATCCGGTGGAGGCCGCGCTGGCGCTGCGCGCCCAGGGCCGCCTGGAGGAAGCGCTGGAGCTACTGTCGGGGGCGCGGAGGTTCTCCTCCGATCAAGACATTCTGCGCGGCGACATTCAGCTCGAATTGGGCCGCACCGAAGAAGCCGCCGGCAGCTATTTCGCCGTGATCGAGTCGGAGCCCGACAACGTCTACGCGTATTCGAACCTGGCGCTGTGCTTGCACCGGATGGAGCGCTGGGAGGCCGCCGCCGACGCCTCCGAGAAGGCGCTCGAACTCGATCCCCATCGCGACCAGGTCCGCATCGCGCGCGGCGATTGCCTCCTGCGCCTGGAACGCTTTGAGGAAGCCCTGGCCTGCTTCGACTTGTGCTGGTCCGATGCCGCCAAGGAGCAGACCATGTTCGGCAAGGCGGTGGCCCTGCAACTGCTCCGCCGCTACGACGACGCCGAAAACCTGTATCAGCGTCTGCTGGCGCTCAATCCGAGAAATGAAGAAGCGCTCACCAACCTGATCGCCATGAGCCTGGAGGTGTTCGACCTGGCGCGCGTCTGGCGCTACTCCTACCAGCTCCTCGAGCTCAGTTCTCAATCGCAAACAGCTCTCCAGGGATTGGTTCTGGTTGCGCTGGAGCGCCGCGAGTTCAACACCGCCGCCCGCTACTTCGCCCGCCTGGTGCAGCAACACCCCGAGTGCCTGATCCCCAGGAGCGAGGTAGAAGACGCCGGAAGCATCACGTACCGTCTGAGCCGCGAGACTGTCGAGCGACTGAACCGCCCCGGGCGGACGGCGCTCCCGCGACGTTGACAAGGAGAAGCGATGGCACGCTTACGCGTTCGTATTGAGTTGAACCGGGGCGGGGTCGGCGTTCCGCTCCACAAGCTGGTAAGCGTGGTGGACGAGGCGCAGAAATTCTTCCACATGCTGGGCCAGGACGTGCGTATCGGCACGGGCCAGGGAGAATGGCTGGGATTCGATTTCGAGCACGAGTCCCTGAACTTCACCGCCGAATACGTCGGGCCGGTGACCGCCGAGCAGGTCCAGGCCTTCTACGCCGCCTTCGACGGCACCACGCCGCTGCGCCGCGGCACCATCGCGCAGTTCGCCCGCATCACCACCGCCATCGGCGAGGACGAGCTGATCGGCTTCGGCTTGTACCCGCCCGGGGACGGGACCGAGCCGAGCGAGTGGAGATGCCTGTCCCGGCGCGACGCCCTGCGGATCGCCGAGGAGATTCAGCTTCTGACGGAGGCGAGTGGCGAGCCCGATGGGGAATCCCATCTGCCCGCCGTCAGCGATCCGAGCGTAGTCGCGCGGCTGTTTGGAGACCGGCGGGACCGCCACGTCGAACAAGGCAAACTGGCTGAGTACGTGCGCGAGGTGGAGACGAACCTGTCCGGACGCATCGCGCAGGTGGAGAGCAAGGTGGAAGAGCATTCCGGCGCCCTTCAGGAAATCCGTACGAAATCGACGGCCGCCGAAGACAGTTTCCGGAACCTGCTTTCCGCGGTCGAGACCTTCGTCGATCAGGCCACGCATCAGTTTGAGCGGATCTCCCCGCCGCCGGCCTTGCCCGCCGCGCCGCCGCGCGAGACGTTGGCAGAAATCGCGAATCCTTTCGGCCGCCACTGGCGCTCCGTGGCCACGGCGGCGGCCCTGGTCGTCCTGGTTGGCTCCGCGAGCCTGGTGCTGCGCCTTTCGCACACTCCAGGTCCGGCGAATCCCGAGGTGGTGGCGGCGAGCGCTCCCCCGGCAAGCCCTGCACCGCCGGCAAGTCCAGCTCCGGTCCCGCAACTGCCCGTGAACACCCCCGCGCCCGCTCCGAAACCTGCGCCCGCCCCGAAACCCGCGCCCGCTTCGGCTCCGGCCGCTGCGTCACAAGCGATGCGAATCGATCTGGAAGCCTCGGAGCCGGCCTGGGTTTCGCTCACACAGGCCGACGGGAGCAAACTGTTCGTCGGGCTCATGGTGGCCGGCGACAACCGGGGTTTCGACTTGCCTGGGGCGGCGGTGCTGCGCGCGGGAAACGCGGGCGGCCTGGCCGTGCGGCTGGACGGGAAACCCATCGGCTCCATCGGCCCGCACGGCGGAGTCCGCCAGGTGGAGTTCAACAACGGGGCGTTCAAGATCTCACAATAAAGTGCGCGCGACCCGAACCGCGACCGTCAGGGAGCGGACAGACGCGACATAGGGCGCCTGCTTGAGCGACGCGTCCACGTGTTGGCGCAGCTTCGGGCGAGGGGCGGGCAAGCGGCTGCCGGGCACGTTGTGATCGCGGTCAATCGCCCCTTGCTGTCCGGGAATGTACGAGCCGTAGCAGGTGAACGTGATCAGGTACGCAGGCATCGAAAGTAAGTGGCCATCCGCGGACTTTTCTCGCGTCTGTCCGCTCCCTGACGGTCGCGGTTCGAACTTATGGTAAACTTTAGGGCGATGGCGAGAGTGTGTGAAGTTTGCGGCCGCGGGCCGCAATTCGGAAACCGCATCAGCCACGCCCACAACGTGACCAAGCGGCGCTGGAACGTGAACCTGCAACGGGTCCACGCAATGGTCGCGGGCGCGCCCAAGCGCATCCGCGTGTGCACGGCCTGCATCCGCAGCGGCAAAGTCCAAAAAGCCGCATAATCGGGCTGTGAACGAGTCCCTGCTGGTCAACACGCTCGGGCACTCGGCCGGCGTGCTGATTTTCGGAATCTTTCTGTACCTGCTGATCGAGGACCGCGCGTCGCGGCGGCTGCGCGGCAGCACGAAATCCATGCTGGCGGCGGCGCTGGCGCTGGCCTGGAACCTGGCTTCGCTGCTGGTGCTGGGCGCGAGCAGCGCCACCGGCGCGTTCACCGACGCGACCGTCGCCATCGGATTCTCCGTGCTGAGCCTTCTGCCGGCGGTGCTGTTCGACCTGTGCCTGGAGGATCGCCACCGCGCGCTGGTCCGATTCGGATACGCGCTCGGCGCGGTCGCCATCGGCCTGCACGTGGCGGAATTGTTTAGCCCCGGATCGTTAAGCGAGGCCGCGCCCTTTCACCGCTGGGGCCTGGCGCTGATCACCATCGGATTCGGAGCGCTCACGGCTCTCGCCGCCGCCGGGGTCTTCACTTCGCGCGACCACAACCGGCGCGCGCATACCTCGCGGCTGGTGGGAACCATGTCGCTGTTCCTGCTGGCGATGTCGTTCGTGCACCTGGGAGGAGGGCACGTCCAGCAGGTGTGGTCGCGCGAGCTGGCCTTCCACCACGCGGCGATCCCTCTGGCGCTGCTGGTGCTGCTCCAGGACTATCGCTTCGTGCTGCTCGACGCCTTCCTGCGATTCCTGGCCAACGTGCTGCTGGCCGCGCTGTTCACTTTCGGCCTGGTGGAGGCGCGCCGCCTGGAGGTGTTCGAGCGCGCGCCGGCGCCGTTCTCCCAGGCTCTGCTGCTGGCGGGTGCGTGTCTGGTGCTGATCGTTTTCGCCATGCTGCGCGGGCGCGTCCAGCGGCTGCTGACGCGCCTGGTGTTCCGCCGGCCCGACCAGGACGCCCTGCTTCACGATCTGAAAACGCCGGTCCGCGACGAGAAGGCTTACCTGGCGGCGGCGGCGGCGCGGTTGGGCGAATTCATGGGGGCCGATGCATCCGTGGTGGAAGACCCGGACCTGGCCGCGCTGGACCTGCGGCGGCCCGCGCTGGTCTCCGAGCTTCCGCGCCACCGCGCTGAGCTCGAGGCGAAGGGAGTGGAAGTGATCGCGCCATGGCACATTCCCTCCGGCGGTGCGCCACACGTTCTGCTCGGGCGGCGGTCCGGCGGCCGCCGCTATCTAAGCGAAGATTTGGTGGCGCTGGGTCTGGCTTCGTCGGTGGTGGTGGAGCAGATGGAGCGGTTCCGCGAATCGGAGATGCGGCAGCTGGTGACGCAAGCCGAGCTGCGCGCGCTGCAATCGCAGATCCATCCGCATTTCCTGTTCAACGCGCTGAACACACTCTACGGCATTATTCCGCGCGAAGCCAGGGGAGCGCGGGAGACGGTGCTCAACCTGGCGGATATTTTTCGCTATTTTCTCGAATCGGAGAAGTCGTTCCTGCCGCTCGAAGAGGAGCTGCACATCGTGAAGGCGTATCTGGCCGTCGAGCACCTGCGGCTGGGAGAAAAACTGCGCGTCGAGATCGACGTGGATCCGGAAGCGCTGACGGTGCCGATTCCGATTCTCTCCATCCAGCCGCTGGTGGAGAACGCGGTGAAGCACGCGATTTCGCCCAAACCCGGCGGCGGCATGGTGCGGATCGAGGCGCGCATGGAGGAGCGGGCGCTGCGAGTGGCGGTGCGCGACACCGGCGCCGGTTTCACGCGCGACGGTTCCAAATCCGGCGTGGGCCCCGGCGTCGGATTGGAAAATGTGACCCGCCGGTTGCAGCTCTGCTACGGTCCCGATGCGCGGATCGCGATCGATTCGGACGCGGGCGGCAGCGTGGTCTCCTTCTCGATTCCGGCGCCCGCCGCCACCGCGGCCGCGCGACCCGTGGAGGCCTGACGTTGCGGGTCCTGATCGCCGACGACGAGCCCATCGCCCGTCAGATCCTGCGCGAGCACGTTGAATCCATCCCGGCGCTCGAACTGGCGGGCGAAGCGTCGACCGGCGCCGAAGCGCTGGCGCGCATTCTGGACCTGAAGCCGGACGTGGTGCTGCTCGACCAGCAAATGCCGGAGCTCGACGGACTCGGGGTGGTGCGCTCGCTGCGGGGCGAGCGTACGCCGCTGATTATCTTCGTCACCGCCCACGAACGGCACGCCGTGGAAGCGTTCGACGTAGGAGCGGTGGATTATCTGCTCAAGCCGGTGCGGCGGGAGCGGCTGGAGAAAGCTATCGAGAAGGCTCGCCGCCAGCTCAAAGCCGCGGCGCCGGCCGAATCCGCCTCACCACGCAAGATCGTCGGGCGGCGCGGATCGGATCTGTACCTGCTCGATCCTTCCGAGATCGTCGCTTTCCACGCCGAGGGCGAGCTGGTTCACGTGGTCACCGCGACGCAGCGCTATTTGAGCGACCATTCGCTCAAGGCGCTCGAAGAGAAACTCGACCGGCCGCGCTTCCGCCGCATTCACCGGGCCACCATCATCAACACCGACCACATCCGCAGGATTTCGCCGCTCTCGAGCAAGCGCTGGCTGCTCAAGATGTCGAACGGGTTCGAGGCGGTAGTGAGCAAGCGGCTCGCCGGGTCGATCCGCGAGCAGGCGCGGTGGTGAGCCTCAATCGCCGCTCGCTCTGCGTCCCTCGAGGATCTTTACAAACGACGCCGAGCGAAGCTCCTCGATCGTAAGCCCGGTCCGCGCCGGCACATCGGTTTCCGGAACGGCCCCGCAGTTGATGGCGCGCAGGAAATAATTGAGCAGACCCTGTCCGGTGGCGGCGTCGTCGAACACGTCGCCCACCAGGGTCGCCTGGGCGGCCTGTGCGATGAAGTTGCGCATGCGCTGCGAGGCCGTCTCCAGGCCCTGGAGAAAGAACGTGTAGACCGCCGCATAGCGTATCGGTAGCTGTGCCGGATGCAGGTCCCAGCTTTGATAGAAGCCGTGATAGAGCGAGTGGCGGATGTGATCGTAATGCAGCTTCCAGGCCTTGTGAACCACGGCGCGATTCTCGGCCGCCTGCTCGCCGGTGAGCGACGCGAAGCGATGGACCGGCACAGGCATGATGTTGGTGACGCTGTCGGACAACCATAGACCCGAGCCCGCGAGCGCCGCCTGCATCATTGAGCGCGCGAAATCGCAGACCGGATGCAACAGATGCTGGTGCGCGGCCGTGATTCCCAGACTGGCCGTGTAGTCGAAAGCGCCGAAGTGCGCCGCGACGCAGCGGCCCCGCGCCTCGGCCACCAGTTGCGGCAGCATGAAGAGGGATTGCGGCGTCTCCACCATGATCTCCATGCGAGCGCCTTCGAAGCGATCGAGCGCGTCCGCCAGGGCCCGGACCTGCTCTGGAACCGTGATCTTGGGCAGCATGACCACGAAGTTCTCCGGGAGCCGGCCGCCTGTTTTTTCGAGCAACGTGTTGAGAAAGCGCTCCAGCGTGCGCATGGCGCGCGTCTTCAACTCTTCGTTCAGCGGCTTGATGCGGATGCCGAAAAAGGGCGGCAGCGCGCCCTCGGCCAACCCCTTGGCGGCTTCCGTGGCGGCGGCGGCGGCGGTTGCATCCTCCTCCGCATCCGGACGAATGCCGTAGCCGTCCTCGAAGTCGATCCGAAAATCCTCCACCGCCTCCCGCTGGAGTTTTTCCGCGACCCGGGCATACACCGTGTCGGCCAGCGCATTGGGGATCCCGACCGCCAGCGCCAGCGTGGCGGGATCCGGCGCATATTCGGCCAGCGCGCGCTGGGCCAGCTCTCCCAATCTGCGGCTGGAGCCGGCCTTGAACAGTTGCGCGCCGCCGTAGACAGTATGCACGGGCTGCCGCCGGCCGGATTCGCCGGGGTGCGTGCGCGCGAACTCCTGGTTGGCTGCGGCCAGCCATGTGGGCAACGGTGTCGTCATCGTTAGTAGTTTACGCGATCCGCTTTGGCCTCCCACGCCCGGAAACAAGCCAGCGCCTCCTCGCGCATCAGCGGCTGGAACGGAATCTTGCGCGACGCCGGCGCCAGGCCAAGCTGCTGGTAGATGAACGCGTCGTCGAATCCGGCCGCCGCGGCGTCGCTCGCCGTGCCTCCGAAGAACACGCGGCGCGGACGAGCCCAATAAATCGCGCCGAGGCACATCGGACAGGGCTCGCAAGTGGCGTAGAGATCGCAGCCATCGAGCCGGAATGAGCCGAGCGCCGCGCAGGCCGCGCGGATCGCGACCACTTCCGCATGCATGGTCGGGTCGTTCGCCGAGGTCACCAGGTTGGTCCCGGTCGCGATCACGCGGCCGTCCTTTACTATGACCGCAGCGAAGGGACCGCCGCAGCCCGAGCGCACGTTTTCCACGGCGAGCTCGATCGCCTTTGCCATGAAGGAGTTTTCCATGCTTCGGTTTCAGTGTAGCCGCTGTAGCGGTACAATCAAAGAAGGCGCTGCCCGCCTATTATTGTCATTATGGAAAGTTTCTGGTTACACCGTTACGCGATCCTGCTTTCGGTGTGCACTCTCTTTCTTCTCGTCGCTGGGGCCACCGTTACCAGCAAGGAAGCCGGCCTGTCGGTGCCGGATTGGCCTCTCTCCTACGGGCAAGTGATGCCACCCATGACCGGCGGCGTGTTGTTCGAGCACGGCCACCGCATGGCGGGCGCAACCATCGGCCTGCTGACCATCGGCCTGGCGATTTGGTTGTGGCGCACGGACCCGCGCGCGTGGATGCGAAAGCTCGGCTGGATCGCGCTGGTCTGGGTGAGCGT
>JBGPLI010000142.1:0-15173 GCA_041486445.1 Bryobacteraceae bacterium
ATCCGCATTCCCGTTCACATGAACGAGAGCATGAACAAGTTCCTGCGCGCCACGCGCGAGCTCGAAAAGGAGCTGGGCCGCGTGCCCACCAACGACGAGATCAGCCGCCGGATGGAGATTCCGGTCGAGAAAGTCCAGAAGCTCAAGACCATCTCGCGCGATCCGGTGTCGCTTGAAACGCCGGTGGGCCGCGACGGCGAGAGCGCGCTGGGCGACCTGATCGAGGACCGCTGGGTGGGTTCGCCCGTCGATGCGGTGATCGACACCAACGTCCGCGACGAGACCGCCAACATCCTCAAGACGCTTTCTCCCAAGGAGGAGAAGGTGATCCGGCTGCGTTTCGGCATCGGCTGCGAGCGCGAGCACACGCTCGAGGAAATCGGCCAGGAGTTCGACGTCACGCGCGAGCGCATCCGCCAGATCGAGGCCAAGGCGCTGCGGCAGCTCCGGTCGCCGGAGCGCGCGCGGCACCTGCGGGCGCTGCTGGCGGCGCGATAGACTGGCGCCTCTATGCAGGCCCTCGCGTTTTGGAAAGCGGTGGCCATGGATCAGGCGAATTTTCTCGAAGGCCTGATCGGGCTTCTTCACGAACACCAGATCCGATATTGTGTGGTCGGCGGGCAAGGAGTGAATGCGTACGCCGAGCCGCTGGTCAGCCTCGACCTGGATTTGGTGGTGGCTGTGGATCAACTGCCCGAAGTTGAGCGGCTGCTCGGCGGCCGTTTTCACGTCGAACGGTTCCCGCACAGCCTGAACGTGTCGGCGCCGGATTCGCAACTCCGGGTGCAGATTCAGACCGATCCCCGCTACTTCGGGTTCCCGGATCGCGCGTCCATGCGTGATGTTTTGGGTCTGCGCCTGCCGGTTGGCGCGGTTGAGGACGTTTTGGACGGCAAGATCTGGGCTGCGCAGGATCTCCAACGCCGCGCGAGCAAGCGGCGCAAGGATCTACTGGATATCGAACGGTTGCTGGAGGTTCATCCCGAACTTCGAGGCCGCGTGCCGGCCGAGATCCTGGCGCGGCTTTCCTCCCCGTTGTAGCTCGGGAAGAACTGGCTTCCAAGGTTGTCGGCCTATTGCTGGCCTGACGCAGTTCGAGCAGCGGCGGTGTAGCAGCTTTTGCAAGCATTGTCAGCGTAGGAATCTTCGACTATACGAGTATAATTGAGTGTCTCTAATGAAAGCATTTTAAGCTGGTCCGCAGGTTTTTCTAGAAACCTTGAGAATCAAAATGGCGTCAAGCTCAGTCAAAAGGAGGAACGAGATGAACCGGGTCCATTTTCTGGTATTCCACACGGCGAAACCCCCACGGTTGTTGTTTTTTCTCCTGCTGCTTGCTTGCGCATCGGTGCCACTCGGAGCGCAAACCACGGTAACGGTCCCGGGCTTCGGCGATTTGAGACTCGCTGGACAATCCGCGGGCGCACAGACACAAAACTGTGGGAGTTCTGCGCCGCTCAACTCGCCGGCGGAAGTAGGGATACCTCTAACTGCGGGGCAAGGCCTCCTGTTTTCTGGTTCTGGAACGGTGGGTGAAAGCGGACAAGCCCCGCAAATCCGCCCGGAAGGGGGAGCGAGAACGACGACTTTGGGCTCGGGATTTTTCTCCTTCGCTGGCATTGGCGACATCGGGGCGCCCACATTGTCTTTGATTGGAATGTTTCTTGGATCCCGTATCGATCCGGCGGCCACTCCGCCCGGGCTCGATTTTACTGGCGGCAGCAGGGATATCCAAGTTCTGCGTCCATTACTGCAGCAGCCGTTCTTCATTGGCACTGGATCGACGCCTGACGGCACACCACGAGTCGTTGTAACACCAGCGGGGGCCGCCCATCTGTTCCTTGGCGTGACATCTCGATGCCCAGTGGGCAACACGGGTTCGTTCTCCGTGAGAGTTTCGGCGGTTCCCATCCCCATCCTCTCCGGGAACCCTCTTGTTGTCCCCGGCGTCGCCGATTTGAGACTCGCTGGACAATCCGCGGGCGCACAGACACAAAACTGTGGGAGTTCTGCGCCGCTCAACTCGCCGGCGGAAGTCTCGGTCCCGCTTGTGGTCGGACAAGAACTCAGGATCATCGCTTCAGGAAGCATGGGAGAAAGCGGTCAGGCACCCACGACATCACCAGACGGCTCACGTGACACCTCTCTCGGAAGTGGATTCTTCAGCTTCCCTGGTATTGGTGATATTGCGGCTCCGGCGCTCTCCCTAATCGGCCTGTTCTTAGGCAACCGAATCGACCCGAACAACACGCCTCCCAGATTGGACTTCACTAGTCCCGCGAGCCGAGATAGCGCAAGGATCGCCCCATTATTGCAGCAGCCCTTCTATATCGGCAGCGGATACACTGCTGCCGCAACCCCAAAAAGAATCGTCGTGCCTCCAAGTGCCGTGCACCTTTACCTCGGCGTGACGCATCGCTGCGCCGCGGAAAACGTGGGCTCTTACTTCGCGACGGTCAGTCCCGACACCCCAGTAACGCCCCAGCTAACGAGTGCTGGGATTCAGAATGCCGCCGGTTTCGGGCCGGCGCCTTTGTCCGCTGGTTCAGTAGCAGCGATTGTCGGCTCAAACCTCAGCGCACAGGGACTTAGCGCCGACTCTGTGCCTCTGCCAACCTCGCTGGCGCAGACTCAAGTCTGGGTGGATCGACTATTGGCTCCGTTGTTCTTTGTCTCGCCAACTCAGGTGAATTTCCAAATACCTGTGGAAACGAATGCGGACACGGCACAAATCGTTGTGTCGAGTGGCAATCTTCCCAGCGTCCCCGTGCCGCTCGCTTTATCACCCTATCGTCCGGGCATCTTCACTTCCGGAACGACAGCGATCATCTTCAATGCAGCTACAGGAAGATTGGTGGGCGACGCGGAGCCCGCCACAGCGGGTGACACTCTTATAATCTACGCCACCGGGTTGGGACCTGTCTCGCCGACAGTTCCGTCAGGAATGCCGGCCCCACTCGACACGTTAGTGAGCCTTCCCGTGCCCGCAACCGTGAGGTTCGGCAATGTGGCTGTTTCTCCCGATTTCGCTGGATTGGCCCCCGGCTTCATTGGAGTATTCCAAATCAATGTGCGCGTGCCAGTCGGAGTCTCAGGGAAAGTGCAGCTAGAGCTGATTGTGGTCGGCGGTGAATCCAACACCGTGTCAATTCCCGTTCAGTAGGGAGAATGGAATGAGTGGTTCCAAGTGAGGCGAGAGGAAAAAGCGCATCTTGCAAAGGTGTTGTGGCCTTTGCCATTCTTACTTGTTGCGTGTGCGGGAACCCGGCACCTTTCTCGTGATCGTGCTGCGGAGATTCTTGGGGGTGCTCCCTTTTTTTCTGAAGGCTATCGCGAGATCGAGGTCGTGGTTGGTCCGCGGGCGGTTTTCGAGCCAGGCGAGATGGAAGAGTACCAGGTATTGGAGAAACTGGGGCTCGTCTCGATCGGCAGGTCCGAGCTGGTTTCTACCATCGAAGTGACTAAGCTCGGTCGCGAACGGGTATCTCGGAGCCAGGCAACCGCGAGCGAGTTGCATAAACGTTATTTCTTTCGCGTGGCACAACGGAAACTGGTCACAGTCACTGGCGTTGCCACCGGCGAACAAGGACAAGCTCAGGTAGAGTTCACTTGGACATGGAAGCCGATCAATGAAATCGGTCGCAGCCTGCGAGCGGATGCGACTACATACCAGGCCATGACTAGATTCCGGCTGTTTGACGATGGCTGGCGAATCGAGGGGACGATTGCGGAACCTTCTGCAACCAACCCAACCGGCCGTCGCGTAGAAGTCTGCATGGGCTTTCATGGGAGTACATCATGCGGCACGGCGTCGGGTTTGAGTGAGGCCTCCGCCTTGCGTGCCGCGCGACAGAATGCGTGCGCCCAGATCGCTTCCGGAGTCACGGACGCCATATCCTGCGAGCAGACGCAGCCCACAAGGATCACTTGGCTCAATTAGCCTCAGTAGTCACTTGAAAACCGATCAACGACTGACCCAGAACAATAGTACGTATTTGTTATACCGTTCAAGATCTTTGCATCTGACGAATAGCTTTCCGGGAGGAGGTTAGCCAGGAGTTCGACGTCACGCGCGAGCGCATCCGCCAGATCGAAGCCAAGGCGCTGCGGCAGCTCCGGTCGCCGGAGCGTGCACGGCACCTGCGGGCGCTGCTGGCCGCGCGATAGACTGAAGAGCGTGGACACCGAAGAAACCATCCAATTCCTGCTGGAGAGACAAGCGAGCTTTCAGGTTGAAATGGAACAGTTGCGCGACTTGACGGCTCAGATCGCCCGGCAGCAGCTCGCTCATACCGAGCAATTTGCCGAATTTCGCGCGGAGATCTCCGGCGCCATCCTGGCGCTGGCCCAGGCGCAAAGGGCAGCGGCGGACCGCATCCGTGAAACCGCCGAGCTGGGCGCGCACACCGACGAGCGATTGAACACACTCATTCGGATCGTGGACGCACTGATCCGCCGCGAAGGTGACGGCAAGCCGCAATCCTGAGGATCTTCTTCGCCCTCGCCCTGTCCCGGTTGACGTCGATGCCGCCGTTGGCGTTCAGAGGATTGCGGCGGTTTCCCCTGTAACTACAAAAGGAGTTACAATAAGGATGAGATACGAATGGGATGAAGCGAAGAACCGCAGCAATTTCGCCAAGCATGGCTTGAGGTTTGAGGACGCCGAAGCGGTGTTTTCCGGGCCGTGCATCACGTTCGTGGATGACCGCTTCGATGATGCAGAAGAACGGCCATCACTCTAGGGCTGCTCGCCGGGCGGTTGGTCGTGATCTCCCACGCGCCGCGCGACGAGGGAACGCGCATCATCTCCATGAGGAAAGGAAACCGGCGTGAGCAAGAAATCTATCAAAAGCGACTTGGCGCGGATTGACCGGATGAAGGATGCCGAGTTCGACTATTCGGATATTCCGTCTCTCGACAAATCGTTCCTGAAAAAGGCGACGGCAGCTTGGCCTCCCGTGAAGAAGCAATTGACCATCCGCCTCGACGCGGACGTGCTGGCCTGGCTCAAGCGTAACGGCAGGGGCTACCAGACGCGCATCAACCGCATTCTGCGGGTCGTGATGGAAAGCCAGCCTCCCCGCCCCGCTCGGTGAGAGTCCACCGACTCTGAAGAAGTGAAGCGCCTGAGCGATCAGATGGGTCGAATGGTTTTCGGCGACTGAAGTAAAATGCCGGTTAAAAACCGGCACGCAGCTTGAAAAGCCGCCCCACAAAACCTACTTCTTCGCTTTCGCCTTGTCGCCCACGTCCGGCCGGGGATCCGCGACGAAGCCGTCGCGGTTGGGCATTTTCACCTTCGGCAGCGTCTTGGCGTCGATCACCTGGTTGGCGTCGATGATGCCGTTGGCGTTCAGAAGGAATGCCGTCAGCGAGTACACTTCCGACGGCTTGAGCGAACCCGGACGATCGAAGGGCATGGCGCGGTTGATGAAGTCCCACACGGTGGTCGCGTAGGGCCAATAGCTCCCAACGGTCTTCACGGGTTTCGCCGTCGCCAGCGTGCCTTGCCCGCCCACAAGCTGCGGCCCGATATCGCCCTCCGCTTTTGCGCCGTGGCAACGGGCGCAATCGGAAACGAAAAGATCCCGCCCCTCGGCGACCGTTCCCGAGCCTTCAGGCAGGCCGGTGCCGTCCGGCGCGATCGCCATCCCCAGGCCGCGAATCTCCTCGGAGGACGGCGCCTTTCCCACTCCGTACTTGGGCGATTGCGCCCACAGCGCGGCTGCGCCCGCCACGATCAGCAGGCTACGCCTCCACATTGATCACGCTCCCGTCGGCCTTCACTTTCCACAGCTTGATGCCGTTGTAGTGATAGCCGGAATTCACGCCGCGCACCGCAATCAGCGCGTCCCGCGTCGGCTGCACGTAGCCGCTTTCATCGGTGGCGCGCGAAGCGATCACGGCCTCGCGGCCGTCAAATTGGAATGGCAGCCGGAAGCGCGTCCACGCGATGGGAAGGCGCGGCTCTTGCAGATTCGCCTTCACCCAGCTCTTCCCTCCGTCGATGGTGACGTCCACGCGCTCGATCCTTCCGCGGCCCGACCACGCCAGGCCGGTCAGCTCGTAGAGGCCCGGTCCCGGCAGCGTCTGGCCGCCCGACGGATACGTGATGACCGACTTCGCCTCCATCTGAAACGTGAAGATGCGCGCCTTGCCGTCCGGCATCAGGTCCGTGTACTTCGCGGTTTCATCCCTTGCCATGTACGCCTGATCGGTGAGCTTCAGGCTGTGAAGCCATTTGACGTTGGAGTTCCCCTCCCAGCCGGGAATCAGCAGCCGCAGCGGATAGCCTTGCGCGGGACGAAGCGCCTCGCCGTTCTGCCCGTAGGCGACCAGGATTTCCGACACTTTCGCGATGGGGATGCTGCGCTCCATGCGGCAGGCATCGGCCCCTTCGGCGATCACATAGGTGGCGCCCGCCTTCACGCCGGCCTCGAGCAGCAGCAGCGACAGAGGGATGCCGGTCCACTCGCTGCAACTGGTCAGGCCGTGGCTGCGCTGGACGTCGGGTCCGGTCTTGTCCGCCCATTCCGATCCGCTGTTGCCCCCGCACTCCATGACGTGGGTTCGCGTCACCGAAGGCAGCCGCCGGATGTCGGCCACGGTGAGCGAGAGCGGGCGCTCCACCATCCCGTGAATCACCAGCCGATGCTGGGCCGGGTCGATGGTGGGAATCCCGGAGTGATGCCGCTCGTAATGCAACGAAGATGGTGTGAGGGTGCCGACCGAATCCCCCAGAGGTGTGAAGCTGGAACCCGTCTCGGGCGTCTTGCTATCGCGCCTCCAGCGCACGGCTTTCTCAAACGGCGACCGCTCGCCATAGGGACCCAGAGGGATCCCCAGCGCGCCCGGACCGGTCTCCGCCAGCGCCTTCTCGCGCTTGGCCAGCAGGCCGCCGCCCAGCGCCGCGCCGATCCGGAGCATTTGTCTTCTTGAGTTTTTCATGGATACACCTCCAGCTTGCTAAAAGATAACACCCTCACTACCGAGCCGAATCTTATTGATGCAGTCCGCCGAACTGCACCCCCATCCCCTCCGGGTCCTTGACCTGGAAGCTGGTCTTGGCGGTCCCCGTATATGTCAAGTTGCGGCGCTTCAGCTCGGCCTCGAGCGCTTCCTTCTCCGCGTCCCAGTTGGTGACGGTGTAGGCAATGTGATCCACTTTGGATGCGCCGCCGTTAGCCCGGTTACGAGGGATGAGCATGTTGTTGCCGAAGATCAGGCGGCACTGTTTTCCGTCGTCCTCGGTGGCCTTCATACCCAACAGATCCACGTAGAAGTCGCGGACCTTCTTGTAATCGTTCACCTGATAAGAGATGTGGTTGACGTAGAGCGCCTCGAGCTTGCCCGCGCCCTGGGCCGCCGGCGCCATCCCGGCCGCCGAGGCTGCCGCTACGCTGAGGCTCTGAATGAGCTGCCGACGGTTCATCTTCCCCTTTTCGAAGTCCTGAAGCAGTTTCGCGATGACACTTTCCATTGCCTGTTCTCCTGTTCGGAAGTCCGCCGGGATTCGATCGTGCCTCCCGGCTGGGATTCAGTATACACCGGACATAATCAGTGTGCGACCCTCTCCTGCGCGCGGGCCCCGGAGAGCATTCCCTCCATCCCGTAGTTGCCCTCATGGCATGCGAACTCGAAGATGGGTCCCTTGGTTCTCATCATGGGCAGCGACGCGGTCCAGGGTCTGGCGAACGTCGCCGGATCGTTCACGGTGAATTTGTAAATCATCGTCTCCGGGTCCACGCGCGTGAAGCGTTCCGTCAGGCGCATGTCCCGGGTGGTGTTTCTGTACCTGGTCTGGTCGGTGAAATTCGTGGTCTCGACCACCAGGGTATTGCCTTCCCAGTGCCCGCGCGAATCTCCCAGCCACTGGCGGATGTTTTGCGGCAGGTGCGGACGCCCATCCAGAGGAATGACGCGCACATCGTGGATCATTTCCATGCGAATGGTCACGTATCCGGGGGCTTGCACAATCTGATAGTTGTTGTTGTACGCGCCGGGAAGCATCGGGATGGCGGCGTCGGGAAACTGGATGCAGCGGTCCATCAGGGACCGGTCCTCGGGACCGTCGAGCGGAAGGAAATCGAAGACGCTCTGCACGCAGGTGGTGTGCTGGCACCGATCCTTGATGGCCTGGTTGCGGGCGGCGATGCGCTTCTGCGCTGCCTCGGTGTAAGGCGGGACTCTCCCGTCCGGCGGATCCACCACCATCGAGGTCTGCATCGTCTTGGCGACCCTGGTTCCCCAGTCCCACCAAAGGTCGTTATAAGCGCGGGCGAGATCGGCGTCGCTGCCTCCGTCGCGGCGGTCCGCGTTGCGCTGCTCGACGAATCGCTTCTCAAATGTAGCCGCTTCTTCCTTTGTAAAAAAAGGCTTGTCCGCGAACTCCTTCGGCCGCTCGAATGGCGTGATGGTCTGGTTGGTCCAGATGCCTTCGATGTCGGGCTGGCCGTCGGCTCTGCGGGGTGGATCCCAGGCTTTTTTCTGCGCGAAAGCGGGTGTCAGCAATGCGGCGAGCACCGTCGCGCTTGCACAAGCGGAGAACCTCATACGGACCTCCTCGACGAAAATCTCTACCGCGCGGCCTTGCTGAAATCGGCCGCCGCGCGCGCCGGCCCCGCGAGCTCGAGGATGTGCATTCCGGTGTTGGCGCGGTCGACCGCGTAGATGTAGCCGCGATCGTCCACATCCAGGTTGTTGGTCTGGATCGCGGTCTTGCAATGCTGGTTGTCGCCCTGGCCGACGCAGCGCACATCGGTCTTATCCGTGACGGCGGGGATGTAGTAGCCGATCTCCCGGGGCCGGTAGGGATCGCGGATGTCGACCGCGCGCACGCCCGCGTTGAAATGGGCCACGAACGCCACTCGATCGTAATAGATGGGCGTGAGATTCTCTTGCGTGGAGTGGGTGCCGAAGCGTCCGCCGGCGGTGCAGAAGTTGCCGCTGTCCTCCGGAACCGTCCAGGTGGATACGCCCACGGGCATCTTTTCCGTAGTGATGTCGAAGAACCGCGCCATCTGCCGGGGTTCCTGGCATTCATTCGGCGTGGTCTCGCCGATGAGCATGATGAAATCCTTCAGCTTGCCGTCCTTCTGCTTGGCCATTTCGGTGAGATTCATGCGGAGCATCGGCAGAATGTTATGCGCGCCCATATCGGGTGGCAGATCGAAACGGGAGATCACCGGGTAGTTAAGGTTTTCCACGGTGGGCTCCTTGGGTCCGGTCAACAGCTTTTGCCGGTCGACGATCTCGACGATGCCATCCCGCGCGTTGCCGTAGGCGAAGTACACGCGATTGCTTTGCGCGCCCATCGAGATCGCGCCGTGCAGGCCGTCGGGCGACTTGCCAGTTCCGCCGGGTTGCTGTCCGGGCAGACCGAAGTTGCGGATGAACACGGGCTTGGCCGGGTCGCTCAGGTCGTAGATCTGCGACATGCGCGGGACGCGCCACTCGACCGGACCGGAAACCAGGTAAGCGATGCCGGTGTCGCATTCCCACCAATTCTTATGCGTGTCGCGGAGGCCGCTGACGATCACAGTCAGTTTGCTGGGCTTGGCCGGGTCGGTGACGTCCCAGATTTCGTGCGCCGTGTTGCCGTAGGCGCGCAACAGGTAGAACTTGCCCTTCTGCGCGTGCGGAAGCTCGTCGCCGCTGCACACCCGCACCATGGAGGCTCCGCCGGCCTCTCCGGCGCGGTCCTTGGGCTCGCCCGGAATATGCGCGAGGTATCGCGGACGCTTGGGATCGGTGACGTCGACGAGCGAAGTGCCGTTGGGCTCCATCTTGCCGGTGAGCGGGTTCATGGCCTCGCCGCCGTGGTGGCCGATGTAGGCGATCCAGCGGTTGCCCTGCTTCTCGACGATGGGCTGATAGGCGCTGCGCGCCTGAAGGTCGTTATAGCCCACCAAGCCCATGTTGCTCGAGCGGGCGACTTTCTGCGCCGCCGTGGGCGGGTCCGTCACCGCCGCGAAACCGGAGAGCATCCAACTGAGCGCCAGCAATGCCAGAACTGTTACCGCGAAGTTTCTCCAACGCATAGGTTCTCCCGTGGGCTGGGGTTTTCCGTCGAGGCCCCAGGCATTTCGAAGAATACACCAAAACGGGGCTCAGAGGAAAGTTGGCGGTCCAAGAGTGGACTGGGAACGACCGCGATGTGATACTATTTCGTATATACAATGGTTTTCGCCTGGGATGAGACCAAGAATCGCGTCAACCGGCGAAAGCACGGTGTTTCGTTCGAGTCGGCAGTGCGGGTGTTTGAAGACCCCGCCGCCGTCTCTTACGTGGAGCGAGTGGTTGACGGCCAGCCACGCTGGCATACCATCGGTTTGGCCGGCGGCATTCTTATTCTGTTGGTGGTTCACACGGTCGAGGCAGAAAATGGCGAAGAAAAAATCCGCATCATCTCCGCGAGAAAAGCGGCGCTCGGCGAGCGCGCTCTTTACGAATCCTATCGGTAACCGCGAGCGCGCGGAGCTCGAAAGGCTCTCCAGAACTCCGGATTCCAGGATCGACTATTCCGACGCTCCCGCGATGAGGCCCTTCCCTGGCGATGTTTACGTGGGGCGGTTCTACAGACCAGTGAAGCAGCAAATCAGCATTCGCGTGGATGCCGATGTGCTGGCGTGGTTCCGGTCGCAAGGAAAGAAGTACCAAACCTACATCAACGAAGTCTTGCGGCGTGAGATGCAGACCCGGCCGAAAGCACGCTAGGCTCGCCCATTCTCCGTCAAGAAGGCAACGGCCTCTTGAGGAAGCTCGCGAACTTGCTACTCTTATAGTCAAATGGGGGAGTCCCGATAGGAGTTCTTTCCCCGGCTGAGCAGTAACCACCATGCCTGTCGCCGTCAAGAACAAGCATCCCGTTGTCGTTCCTTCAGCCGCTCTTCGGCGGGCGGGGTTTAAGCGCGGGGAGGAACTGGAATTCAAAGCATTTGGCGGTGTCATCGCTATCCTTCCGAAGGCTCCGGCTGTGGATGACGAATATACGCCGGAGCAGCGGCGCATCATCGACAGGCGCCTGGCGAAAGCCGAAGAGGATATCAAGGCCGGCCGCGTCCACGGTCCCTTCACCGCAAGACAAGCCTCCGCCCTTGTTGAGCGTCTCGCCAGGGAGCGGGCAGCCAAGAAGCCAAAATAAGTACGCGCGCGCCGATGAAGATCGTTCTCTCGAATCGCGCATCGATCGCGATCGCCGACGCCCCGAAGCTGGTGCGCAAAGCGTTCCATAAACAGCTCGCCTTTTTGGAGCGCGATCTGCACCACCCGTCGCTCCACTCCAAGAAGTACGACGAAGCCCGCGATATCTGGCAGGCTCGGGTCAACAAGGGTTGGCGGTTCTACTTTAAGATCACGGACGACGCGTACGTGATTCGCGACGTTGTCCCGCATCCGAAATGATGTGAACCATGAGAAACATCACGACGCGGCCCGGCTAGCCTTCCTTCGCGCCGCCGGACTGATCACCGCGGTCTTCCCGCTCCAGCGGCCCAGCCGGAACTCGCGGCCATACCGCGACGCCAGATTCCGGATGGTCACCGTCACCGCGCCCGCCGCGTCGCACGCGTATCGCTCCTCGATCTCCTGAACGGCGGCGCGCTCGCAATGTTCCACCGGCACGCCTTCGAACGATGGCAGGTCGGCAAGCTTCGGATCGAAAGGAAACACGATCTCGTCCCACATCGTGATGTCGCCGGAGGGCTGGCCGTCCTCGCCCGCCTCGCTGGCTTCCAGATACCGGAAGTGGCCGAGATTGTGCACCGGTTGATAGCTCCGGCACACGGTCAGTGGCGGCTCGCCCGCGCCCGGCAGCCGCGTGCCGCGCGGAAAAATCGGATCGAAGATCATGCGCCGGCCGGCCTCGCCTTCGCGCCACACGCCGAAGTTGCGCGTGAACATTTCGCGCAACCGGTAACCGGAGGTCGCGTCGGCCTGAATCGCGAGCCCGATCGCCGTGGCCGAGCGGGTATACTCGCTGCGCTTCACCTTGCGTCCGAACTCCTCGCGCAGCACCCGGGCCACCAGCGGCAGCTCGCTGCCTCCGCCGGTGACGTAGAGAGCATCGAGACTCTCGCCCGCCAGCCGCCGCGTGGCCGCGATAGTCTGGTCGAGCAGAGGCTGGCAGCGCTCGTAGAAGTCCGCCACGGGAATCGTCGCCTGCCCCATGCCTTCGCGCACCACGTCCAGATCGATCACGATCCTGCGCGAGTTCGGATGCAGAGACTCCTTCTGCCGCCGGCATTCCTCATCCAGGCGGAACAACTCGGTAAGATCGAGCGAGCCGAGCACGTCCTCTCCCACCGCCAGCTCCGCCAGAATCAGGTCGAAATCGTCGCCGCCGAGCGTCGGGATTCCCACCGATTCGAGCACGGTGTGCGTGGCGCCGTCCAGCTCGACCAGCGATGCGTCGAAGGTGCCGCCGCCCAGGTCGTACACCAGCAGGCGGCCCGTGAAGCGCTGGCGATGTCCGAATTCGATGGAAGCGGCCGAAGGCTCATTCAGCAGCCCCAGCACCGAGAATCCGGCGCGGCGGAAAGCGTCCACGGTGAGGAATCGCTGGTTGCTGTTGGCGTTGGCGGGTACGCCGAGCATCGCCTCCAGGGGCTCCTTCGTGCCGAAGCGCGCTTCCAGGGCGCGGCGCAAGGCGCCCGCCAATCCCTGCAACAAATCGGCAACGGGGACCATCGCGCCGCCGGCGGCGACGCGCGTCTCTGGTCCGGCGCTTTCCAGATACCGTTTGAGCGAACGAAGGATGATCCAGCCAGGCTCGCCTTGCGCGTTCCAGGCATCCCATCCGAAGCGGAATTCGGAGCCGCGGAGCGCCACCAGCGAGGGGAACCACTCGAACACTCCGTCGGCCGTTTCAAAGGGCGCGAGAGGGTAGTTGCCGCGATCCACGGCGGCAACCACGATACGCGTGGTGCCGAAGTCGATCCCGAGCTTCATCTTCTAATGCTTAACACGTTCTACAATGGTCGTCTATGAGGAAAATTCTCTTCCTGCTACCGCTGGCGTGCTGGGCGCAGACGGCCGCGCATCTGGACAACCTGAAGCAACTGACGTTCGGAGGCCAGAACGCCGAAGCCTACTGGGCCCCCGACGGCAAGCGCCTCATCTTCCAATCGACGCGCGACGGCAACCAGTGCGACCAGGAATACATCATGAACGCCGACGGATCGAACGTGCACATGGTTTCGACCGGCAAGGGTGTGACGACGTGCGGCTATTTTCTCGCCGACAACAAGCACTTCGTCTACGCCTCTACCCACGAAGCCGGCCCGGCGTGCCCGGCTCCGGCCGACCGCAGCAGAGGCTACGTGTGGGCGGTCTATCCCGGCTTCGACATTTACCTGGCCGATGAAACGGGCAAGATCGAGAAGAAGCTCACCACCGCGCCCGGCTACGACGCCGAGGTGACGGTGAACTGGAAGACCGGCAGGATGCTCTTCACCTCGCTCGCCTCGGGCGACCTCGATATATGGACGATGAACACGGACGGCTCCGCGAAGAAACGGATCACGACCGGGGAGGGTTACGACGGCGGCCCGGTGTTCTCGCGCGACGGATCGAAGATGGTGTGGCGCGCCTATCGCCCGGACACGCCGGAGAAGGTCTCCAGCTATCGTGCCTTGCTGAAGGACAACCTGACTACGCCCATGAAGATGGAGCTGTGGATCGCCGACAGCGACGGCTCGCATCAGAAGCAGCTCACCAATTTCGGATGCGCCAGCTTCGCCCCTACATTCACCGTGGACGGCAAGAAGATTCTGTTTTCCTCGAACAAGGACAAGTGCGATGGCCGCCAATTCGAGCTGTACATGATCAACCCCGACGGCTCGGGCCTCGAGCAGGTGACCCACTTCGGGGGCTTCACATCGTTCCCCGAGTTTTCACCGGACGGGAAGAAGGTCGTGTTCGTGACCGACTACAAGGCGGTCGGCAAATACGAGTTCAACATCTTCACGGCGGAATGGAAGTAGAGGGGACTGGGCCAGCGGTTATCTTCCGCGGCCAACCTTCTGTTCCAGTTGCGCTCGACTCATCGTTTTCTGTTTCCGTCGCCGGGCGATCATTTTCAGAACCCGTCACTGCGTCCGAGCTCCAGCTGTTCCGGGTCCATTGTTGGTGATGACTCCACAAATGACGAGGGTGAAGATCCCCTGGCTGTGCAGTATCACCTCTAGCTCCGTACCGATGAACGCGCTGTTGGTGTGCTTGACGATCACGACCTCGCCATCATGCGGCCGAACCACGTCTTTGAACTCGCAGCCCTCCTGGCCGGGGCGATAGGTAGAATGCGGCTCGCGAGAAAGATGACGGACGTGGACAATCGGCCTGCCGGTGCGTCGCCACGTCGACAGGAGGCGGGCGATGTTCTTTTCCGCGGCCGGGTTGTTCCGACGTCCCCAGCTCGGATGATCGATCGCCTTCTGGACGTCAATGATTACCAACGCGGCGCTCGGTGGCAGCACCCTTCTCTCCTCGGCCGGCCTCAACCAGGAATGCTGCCAGGCGCCCCTCCGGCAACTGCTTCGACGCGGGATTTCTCCGCTAACGACCCGCCGTGCGCTTGGCCACCTCGGCCGCGAACACTTTCGGGTCGAGCTCCGGCGCTTCCCGCACCCGGCTCATCTGGTGCATCCAGAAATCCGGCCGCGGTGCGCCGGCCGAGCCCCAGCGCATGCCTGGCGAAAAAATGAAGTACACGTCCCACGCCACTTTTCCGATCCGCAGCACGTCCTTGTACTCTTTTCCGAGAGTCTCGGCGCCGTCCCAGTAGTGGCGGACAACCAGCACGTCAGCATAACTCGAAACAACCTTGGCGGTATCGGCGACGCTCTCGCCCTTGGCCGCCGAAGAGGCTTTCATGTCCGAGCAACTGATGACCGAACCCCCGAGGCGCTGCATCGCCGACTCGAAGGACAAGCGGGTGCGTGTGCTCGGTTCATAAAACAAGGTCGCCATGATTTGCCCGTTGGCGACACTATCCGTGCGCAGTTTTTGCGCCGAATCTGCCAGCTTGAAGATTTCTTCGATCTCTTCGTTGGTCAGATCCGCGATCGAGATTATGTTTCGCCGGTTAATGTCCATGCAGCTGTCAAATATTGACGCGCGCTTGCCATCGGGAAAGGGTGACTTGATCGATACCATCGCTTTCTTCCAACATCACG
>JBGPLI010000143.1:0-15117 GCA_041486445.1 Bryobacteraceae bacterium
CATCGGAGGCCTGGACTTCCACACGTTGAATTTGCATGGGACTTCTGCGCAGGCGAGAAGGCTGGTCTACCGGGTGCTTTTGAGGCTTTCGCGAATCGGATGGAAGGCGCCGTTTTCCGTACCGAGGTCGCGGCGATGGTCGTCAGCTCTCGCAGTGAGCGCTGCGAAGTCGGCGTGATTGGCGCCGTGCCGAGTGTGCCGACGAGGTTGACGCATCCGGACGCCGACGTGGAAATCCGGCCGGCCGGCAGCGGGCGCAGCGAGGTGGAAATCTTTCCCCGGCGACCGATCTACATCAGCCGCCGCAGCGTTCTGACGACCTATCCGGTGGACCTGATTGGCCACATCCTGAAGATCAAGGGACCGGATTATCTTTGTGACGAGATCGCCCGCGACGAAGACCCGCAGTATGTGCAGCGCTGGCTGCGGGACGACCTCCTCGGTTTTCTCGATGAAGCCTTGTTTCGAGGCGCCCGGGTGATGGACTTCGGCTGCGGCTCGGGCGCTTCTACGATGATCCTGGCACGAATGTTTCCCGAGACGGAGATCATCGGCATCGAACTCGATCCCGCGCTTCTGACGATTGCCCGCGAACGACTGGAGCACTACCGGTACCCGAACGTCCGCTTTTTGCAATCGCCCTCCGGCACGCAACTTCCCGGTGATTGCGGTTCGTTCGACGTGATCGTGCTGAGCGCGGTAGTCGAGCATCTGCTGCCGCGCGAACGAAAGACCATTCTCCCTCTGCTATGGCACGCCGTTCGTGCGGGGGGAGTGCTGTGCGTGAACCAGACGCCGCACCGGTATTTCCCCATCGAGGCCCACACCACCGGGCTCCCCCTGCTGAATTATCTGCCCGCGCGCCTGGCGCTTCTCGCAGCCCGGAGATTCAGCGAGCGAATCGACAAGACCGAGTCCTGGGAAACACTCTTGCGCCGCGGCATTCGCGGCAGCACGGAGCGGGAGATCCGAAGAAACCTCGGACCGGATGCGGTCGAGTTGCGCCCTCTTACCGGGGACCGCGTCGATCTGTGGCGATCCCAGTTGAGCCCGCGGCACCCCGCGATCAAAAACGTCGCCGCTCTGGGGATGAAAGTTGTGTCTCACTGCATGGGCACAGTGGTCTCGCCGAACATTTCGGTCGTCTTTCGCAAGGCCCAGGCTGAATCATCCAGATTGCTGTGAGACCAAGGGTCCGCGGCCCTACTCAAGGTCGCTGCCAGACTTAGGTTCCGAAGTCTCGTGTTCTCAAGGACATACGATTTAGTCCCGGCGGCGCACCAAACGGGTGGGAAATACACTGCCAATCGAGAGGTTGTTTAGGCATGAGCAAACGATCCTGGAAAATCCTGATGATCCTGATTGGTTTGGGCGGAGCGGCGGCGAGCCAGACGCTGGTGGATTTGCGAACCCAGAGCAAGAGCGTCGACTTCACCGGCGCCAACACCACGAGACCACTCAAATCCGGCATCACGCTGCCGTTGGCGTGCGCTCAGGGTGAGATGTTTTTCAAGAACGACGCCCCGGCGGGGTCGAACCTGTACGCCTGCACGGCCGCGAACAACTGGACCACCGAAGCAGGAGGCGGAGGGGCTGCGGACACGGTCCAACTGGGAGACTTCGCGGTATCGCAGAGCGGCAGCGTGACGCTGGTAATCGGGTCGCAATGCTCGCTCGCGACGCACTGCAACATTCGGTTTGGGAATGTGACCTACACATTCCAGAGCGGGGCGACAGCGACCATCAGCGGCGGTTCGGGAACGGCCTACATCTACATTTCGAGCAACGGGACGCTGACGGTGGGGCACGTGATGACGGTGCTGTGCTCGTCGGGGTGCATGTCGCAAAGCGGCGTCACCGCATTCCCTCCGGATTCAATTCCGCTGGCGACGTGGACGGCGACCAGCGGCGTCTGGGATACTAACGGAGGGGCAGACCGCAGGGGATTCCTGAGCACAAAGGCCGTGGTTCCGGGGCTGGGAATGATGAGCACGGAAGTGTCGGGGGAAACCATATTGAGCGTGGATGCGTCCCAGGTGGGCCTGCGGGCGCCCGTTCCGCCGACTGCGGCGACCGCGTGCACACCGGGAACGTGGTCCGCCGATGCCTCCTACTTCTATGTTTGCGTGGCTGCAAGCACGTGGCGGCGTTCGGCGCTAGCAATATGGTGACGATCATGAATCCCTCCGGAGGTGCGTCCCTCATGCTTATTCTGCGGATTTCCGCGGCCGTTTCGTGCGCGGCGTGCGGCTGGGCGCAGGTCCCGAACGTCGTGGTCCAGGGGACCAGCCCCACGCAGGCGGTCCTGTCCTTTACGGTTCCTGACCCGAACGACTGCCAGGTGCAGGTAAGCACGGATTCGAATTTCAATGCGCTGGTAAACGACACCAACGAAGCGATGTTTCCGGGCTCGCAACGGTGCACCCGAGCGGGATCCATCGTCAGCGGGAGCAATGTTGTGTTCGTGGCGGGGCTCCGGACTTCACAAAAGGGAACGGACAACCATTTCCACTCCCGGGCGCTCGAATGCAACCGGACGCACTATGTTCGGATCATTTCGCAGGGGGTTTCCGGCGGCGCAGTGCCATTCACGACCCAGAATCCACCGTTGGGGGCGCAGTATCCGGAGCCTCCGCCGTTCGATGCGACGCTGACCGCCTTTGGCAACTACGCCTGGCCGGAATTTGACTGGAGCGATCCAAGCAAACCGGTCATCGACCCGCTGACGGGGATCGAGATCAAACCATTCACCAAACCAGGGACACGAGCGCTGATCGAGCCGAACCTGAGTTGGGCGACGCCGTTCGATGCCCAAGGGAAGTGGACGAACGCTGCAAACGCCAGGACGAATGGCGCCGGTTTTGCGACGAGCGCAGCCGGAATCGGACCGAACGACGACTTGTTCTTGCCGCTACCCTCCTTCGGGTCGCCGACCGGCCTGAGAGTCGCCGGCTGGGAAGCGCTATGGGGCCTGGACGACATCCTGGTTCGGGTGTACGGCTCAGCGACACAGGCGGATGCGACCAACAACTTGATCAAGCTGTGTCTATCGACCGATTCAGGGCAGACCTGCGCAAGCCAGACGTTCACCGTGGCGCTGCCGCAGAGCCCCGGGCCAGCGATGTTAGTGCCGGCCAGTATTCCCGCACCGGTCTTTGCGAATTGGGCGTTGCGGGCGGATCAGGGGCAGAAAGTGCCGATCACGGGCACCGTTACAGTTGCTGGATCGACGGTGACGCTACAGAATCCGCAGGATGGAAGGTTTTTCGACGTGACCGCGGCGCCGGGCAGCAAGGTTTTCATCGCGGCTGGGTCGGGAATGTCGCCCACGCCGTGCCTGAATGACATGTGCACAGTGGCGGCGGTAAATTCGGCCGTGCAAATCACGATCGCGGAAAGCTGCGCCGCCAGCGGTTGTCCGGCGGGAGCGGCCTACACCGGAGCGGGTTTCGGGCTCCGCGTGGTGAAGACAACCGGCGTGGGGACGGTTTCGGTCAGCTTCGGCTACGACCGCGCGACGTCGGATATGACTGACGCGGGTGTGAACGGGAATGGGCGATATTGCAGCAACAATACAGTGACAGTGAGTGTGGACCGGAATGGGGTTCCGATCAATCCGTCTCTTTCGGGTTATTTGTGCAATACGGCCAATTCAGGGTTGTTCTTGTTCATTCCGAATAACGCGGACGGGACCGCGCGGGGCGAAGTCCGCCTGCTTTCACTCGAAGAGACCTCAGGGTTCACAAGCAACGGGGTCACGGTGAATGCGGCGGCGCTGCTGGTTCCCTACAACGCATTCGATGCGAATGATCCGAACACCTTTTATGCGACCTCTCTGCAAGGCAACCTCATGGTCTTGCTGAGGGGGAAATACGACACGAGTCAGAGGGATGGCAACGGGAACGCGTGCGATTACCGTGAATGGCCGGGCGTTCCGGGGCAGCTCTATCAAAACACACTCATACGGGACTGCATTACCTGGACGAATGTGATGAACCCCATAGCGGATCCGCCGATGGACGTCGTATCGCAGATCGTGCGCGGATACCAAACCGGACTGAATGCGGCCGGACAGACCGTCGGCCCGCCACACCCCGGATTTGACTTCAGCTTCATGAACGTTTCGCCGTATGTAGGGATCGACGGTGGCCTGATGACGGCGAATTTGAACAACGGGCCCAATGCCGTTTCCTCGGGACTCACGGTGTTCGGGACATTCGACATGGCGACGGGTCTGCTGAAGATCGTGACCGACAGCTTCAGCGCGCTTCCGCACCGATGGGGGAGCTGCCACGGCTGTCCGTTGACAACAGCGGGAGTGTGGCGCACCGCTGTACTGAACATTCTTGTGGATGGCGGCACGCATCACGCTCTCAACGGCGCCTGGCAGACGAACATCGCAAAAGTGAACCGGGCTGGTTTCGGCGCGCCTCCGAATTGGGACGCGAATACCGCCCTCGCGTATAACGAGGCGTATAGTTGTCCGACTAACCTCTCCCAGGACTTAGTCGATCTCGGAGGCTCGGGAGTAAACTGTGTACAGGTGAAGGTGAGTACGGAGGCCTGTTCGCACCAGCCGAGCTTGACGTTCCAGTTCCTGGACGGAAAGACCGAGGTGCAGAAGTTTCCTTGCGCAACTGTGGTGAACGGGACACCGGTGGTACCTCCCGTGGCCATCGGATGGTCGAAGCTTCAGGACATCATCGTCGGAGACTGGGTGCAGGATATCTCGTTTGGCTGCTTAGGCTGCACGGAGCGGCTCGTTGTCGCGAGCAAGACCGTGAATGCGGCGAGCGACATCGACCTATGGCTGGTCCGGTGGCTGGGTTGCCGGGGCGCGAAGTTCCCTCCCGGCTTAAATTATGACGATGGGCACGGAAACTGCTTCTACCCGAGTGCGATGTACCCCGCTATATCGACGCACGCGAATGGTTGGAGCCTGCTGATGACCGTGCCGTTCAGCGACGGGAACTCCGCGGGGAGCCAGGCCGCGATCATTGACGCGACCAATCCGACGAACCCGTGGATTGTCGACAATTTCCAAAAGGCAGCCGGACACAACGTTATTGGGGCCTCGCCGACCCCGGCGAATTACACCTTCGTGGGGCTCACCGGAACCGGTCTCTATAACATTCTGTACGACTTGCCCGTGCCTCAACAAGCTTACCAGCCATTGTTCGGAACGGTTCAGGGGCGGCCAACTTTTTCCGGGAAGGCGAACGGGACCGCGCAAATGGAGAATTATCCGAGCAACCTGCAGTTCACGGCCGAGGTCGGAGAGAGAATCTGGAGCCTGGAATACCGGCATTATAATCCGGCATTCGGCGCCGGGGCGGAGTACCAGGGAACCGGGATGGCGAACGGGCAGGTGCCTTACACATTGACGCGGATGGCGGGGACATCGCAGACCTATCAGCTCGCGACGAACGCGAACGGGCAGGACAGCTTGTCGGATGGGCCGCCGGACCCGAAGCGGATTCCTATGATCGGTGTGGCAGGCCGGTACTTGCTCAGAGATTACAGCAGCCCGGCGACGGGGGACGTTTTCGGGGACGCGAACACATACGGCTGGTGCCGGGCGTACGCAGCGAACGAGTGCCGCGCCGGATCGACGTCCGGAAACCTGTACGTGAGCGTCCCGGCGGTCGACACCGCCACATCCAGTTGCTTCAGCAACCAGTATTCGCGGAACACGCCCTGCGTATTTTCTCACTCGCCGGCGGGGGCGAGCATCATGCAGTTCGACGTCTCGCGGCCGGATGTGCGCGGGCAGCGGCAACGGCGGCTGGGCTACGGTCTGGCCGGTCCGATGCGGCAATACGAGTTCAACAACGCGCGGCCAACCCCGGACGGGAAGTACTTCATCTTCCCGGGCAATTGGACAGACGGCCTGCGGCGGGAACTCCTGATCGGGAAGCTTCCGCCCTGGCCTGCGGAAGACACGTTCGACCGGACCGATTTCATGCAGGTCCCGGTGAAGATCGATCCGGTGGCCTCTGAGCCCAACGTGCGAATCCGCTTCGGCTACGCAGAAAATGGGCCTCCGGAGAGCCTGTTCTGCACGACGCGACAGGAAAGCTGCAGCACGGAAATCCCGACGGCTTCGCCGTCGGACCCGTACTCCTTCATGGGCGAAGCCAGACAAGTGCAGGATTGCAGCGCCGGATGCACGGTGAATCTGCCGGCGATTTCAGGCCGCGTGGTCTACTACATCGTGGATCGGCTCGACGCCGTGGGTAATGCGGTGTCTTTGCCGATGGTGGCGCAGGTGGTTCCCTAGCCGAGCGGTAAGAACCTGGAGACGCGATCTTGGACGAGTCAACCGCATCTTTGCCAGGATGAGACTTCGACGGTCGGCGCTCGCTTTGCCCTCATCGAGACCGGCCGTGAGCAGGCGTCCGATATGAGGAATAGCTTTCAGCTTCAGGTCCAGCCGCGCCGCGCGATAGATCAGCGCACCAGGTCCTTGGGGAGGCAGGAGCCGCCGAAGGCGAAGCCGGGTCTCAGATACGCCGGCGAGAGGTTCAGCTTGACGTCGCGGCACAGCGTCGACATCACCTCCTGCGCCGGCACGCCCAGGGCTTGGCACAGCGCCCCGATTTCGTTGGCGAAGACGATTTTCACCGCGTGAAAGGCGTTGCAGGCGTACTTGATCATTTCGGCGGTGCGCAATGAAACCAGGCACGGTTCCACGGCGATCGGAGCATATAGGGCCGCGACGCGCTCCACGGCATCGCGGTTCCGAGCCGACGTAGCCCAGGCCAAACACGGCAATCTTCGTGGAATTCATGGGAAGAATTCCCAGTATGACATCGTGGTGGGGCCGGCCGTTTCCATGTACCGGGGCGTGATCTTCGCCTCGGCCGCGTCGATCTCCTGCTTGATCGCGTGGTGCTGCGCCTTTAAATCGGTGTACGGAATCATAGCCGTTTCAACTCTTCTTCCGGACGGTTCGATTCGCCCGCTGCGCCGCGCACGCTCCTGGCGACAAGATTGGACGCGCGAAGCATCGAGTCGAACGTCCCGGCGTCGGTCCACCAACCCTCCAGGTAGCTGAACGTCATGGTGCCCTCGCGGATGTAGGCGTTGTTGACGTCGGTGATCTCCAGCTCGCCGCGCCGCGAAGGGATCAGTTGCCTCACTTTTTCAAAGACGGTTCCGTCGTAGAGATAGATGCCGGTAACAGCGTAGTTCGATTTCGGCTGCGGCGGTTTCTCCTCGATGCCGATGATGCGGTCGCCCTTAAGTTCCGCCACACCGAAGCGCTCGGCGTCGGGAACCTGCTTGAGCAGGATTCTGGCGCCGCGGGGTTGCTCACGGAAGGCCTCCACCGCGTCGCGGATGTTGCCCTCGATGATATTGTCGCCCAGGATCACGCAGATCTTTCCGCCGTCGGCGAAGTGCTCGGCGAGCGCCAGCGCGTCGGCAATCCCGCCTTCTCCTTCCTGGTAGGTGTAGTTGAGGTGGGCCAGGCCGAACTCCTTGCCGTTGGCCAGCAGCCGCAGAAAATCCCCGGAGTTCCTGCCGCCCGTGACCAGCAGAATATCGCGGATTCCGGCATCGACCAGCGTCTGGATCGGGTAGTAAATCATCGGCTTGTCGTAGATAGGCAAGAGATGCTTGTTGGTGATCTTGGTGAGGGGGTAGAGGCGACTGCCCGACCCGCCAGCGAGAACGACGCCTTTCACAGGGGCCTCTTTCGGCGATGGATTGGTGAATCCAATTTTTCAGTGTATCGCGACCGCGCGCTCGACCAGGTCGCAAATCGCGTGCCCGATCACGGCATGGGATTCCTGAATGTGCACCACCACCGGGCTCGGAACACGGATGCAGATCTCGGCTTCGGCAGGCAATCGGCCTCCGGATTCACCGGTCAAGCCAATCGTGGTCATGCCGTGGGTCCGCGCATAGCGCAGGGCGCGCAGCACGTTTTCCGAGTTGCCGCTGGCGCTGATCCCCATCACGATGTCGCCCGCCCGGCCCAGTGCTTGCACCTGGCGTTCGAAGATGCCCTCAAAACCGAAGTCGTTGGCGCTGGCGGTGAGGAAGGAGGAGTCGGTGGTGAGCGCAATCGCCGCCAGGCCCGGCCGCGGGTGTTCCCGCGTCAGGACGCTGACCAGTTCGGCGGCGATGTGCTGGCAATCGGCCGCGCTGCCTCCGTTGCCGCACAACAGCAGCTTGCCCCCCGCACGGAGACTCGCCGCAATTCGCGCCACCGCGTTGAGGATGTCTGCTTGGCAGGCGTTCAGCAGCCGCTGCTGGGTGGCGATGCTCTCGGCCACGTGTGCGCGCAGACGTTCTTGTTCGCTTCTGTTGCCCATCGACTCCCTAGCTTCCCACAGCCAGCACCGCGCCCCAGTGCAGCCCGGCGCCGAAGCCGGCGAAGACCACCGGCTGCCCGGGCCGGAAGCCGGCTTGCTGGGACCACTCGGCCGCAGCGATCAGCATGGATGCCGATGATGTGTTCCCATAGCGCTCGATATTGGTGAAGAACTTTTCGGGCGGCGCGTTCACGGCCTGGGCTACCTTGACGATCAGGTTCTGATTGGCTTGATGGAGCAGAAACGTGTCCACTTGCGGCGCGGCGACACCTCCGGCCTCGAGCACTTCCTCAATCACCCTGGGGAGTTTGCGCGAGACCTGCATGATGACCGCCCGGCCGTTCATGTAGAGAGGCTGGCCGAACTCCAGGCGCAGGTCCTGAGCGAAGTTGCCGTCGGAGTGCAGGACCGCGGCCTTGGTTTCGGCCAGGCCTTCGTGCGCGCTGACGGCGCAGGCGCCGGCGCCATCGCCGAACAGGATCGCCGTGTTCCGGTCCACCGGGTCGCGCCACACCTGATCGGACATTTTCTCGGCGGCCACCAGCAGGACCTCGCCATAGGCCGGGGCAAGGTGATGCGCCAGAGCCAGACCGAACACGGCGCCGGCGCTGGCGATTGGCAGGTCGATGGCGGGGACGCCGGCCAGACCCAGGCGCGCGGCCACGCTCGAGGCGGGTCCGGGAAAACGGCGCTCGGAGGATCCGCTCGAAACCAGCACCAGACCGATGCGGGATCGATCGACGCCGGCGTGGGCCAGACAATCCTCCGCGGCCCGCGCCGCCAGATCGGCGACGGTCTCGGCCGGCTCGGCGATACGGCGCGTCGAAATGCCGGACACCGAGCGGATCCACTCTTCCTCACAACTCAGCCGTTCGGCGATCTCGCGGTTGGTGAGAGTCCGCGGCGGCAGATACGCGCCGAATGCTCGCAGAAACGCCATGGAGAAATTATGCGCGACCGGCGATGTACTGCTCGATGCGCTCGATCGACTCGAACTTGCGGGGATTCAGGTCGGAATCCGGAACCTGAATGCGGAACTCCTTTTCCAGTTCTCCGACCATGTCCGGGAGGGCGAAGGAATCGAGGATACCGGAGTCGAATAGAGATTCATCGGGAGCGGGAGAAACCTCTTTATGGGCGACCTTGCGGATGATGGCGAGAATCTTGTCCTGGGGATTCATGGAAGAGCCAACCGCATTTTAGCAAGGTGGCATGCCGGACAGCGCCCTTACGCCCGCGACAGATCGAGCACGGGCAGACCGCTCTCGGCGACGCGCCGCGAAAGATCCTGGGGAAGGGCCTGCGTGATCGCGACATGGCTGGCCCAGCCGAGCAGATCGTCGAGGCCAGAGCTGAGCAGGCGTCCGATGTGAGGGATCGCCTTCAACAGAAAGTCGCGATTGCTGCCGTAAATGTTGTCCAGGCGGATGTGCGGATCCCAAACGCGCACCTCCTGCCCCTTGCCGATCAACTGCTCGAGCAGCGTCACCACCGGGCTCTCGCGGAGGTCGTCGGTGTTCTCCTTGAACGCCAATCCGAGCACGCCCAGGCATGGTGCGCGCAGGTCCAGCACGGTCTGGAGGGCTCGCTCCAGGTGGCGTTGATTGCTCTCGAGTGTGTTCATCAGCATCGGCAGCTTCAGATCCAGCCGCGCCGCCCGATAAACCAGAGCGCGCAGGTCCTTGGGGAGGCAGGATCCCCCGAAAGCGAAGCCCGGTTTCAGATACGCCGGCGAGAGGTTCAACTTGACGTCGGTGCACAGCGTGGCCATCACCTCCTGTGCCGGCACGCCCAAGGTCTGGCACAGCGCGCCAATTTCGTTGGCAAAGACGATTTTCACGGCATGGAAGGCGTTGCACGCGTACTTGATCATCTCGGCGGTACGCAGCGAAACCAGGCACGGCTCGACGCTGAGAGGAGCATACAGGGCCGCGACGCGCTCCACCGCCGTGCGATCCTCGCCGCCCACCACGACCAACGACGGCTCCATGAAATCCTTCACGGCCGAACCTTCGCGGAGAAACTCAGGATTGGACACTATCGCCAGCTTGCCAGCGCCTTCGAGTTCCGGCCAGACGACCTCATCGAGGGTCCCCGGAAACACGGTGCTGCGCATGGCGAAGATCAGCGGCTGGGTGCGCGAGGCGAGCGTAACGGCGATCTCCCGCACCACGCGCCGGACCTGATCCAGATCCAGATTGCCGTTTCGCTCCGACGGCGTTCCCACGCAGATCAGTGCAATCTCAGTCCCGGCCAAGGCTTCCTCGGTCGAGACAGTCGCCATCAAACGTCCTCCCGCAACTGTCGATTGCACGAGATCGTCCAGACCCGGCTCGTAGAACGGCGCTTTGCCGGTGCGGAGCTGGGACACTTTGTGAGGGTCGCGATCGACGCCGGTGACGCGGTGCCCCAGCGATGCCAGGCACGCGGCGGTAACCGAGCCGACGTAGCCCAGGCCGAACACGGCGATATTCGCGGGTGTCATAGGAAGAATTCTCAGTATGACATCGGCGGCGATGGGTCGAACGGCCGTAATCCGACGCCACATCCCAGCAAATCCTGGCTCATCGGGACCCACTCGCTGGCCGCTCGTGGTTCGGTCACAATGATACTGAACCGCGAACGACAGTGAGCGGGTCCTGAAGGGTCCTTACCGATACCGTCCGGACATCGCGCGCCAGCGGATGCGCGCCAGGTCCAGGAACGATCGCAGCCCCCCGATCAGGCTCACCTTGGTGCCTTCCACGTTGCTCCAGGCCACCGGCGTCTCGACGCTCGGCAACCCGCGCACCTGGGCGATCATCAGGTCCTCGACGTCAAAACTGAAGCCGTCCTCGATCTGGCGCGGAAAAATCTCGCGCGCGGCGTCGGCGCGAAACAGTTTGAAGCCGCACTGCGTGTCGCGGAACGGCAGGCCCGTGATCCCGCGCATCGCGACGTTGAACGCGCGGCCGGAGAATTCGCGCATGCGGGGCTGATGCACCCGGATCAGCGAGCGGTCGAGCGCGCGCGACCCGATCGCCACCACTGCGTTCGCGCGCCGGGCCGCGGCGATCAGCTTGTCCACTTCCTCGATGGGCGCCGACAGGTCGGCGTCGGTCGAGAGAATCCAGTCTCCCTTGGCGGCGGTCATGCCGTGCCGCACGGCGTAGCCCTTTCCGCGATTTCCAGGATTCCGCAGCAGCCGCAGGCTCGCCGGATAACGCCGGCCGGCGATGCCGGATTCGACCAGCTCGGCGGTCCGGTCGCGCGATCCGTCGTCCACCACGATGATCTCGGCGAGCGCCAGCGGGCAGCGTTCCGCATAGGCCAGGATGCGGTCGAGCGTCGCCGGCAGCCGCGCCTCTTCGTTGTAGGCCGGGATCACTACGGAAAGCGATTCCACCGGACCTACTGCCCCTTTTCCAGGTACCAGCGGTAGGTGGATTCGAGACCCTCGCGCAGCCCGATGCCCGCATGCCAGCCGAGCGCATGGAGGCGCGAGACGTCCAGCAGCTTGCGCGGCGTGCCGTCCGGCTTGGTCGCGTCATAGACGATCCGGCCGGTGTATCCCGTGATCCCGCGAATCGTCTCGGCCAATTCGGCGATGGTCAGATCTTCTCCCGTGCCGGCGTTGAGGATTCCGGCGTCATCGTAGTTCCGCATGGCGAACACCGCCGCGGCGGCGAGATCGTCGACGTGCAGGAACTCGCGGCGCGGCGAGCCGGTCCCCCACAGCGTGACCTCGGGAGCGTCTTGAAGACGCGCGTCGTGGAATTTGCGCAGCAGCGCCGGCACGACGTGCGAAGAGTCCGGATCGAAATTGTCGCCGGGCCCGTAGAGATTGGTCGGCATCAGCGCGATGCCGTGGAATCCGTATTGTGCGCGATAGGCCTGCAGCATCTTGATGCCGGCGATCTTGGCAACGGCGTACCACTCATTGGTCGGCTCGAGCGCGCCGGTAAGCAGCGCCTCTTCTCGAATCGGCTGCGGGGCGAATTTCGGATAGATGCAGGAAGAGCCCAGAAACAGCAGTTTTTTCACGCCGTGCCGCCAAGCCGCGTCGATGACGTTGGTCTGGATGGCAAGGTTGACCCCGATGAACTCGGCCGGATGGGTCGAGTTGGCGAGAATGCCGCCGACCTTGGCCGCCGCCAGAAACACGTACTCGGGCTGCTCCCGCGCGAAGAAATCGTCCACCGCGGCCTGGCGCGTGAGGTCCAACTCGGCGCGCGTGCGCAGAATCAGGCGCGTGTATCCGTCGGCCGCCAGCCGCCGGGCGATGGCCGAGCCAACCATGCCGCGGTGGCCGGCCACATAAGTGCGGGCATCGGGCTGCATGGCTATCCGTGCGAAAGACCGCGCGTCACCACGCGATGTCCCGCGGCGGCGAGCGTGCGCTCCTGGCTGGCCAATTCCAGATCGTGCTCCACCATCATCTTCACCAGTTCCTCGAAGGTCACGGTGGGCTGCCAGCCGAGCTGACGGCGCGCTTTCGTCGCATCGCCGCGGAGCGCATTGACCTCGGACGGCCGGAAATATCGCGGATCGGTTTCAACATAGCGGGTCCAATCCAGGCCGCAGTGCCGCGCTGCCACGTCCAAAAAATCCCGCACCGAGTGCGATTCGCCGGTGGCGACGACGAAATCGTCCGGAGCGGGCTGTTGCAGCATCCGCCACATGGCTTCGACGAAATCCCCGGCGTAGCCCCAGTCGCGCTGGGCGTCGAGGTTGCCGAGATACAGCTTCTGCTGAAGGCCCAGCTTGATCCGGGTCAGCGCGCGCGTGATCTTGCGCGTAACGAACGTTTCCCCGCGCCGCGGCGACTCGTGATTGAATAATATTCCGTTGGCGATGAACAGCCCGTACGCCTCGCGATAGTTGCGCGCGAACCAGTGGGCCGCGACCTTGCTCACCGCGTAGGGACTGCGGGGATGGAACGGGCTGGTCTCGTTCTGCGGCGGCGGCGAGGCGCCGAACATCTCCGAGGAACCGGCCTGGTAGAACCGGACGTGGGGGCTCGACTCACGCATGGCTTCGAGCAGCCGCAGCGTGCCGATCCCGACGATCTCGGCCGTGTACTGCGCCTGGTCGAAGCTGACGCGCACGTGCGACTGCGCGGCCAGGTTGTAGATCTCGGTGGGTTGCGCCTGCTCGAGAATCCGACGCAGGGACGCGCCGTCGGAGAGGTCGCCGTAATGCAGGCGGAGGCGCGCATCCCGCTCGTGGGGATCGGTGTAGATGGCATCCAGCCGCTCCGTATTGAAGGTGGAGGCGCGGCGCATGATCCCATGCACGACATATCCCTTGGCGAGCAGCAGCTCGGCCAGAAAGGAGCCGTCCTGCCCGGTGATGCCGGTGATCAGCGCGCGCGGAGCTTCAGCCATGCGGAAGCTTCATTGTGGCACAGCCCAGTAGCCGGGCCGGGCCCGCCGCCTGGCCGCGATCCCCGGGGGACATTGGTGCGAATGGTCGGTTGTGAGGAAGCCGGTTGCGGCTGGGCGAGCCGCATCGCGCCCGCCAGCGTCCGAGAGCGAAGAACGCCACGTTATGAGACGAGCCCATCGGTATTCGCGTTACTCTAGTGTCTTACTCCATGCCCGACCCTCTCGAGGAACTTCAGCGCCGGCACGCTTCGGCCGAGGACGGCGGCGGCGAGCAACGCCGCGCGCGCCAGCACCAGGAAGGCAAGCTCTCCGCGCGCGAGCGCATCGACCTGCTGCTCGACGAAGGCACTTTCGAGGAGATCGACAAGCTGGTACGGCACCGCTGCCACGACTTCGGCATGGACTCGCAGATTTACGACGGCGACGGTTTCGTCACCGGCCACGGGCTGGTGCACGGCCGCCTGGTGTACGTCTTCGCGCAGGACTTCACCGTGTTCGGCGGGTCGTTGTCGGAAGCCAACGCGAGGAAGATCGTCAAGATCATGGACCACGCTCTCAAGACCGGAGCGCCTGTCGTCGGCTTGAACGATTCCGGCGGTGCGCGCATTCAGGAAGGTGTCCTGTCGCTGGCCGGCTACGCCGACATCTTCCTGCGCAACACACTGGCGAGCGGCGTGGTGCCGCAGATCTCCGCGATTATGGGCCCCTGTGCCGGCGGAGCGGTCTACTCCCCCGCGCTGACCGATTTCATCTTCATGGTGGAGGGCACCAGCCACATGTTCGTCACCGGGCCTGACGTGATCAAGACCGTCACGCATGAGGATGTGACCAAGGAAACGCTCGGCGGCGCTGCCACCCACAACTCCACCAGCGGCGTGGCGCATTTCCTCGCCCACAACGACACCGAATGCCTGCAAATGATCCGCGAGCTGCTCGACTACCTTCCGCCGAACAATCGCGATCCGGGTCCGCGCCGGGCTTCCGAAGATCCGGCCGACCGCGAGGACTTCTCCCTCGATTCGCTCGTGCCCGAAGCCTCCCATCTTCCCTACGACATCAAGGATGTGATCCACCGCGTGGCCGACGACGGCCGTTTCTTCGAGGTGCAGGAGCACTGGGCGCGCAACATCGTGGTCGGCTTTGCGCGCATGGACGGGCGCAGCGTCGGCGTGGTGGCGAATCAGCCGGCCTTCCTCGCCGGATGCCTGGATATCGACTCCTCCGACAAAGGCGCGCGCTTCGTGCGCTTCTGCGACGCCTTCAACATTCCGATCCTGACGTTTGAAGACGTCCCGGGGTTCCTGCCCGGAACCGCGCAGGAGTTCGGAGGCATTATCCGGCACGGCGCGAAACTTCTGTATGCCTATGCCGAGGCCACTGTCCCTAAGATTACGGTGATCACCCGCAAGGCCTACGGCGGAGCCTATTGC
>JBGPLI010000144.1:0-15063 GCA_041486445.1 Bryobacteraceae bacterium
CAGATTCTACAGATTCTCAGCCTCACGCTTTTTGAAAAAACGCCCATTTTGCAGGCGCTCCACGAGTCAGACTCCCAAGAAGAATTACTCGATCCTGGCAACCAGTTGAGCCTGTTCGACTTTTAACCGGACAGCAGTGACTCAAAGTATAGTTATGCACACGTCTAAAGAACCTTCGATTGGATCTTTCAACTTGTGTCATGCTCTTTTTCTCTTGTTCTCCTTTTTACCTCTAACATCGCGCACGGTAAAAGATGTGCGCAGAACCTCCCCATCTCTCGTCCGTCCACCCATGCTGGTGCTAAGCGGCCTGTTTGTACGGCCCCCTCGAGCAGGTTTCGGGACACGCATCGGCCTCAAAAGGCATCTGTCACAAGCAGGAAGCACCGGGCAAGTCGGTATCGAGCGGGAGAGTAGTATTCGTTAGCCAGGACAGCACTGAAGACGCGGATCTCGTCCGGGCCGCTTGTCAAACAGCGCCCGCGTCAGGTGTTAAGACGCGCCAGAGACCGATAGGTTACATCCGCCTCGGAGTTCTCAAGACAACATCTTGGAAGGAAACGAGTTAGCTTGGCCAACATCTCTTACAGTCGGTCGAAGTCGACGCGAAGACGGCTAACGCGTTCATCCAAAGCGTCAGCTCGGGTTTGCCGAGCATCGAGGAAACTAGGAAACTACCGGGATGTGTAGCGGGGGGACACGGCGTGGGTGAATCCCCTGGCGATCCATCGTCTTTCAGCTATTCTTCAGGATGAAATGGTTGACTGGTAAACGATGCTCGCAAGAATACTCGTGTGCTTTTGCGCCGCCGCTCTCGCCGGCTTCTCCCAGGCGCAGGTGAATCAATCGGCGCCGCTGACTTTGACCCTCCAGGACGCGCTGGCGCGGGCGCAGTTGAACGCGCCACAGTTCCTCTCCGCGGTGAGCGACCTGAATGTCGCCCATGAAGACGTCTTTCAGGCCAAGGGGGCGCGCCGTCCCACGCTGAGCGGCCGATCGGAGTACCTCGGCACCCAAGGCAATGGAGTGATCTCCGGAGGCCGGTACGTCACCAACGACGGTGTGCACGTCTACCGGGACTGGGCCGTCCTGCACCAGGATTTCACCGCCGGCCTGAGCAAGACCGCCTATCAACGCGCCGAGGTGGCCGAAGCGCTGGCGAGAGCCAAGGTGGAAGTCGCCAGGCGAGGGGTGGCGGTGACCACGACCAGGGCTTACTACGCCCTGCTCACCGCCGAGCGCAAATACGCCACCGCCCAGACGGCGCTCGATCAGGCCCGGCAATACCTGGACATCAGCCAGCGCCTGGAGCTCGGAGGCGAGGTCGCCCACAGCGACGTGGTCAAGAGCCAGCTCCAGTACGCTGCACAGGAGCAAGCCTTCCGGGAGTCGAAGCTCGCGATGGACAACGCGCGGCTGGATCTGGCGGTGCTGCTGTTCCGCGACTTCAGTCAGAATTTCACGGTGGTGGACGACCTGAATCTGGCGCCCGCGCTGCCCGTGTTCACCGAGGTCCAAACCATGGCCGAGCGCGAGAATCCCGATCTTCAGGCGGCCAACGCCGCACTGCGCGCCTCCCGGCTGGACGTTTCGCTCGCGAAGCAGGCCTTCCGGCCGTCGCTCACCGCCGACCTCGCCTACGGTATCGAAGCCAACGCCTTCGCCTTTCACAGCACGGTGGCCGCTTTTCCCGAATTGGGCAAGCTGCCGAACCTCGGCTACTTCCTTACCGTCTCGCTCAACGTGCCCCTGTGGGACTGGGGCGCCCGGAGCAGCAGGGTGAAGCAGGCCGTGCTGAAGCGCGAGCAGGCCAACGTGGAGCTGAGCGCAACCCAACGAACCATCGTGCGGAATCTCCAGGGTTTCTACCAGGAAGCGCAAACGGCCCGCGAGCAGATGGACTCACTCCGGCTGTCGGTGGACCTGGCGGCGGAGAGCCTGCGGCTGAACGGGTTGCGTTACCAGTCCGGGGACGCTACGATACTGGAACTAGTGGACGCCCAGACTACGCTGATCCAGGCGCGCAACGCCTACGACGACGGTTTGGTGCGCTATCGTCTGGCTGTGGCGAATCTTCAAACTTTGACGGGGACGTTCTAACATATGCGCAAGACATTTTTCCTGATTGGGACGGTAATCGCGGCCGGCGCGATGCTCTCCGGATGCGGCAAGGGGAAGAAGACAGAGGCGGAAGGCGAAGCCGAAGCCGCCACGCCCGTTACGGTTGAGGCGGCCTCGCTCGGCGCGATCGACAATGTGGTCACGGCGGATGCGGTTCTTTATCCCATCAACCAGGCCAGTGTGACCCCCAAGATCAGCGCTCCGGTGAAGCGCGTGCTGGTCAATCGCGGAGATCACGTGCGCGCCGGACAACTGCTCGCCGAGCTCGAGTCCGGCGATCTGGCTGCGGCGGCCAATGAGAGCAATCAGCAAGTGGAACAGACCCAGGCCGCCTACCAAACGCTGACGGGCGCCACCGTTGTGGAAGATAAGACCAAGGCGCAAGCCGACATCCAAACCGCGCAGCAGAACTTCGACGCCGCCAAGAAGCTCTACGACAGCCGCGTCGCGCTGCAAAAGGAAGGCGCGCTCGCGCAGAAGCTTGTGGATGACGCCAGGCTCCCCATGGTTCAGGCGCAGATCCAGCTTGAAACCGCGCAGCGCCATCTGGAGACGTTGAACCAGGTGAGCCAGCGCGAATCGATCCGCAGCGCGCAGGCGCAGGTGAACGCGGCCAAGGCGCATTACGAGAACACGGCTGTGCAGCTTACCTACGCCCAGATCCGCAGTCCCATCAGCGGCGTGGTCGCCGACCGGAGTGTGTATCCCGGCGAGATGCCCCCGCCCGGCTCGCCCATTGTTTCGATCGTGGACATCTCGCAGGTGGTGGCGCGCGCCAACGTCCCCGTGAAGGATGCGGCCGCGATCAAGGTCGGCCGTCCGGCCCGCATCTCTGGCCCCGAGGGCGATCTCGCGGGCAAGGTGACAGTGGTCAGTCCCAGCGTCGACGCCAGCACGACCACGGTGCAGGTTTGGGTGCAGATCCCCAATCCGGGCGAGCGGCTCAAGCCGGGCGGAACCGTGCGCGTGTCGATTATCGCGGAGACCCTCCAGAACATCATCGTCGTGCCCGCAACGGCGCTGCTCAATTCCGATGAGGGCGGGCAGAAGGTCATGGTGATCGCCGACTCGGTCGCGCACGAGCGGAAGGTCTCGGTGGGCATCCGCCAGGGCGACCGCGTGCAGATCGCCAGCGGCTTGCAGGCCGGCGAGCAGGTGGTCACCTCGGGCGGCCTCGGCCTGGAGGATAAGGCGAAGGTCGCCATCCAGGAGCCAAAAGAAGAAGAGGAGGACGAAGACGAGGACACCGACGACAACGCCAAGAAAGACGACAACAAGGGCAAGAAGTAATGAGCCAGCACACTGTCATCCGTCCCTCGACCGGCGCGGGCCCCGAGCACTGGACCGCGCGTTTCTCCGGCCCCATCATCTTCGTCATCATTACGCTGGTCCTGATCGGGTCCTATCTGGCGTTCACAATCCCGGTGGCCGTGTTTCCCGCGACGGATTTTCCGCGCATTGTGGTCGGCATCGATAACGGAGTCGCACCCATCAACCAGATGGACGTCATGGTGACGCGGCCCGTCGAGCAAGCCATGAACAGCGTGCCTGGTCTGGAGCAGGTCCGCTCGACCACCAGCCGCGGCTCGGCCGAAGTAAACCTGTTCTTCAACTGGAACGTGGACATGTTCCAGACGCTTCAATATGTGAATGCCGCGATGGCGCGCGTGCAGCCGACGCTGCCTCCCACGGCCAAGCTCACGGCGGACCGGCTGACGTTTGCCGCGTTTCCGATCCTGGCCTACAGCCTGACCTCGGACAACATGCCGCAAACCCAGCTTTGGGAGCTGGCCAACTACGCGATCAAACCGCGCCTCAACCGGGTGAATGGCGTATCGACGGTGGTGCTGCAGGGCGGCAGCGTCCCCGAGTTTCAGATCGAGCCCGATCCCGCCAAGCTCCTCCAGGCGCAGGTGACGGTGCCGGGCATTCTCGACGCGGTGACGAAAACCAACATGATCGATTCGCCCGGCCTGATCGAGAACAATCACGAGCTGTCCCTGACGCTGGTGACCGGCCAGACCCGCGATCCGGCGGAGATCGCCAACATCGTCGTCCGGACGACGCCCAACGGGGTTCCGGTGAGAATCGGCGACATCGCTACCGTGCACCCTTCGGTTATGCCGGTGTACACGATTGTCACGGCGAACGGCAAGCCCGCCGTGCTGCTGAACCTGTTCCGCCAGCCGGACAGCAACACCGTCGCGGTGGCGGACGCCGCGGCGCGGGAACTCGGCCAGATCCGGCGGACGCTTCCGGGCGGCGTGAAGCTGCAGACGTTCTACGATCAGTCGGTGTTGGTGCGCGATTCGATCGCCAGCGTACGCGACGCGATCATGATCGGCTTGATCCTGGCCGCGATCATTCTGGTTCTGTTCCTGCGCGACTGGGGCAGTTCGCTGGTCGCGGGCCTGGTGATTCCCGCGACGCTTGCGATCACGCTAATCGCGCTGCGGATGATGGGCCAGAGCTTCAATCTGATGACGCTCGGCGGCCTGGCGGCGGCGGTCGGCCTGATCATCGACGACGCCATCGTGGTGGTGGAGAACATCGTGCTGCATCGCGACTCCGGCCAGACCCGCGCCGAAGCGATTCGCAGCGCGCTGCGCGAGATTCGCGTCCCTCTGGTGGGATCGACCATCACGCCGATCGTGGTCTTTCTTCCTCTGATCTCGATTACGGGTGTGACCGGAACCTTCTTCCGCGCTCTGGCCGTCACGGTCGGCACGGCGCTGCTCACCTCGCTCGCTCTCGCCGTCACCTGGACTCCCACGCTCAGCCATTACCTGCTTCGCCGCCGCGGATCGGCGCACCCCACGGCCTCCGCCGATGCGCACGGCCACGTTGCGACCACCGGGTTCATGGGCTGGATCACGCGCGCCTACGATCGGGTGTTGCGGTTCGTGCTGAGGTATCCTTTCGCGCTCGCGGCGGGGTGCGTGGGCCTGATCGTCGGTTCCTACTTCTGCTATCAGGCCCTCGGGAGCGATCTGCTCCCGGCCATGGACGAGGGCGGATTCATCCTGGACTATCTCATGCCGGCCGGCTCGTCTCTCGACGACACCAACCAAGTGCTGCTGGAGGTGGAGAAGATTCTTGCGGCCACCCCTGAAGTCGAGAGCACCTCGCGGCGCACGGGACTTCAGCTCGGAATCTTCCCCGTGACCGAAGCCAACAACGGCGATTTCGCAGTGAGGCTCAAACGCGACCGTAACCGCGGCATCGACGAAATCATTTCGGATGTCCGCGCGAAAGTCAATGAGCAGTACCCGCAGCTTGACGTCGAATTCATCCAGCTCCTGCAGGACATGATCGGCGATCTCACCACCTCCCCCGAGCCGATCGAGATCAAACTATTCTCACCCGACCCCAATCTGCTGAAGCAATGGGCGCCGAAGATCGCCGATAAAATCAAGAAGATCAAAGGCGTCGCCGACGTGAAGGACGGCATCGAGAACACCGTCAGCGGATCCGCGATCGTGATGAATGTGGATCCTGTGCTGGCGGCGCGGTCTGGTTTTACTCCCCAGGAAATCGAAATCGATGCCAGCGCGATTCTTCAGGGCGAGCCCGCGACGACGCCTGTGGTGGTGAACGACCGCGCCTACAACATCCGCGTGCGTTTCCCGGATACCGCGAGGACCACGCTCGAGCAGATCAAGAACACCATGATCACCAGCAGTTCCACGGGCAAGAGCGCCACCCTCGGCTCGCTCGCCACGTTTCAGGATGAAGCCGGGCAGACCGAGATCATCCGCGAGAACCTGTTGCGGCGTGTCGCCGTCACGGGCCGGTTTGAAGGCATCAGCCTCGGAAAGGGAATCGAAGCCGTGCAGCAGGCGGTGGCGAATCTGCACCTTCCGCCTTCCATCCGGGTGGTGTACGGCGGGCTGTACGAAGAGCAGCAGAAGTCGTTCCGGGATCTTCTGGTGGTGCTGGCGCTGGCGGTGGTCCTGGTGTTCGTCGTGCTGCTGTTCGAGTTCCGCACCTTCGCCGCGCCGGCGGCGATTCTGGCTTCCGCCATCCTCTCGACTTCCGGTGTATTTCTCGCGCTGCTGATTACCGGAGTGAGCTTTAACATCTCCTCGTTCATGGGTCTGATCATGGTAATCGGCATCGTGGCGAAGAACGGAATTCTTCTGCTGGATGCCGACCAGCGCTTCCGGGCTGAGGGATCTTCGGCGCGCGAAGCCATGATCCAGGCCGGCGAGCGCCGTCTGCGGCCGATCCTGATGACCGCGCTTGCGACGGTCGCCGGCATGATTCCGCTGTCGCTGGCGATCGGCGCCGGCTCGCAAATGCTCCAGCCGCTGGCCATCGCAGTCATCGGCGGCGTGATGGCCTCCATGGTGCTGTCGCTGATCGTCACGCCCGCGGTCCATTATTACTTGAGCGGCCGCGAGGAGAATGAGGCATGAGTTGGCAAAAGTTGCAACAATAACGAGTAACGGGAACCTATGACGATCACTCTCCGGCCGGAGCATGAAAAATTGGTCGCCCAGGCGATGCAAACCGGCGCCTACGAAAACCCGGACGAGGTCATCAGGCGAGCGCTGGAGATGCTGCGTTCCGAGGATGAGTGGATCCGAGAGGCAGGAGATAGCCGAAAAGATCGAGCGGGCTTTCGCGCAGTTTGAAAGGGGCGAGTTCTTTTCCGCCGAGGAATCGCTGGATGATATGGAGAAGCGCAAGACGGCATGGCTGATTGAGCACAAGCGCTGATGGCGTCGATTTACGACGTCTCTGCCGAGGCTCAGGGCGATCTCTTTTTTCCCGCTGTATTCCTTCCTCGTTGTTTATCAACCTGGAGCGCAGCCGATACGCATTATGGCCGTGTTTCGTGGAAAGCGTGATGCGAAACGTATTCTGAGAGAACGGCTGTAGAGACCGTCGGCATGGCGTAACAGTAATGGAACCCCTAAGCGTTTTCACCCATCGACGCCTGGGAGCGCCCAGCCCATACTGGGGACATGTCAAGATGTCGGAGGAGTGTAATCGCAGTATTGTGGTCCGCCGTGCCGCTGCTCGCGCAGAATCCGGCGGCCACCGTCACGGTCGATCTCAACGCTAATCGCCGCGCCATCAACCCAAACGTCTATTCGACGGCGTACGCGAGCACCGCGCAGCTCTCGGACCTGAACGTCCCGCTCAACCGGTACGGCGGAAACAACACCAGCCGCTACAACTGGCAGGTCAACGGAGACAACCGCGGACAGGACTGGTATTTCGAGAGCCTCGGCGATTCGAGCGGCGTTGCAGGCGAACGCGGCGATACCTTCATCGCCAACACGCGGGCCGGAGGCGCGCAGGCGCTGCTTACGGTCCCGATCATCGGCTGGGTGGCCAAGCTGGGCGCCAGCCGGGGCAAGCTGGACAGCTTCTCCCAGGCCAAGTACGGCGCGCAGACCGGCAACGACTGGCAATGGTTCCCAGACGCCGGAAACGGAATCCTGACGTCCACCAACCAGCCCGTCAGCGGCAACGATCCCAACGACGCCAACGTTCCCAACAGCTCGTCTCTTCAGAAGCAGTGGGTGCAGGCGATGGTCGGCAAGTGGGGACTGGCGGCCAACGGCGGACAGCCGTATTACATCCTCGACAACGAGCACAGCATCTGGCATTCCACGCACCGCGACGTGCACCCCACCGGCGCAACCATGGACGAGATCCTTTCGCGCATGACCGACTACGCCTCCCAGATCAAAGCCGTGGACCCCGGAGCGAAGGTCGTAGGGCCCGAAGAATGGGGCTGGAGCGGCTACTTCTTCAGCGGTTACGATCAGCAGTACGGCAGCCAGAACGGATGGAGCTTCCTGCCCGACCGCTCCAATCATGGCGGCTCGGACTATCTTCCCTGGCTGCTCAACCAGCTCAAGCTGGACGGCCGCCACCTGCTGGACGTGTTCAGCGTGCACTATTATCCGCAGAGCGGCGAGTTCAGCAACGACGTGAGCGCCAACACCCAGCTCCTGCGAAACCGGTCGACCCGGTCGTTGTGGGACCCAACCTACGTCGACCCGTCGTGGATCGGCGCCACCGTGCAACTGATCCCGCGTTTGCGCAACTGGGTCAATACCTACTACTACACGGGCACACCGATCGCGATCACCGAATATAATTGGGGCGCCGAAGCCTACATCAACGGCGCCACCACCCAAGCCGATATCCTCGGGATCTTCGGCCGCGAAGGTCTGGATCTTGCCGCGCGGTGGACCACGCCGGACGCCTCAACCCCCACCTACAAGGCCATCAAGCTGTATCGCAACTACGACGGCGCCAAGTCGGCCTTCGGCGACGTCAGCGTCTCGGCTACCAGTCCGAACCCTGACAACGTCGCGGCCTTCGCGGCACAGCGTTCCTCCGATGGGGCCGCAACCGTGATGGTGATCGGCAAGTACTTGTCGGGGACCACGCCGGTCACCGTTAATCTGGCGAACTTCAACGCCGCCGGCACGGCGCAGGTCTACCAGTTGACCTCGGCCAACGCGATCAACCGGCTTGCCGATCTCAGCGTCACGGCTTCGGCGGTGGCATTCACCGCGCCCGCGCAAAGTATCACCTTGCTGGTCTTGCCGAAATCTACGGGACCGAATCAGCCGCCGGTGGCTGCGGCCTCGGCGAATCCGGCCTCCGGCGTCGCCCCGCTAGCGGTGAATTTCAGCGGCAGTGGGTCGAGCGATCCCGACGGCACCATCGCGTCCTATCAATGGAACTTCGGCGACGGCGCAAATGGCAGCGGAGTCACCGCCGCGCACACCTACTCGAATGCGGGCAGCTACACGGCGGTTCTCACGGTGACCGATAACCTGGGCGCCACCGGCTCGTCCAGCGTCGCCATCACGGTGAGCGCGAACCCGAACGTGATCAACGCTCCCAGCAATCTCACGGGCAGCGCCGGACGGGGAACGGCCACCCTCAGGTGGACGGACAATTCCACCAACGAGACTGGTTTCCATATCGAGCGCGCGCCGGCGGGTTCCTCGACCTACACAACGGTAGGCACCGTGGGCACGAATGTCGCTACCTACACCCAAAGCGTGGCGCGCGGCACGTGGCTCTACCGGGTCCGAGCCTTCAACGCCACCGCGACATCGGCGCCGTCGAACACGGTGAGCCTGCGGGTGAAATAAGCGCCAGTAGCGCCGGCGGTCTTGCCGCCGGTGGGCCTAGCTCCCGTTGCTGAACGAGCACATTCGCCGTTCCGAACCCGCGACAAGCTGGGAGCAATTCGCCTTCGCACCCTGTCAGCGTGTGATAACGTCCTTTATAACACTCTATGTCGTCTTCCTCGCAGCCAGCCGGCCTTCCATTGCCGCCCCCCTTTCGCGATGACCTCTTTGAGGCCATCAACCAACGCCTCGCGGCTAGAATTACCAGCTCGTCACCGGAATGGGGCAATCTTGCCGGCGGCCATAACGCCGTCCGGTATCGCCTGCGCGCCTGCGCTGACTATTTCGCCGAATTCATTGAATGCCTTCACCGTGTCGGAGATGCGCCGCCTCCGGAGGACCGCTATCGGCAGGAGCGGCAGCTCTTTGGTTTTTTCGTGTCCGGGATCGCCGCATTGGACAGCTTCAGCTTCTTCCTGTACTTCGCCGCAGCGCACATCCGGCCCACAGGATTTCCTACCCAGAAGCGCAGCGACATCAGGGCAATCAATCTGAAGTCCTCGGCCGCGGCCTTTGCCAGGGAGTTTCCTCACGAAAACATTAACCACCGCGCTAAACAAGGTGATCAGTGACCCGAAGTTCAAGGAGTGGGAAAGGTTTCGGAATGTGCTCGCCCATCGCGCCGCGCCGGGCCGCGGCCAATACGTGTCAATTGGAAGTTCTAAGCCTGATCCGGCAGCAGCTGGAAAATTGATCCCACCGGCAATCTCAAAATTAGCGACACCCTTGCTCCGCCGCGTCTGGAATGGCTAGTGATCACACTGGCGGGTGTAGTCGTCGCCGCCGACGAGTTCACGCAAAAACACTTCTGAGCGAAGATCATGACCACCGCTCTACGATCGGCGACAGCATGAGATTTCGCTCGACGACGTCGAGCGGAATGCGATTTAGGCTTTCGCCTCGCCCGGCTCCCTTCCCCTACACCAGCTTGATCGTTACACGGCGCCCGACCAACGCAGCCGCCCGATGCAGGCTGCCGAGCGTAATGTCGTTTTTTGGATCGAGGATACGGTCAACCTGGGTGCGGCTCGTCTTCAGAAGCGTTGCCATCTTGTTCTTGGAGATCTTCTTTTTCTTCATGGCCTCGGCGAGCTGCCAAGCGACGACCTCTTTGACCGCCTGCGCTTGCGCCTCTTCGAAGATGCCCTCCTCCTTGAGGAACTCATCAATGCTAGAACCCATATGTTTCTTGCTCATCACGTTTACTCCTTGCTCTTCGAGGTCAACTCCTTCTTGCGCTTTCGGGCCGTTGCCAAATCCTCATCCGGCGTGGCCCGCGTTTTCTTGATAAACCCGTGCAACGCCACCAGGTGCTCGCGGTAAAGGCAGAGCAGTACGCGTGCCGTCCGTTTCGTCGGCAGATCCGTCCGGACTTCCCATAGCCCGCTTCCCATCGGGCGGCACAGCGGCATGCCCACCGGCCACCGCCATTGCGCCCGCAGCAGGTCCTTCCCTATTGCTTGGCGATCCGCTTCATCCAGCCCTTTGAGCCACTCTCTCACCGGCTCGCTACCAGCCGCCGCGCGGAAAAAAATCAGCGGGATTTTTTCCGGCGTTGGATCGTCCGTCACCCTGCGCCTTATTTAGTACAATGTATCATAAACGGTTCATGCGCGGCAACGCTTGAATCCGGTCTGATCAGTGGCCGTTAACGAGAGCTCAGTCGCCGCAGCGCTCCACCTGCACCAGACAGCTATACAGCGCCGGACCTCCGCCGATGTCGGTGAGGCGGTCCGAGGTGAGCGCGTTGGCGTTGCGCCCGTCCGGGGCGTGCTTGGCCCAGCGGACCGACGGTGCGCGCACCACTCCCGGCGGCACCACGCCGTCGACTTCGGCCGTCAGCAGCAGGCTGCCGCGATCGTTGAACGCGCGCACGCGGTCGCCCGTGTGGATGCCGCGGGGCTCCGCGTCCGTGCCATGCAGATGCAGGACCGCGGTCTGCTCATCCACGCTGGCGCGATTGCCGAACGTCGAGTTCATACTGTCGTCGTTCTTCGAGGACAGCATCTCCAGCGGATAGCGCCGCCGCAGCGCCTGGTCGCCGAAGCGCGATTCCACAGGCGGCGTATAATCGAGCGTCTCCGCGCCGAATTCGCACTTTCCTGACGGCGTGCCAAAACCGCCTTCGGCGAACGGCAAGAACGGCGCGCCGTCGGAGGACAGGTTAAGCCGCACCGAGTGCTCGCGATCCAGCCGCTCCAACGTGATTCCATCCAGGAACGCGTGGCCCGAGCTGAGCAGCGTCCGGATCATATCGTCGTCCGATTCCGCCAGGCACGGGTCGTCGAAACCCATCCTTTGCGCGAGCGCGCGAAACACCTCGACATTCGACCGCGCCTCGCCCGGCGGCGGCACAACCGGTCGCGCCAGTTGCACGTGATAGTGGCCGTAAGCGCGGTACAGATCCGTATGCTCCAGGAACGTCGTGGAGGGCAGCAGAATATCGGCGTAATCCGCGGAGTCGGTCTGGAACTGTTCGAGCACCACCGTGAACAGGTCTTCGCGCCGGAATCCGCGCAGAACCAGGTTCTGGTTGGGCGCGATCGCGGCGGGGTTGGAGTTGTAGACCACTACCGCCTGCACGGGCGGATCGCCGAGTTGGGTGAGCGCCTTGCCCAGTTCGGACATGTTCACCAGCCGCGCTTCGCGGCCCAGCGGCGAGCGCGATTGCAGGTCCGGCCGCTCGTGCCCCTGGACGTTGAACTGGAACCCTTGCGACGTGGTGAGCTGGAAGCCTCCACCGGCCTCGCGCCACGATCCGGTGAGCGCAGGCAGCGCCGCGATGGCGCGCATAGTTGCGCCCCCGCGTTCGCTCCGCTGGACGCCGTAGTTCGCACGGATCGCCGCCGGACGGACCGTCGCGTACTCGCGCGCCAGTTGCACGATGTCTTCCTTGGCGATGCCTGTGAGCGCAGCCACTCGCTCCGGAGGATAGGCCCGCGCGCGCTCGGCCAGTGCGTCAAAGCCCTGCGTGTAGCGCGCGACGTAATCGGCGTCATGGAGCTTTTCTCCGATGATGACGTGCATCAGCCCGAGCGCCAGCGCCAGATCGCTGCCGGGGTTGATCGCAAAATGGCGGTCGGCCAGCGCCGCGGTGCGCGTCCGCAGCGGATCGATCGCGTATAGTTTCGCGCCGTTGCGCCGCGCCTCCACGATGAACGGCCACAGGTGGATGTTGGTGCCGTGGATGTTGGCGCCCCAGGCCAGGATGAGCTTGGAGTGGCGGAACTGCTCGGGCTCGGTGCCGTAGCGGAAGCCCAGCGTGGCCGTGAGCGCGGCGCCTCCGGTCGACGAGCAGATGGTGCGGTCCAGCCGCGACGCGCCCAGGCGATGGAAGAAGCGGCGGTCCATGCCGGAGCCGTTCAGCAGCCCCATCGTGCCGGCGTAGCTGTAAGGCAGGATCGACTCGGGGCCGAATTCGTTCGAGATTTCGCCCAGTTTTTGCGCGATCGTGTCCAGCGCTTCGTCCCACGGGATCCGCGTGAAGCGTCCTTCGCCCTTCGCCCCAACGCGCTTTTGAGGATAGAGCAGGCGCTCCGGCGAATATTCGCGTTCCAGGTACTGCGCGACCTTGCCGCACAGAAACCCGCGCGTCACCGGATGATCGGGATTGCCCCGCAGCCGCGTGGCCCGCTCGCCGTCGACATGGACCAGCATCGAGCAGGCATCGGGACAATCCAGTGCACAAACCGAGTGGCGCACGTCCATATTGGAAGGATAGCAAGAGATCTTGAAGGAGCGTCAGCGTTTTTACCCGTATCGCCGGCCCTGCAGTCACACGAAAAAAATGGAGGCTGTAAACGAATGAGCCACAACGAGGTTTTTTGGTGCGGAGAGGGGTGACTTAACCCCCACGAGATTGCTCCCGCTAGCACCTCAAGCCGGAAATGCTTGTTTCGCCGGGTATCCTGACGGCCTAAGCAGCTTATTTTTCAGTGGCACCTGTATCCCCCGGTATCGTGGTTTTTCCCGCCGTGGTTACATTTTTGGTTACAGTATCTGCCGTTGTTTCAGAGCCTTTGCGGCGGTTTTGCAGAAGCTCGCGGGCCATGTTCAGATCCTCGGCGTCAACAATATTATGCCCGCGCTCCACGCTGGAACCAACGGAGACCATGTGGAGATGGTCAGCGTTTGCTTACGAAGGTGTCCACGTCAGTATCCCCCGACAGTAAGAAATCGAGAAAGCTGACGCCCTTGCATTTGCACGTTTCGCTGATGCTCAGAAGGACCAAGTCCTCTCGCAGGCTCTTCACCGTGCTCGTGCCACCGATGATGTTCCGTAGACGCACGAATGCCTTGATCGCGTGTTCGGCATTGTTATTGTTCCACGGGACGCCGTCATGTTGTAGGAACGTAAACAACCGATCCCGATTCTTCTCAAATCGCCGCACGTAACCAACCGCGACTTCAGTCTGGTACTCGTGCCGTGAGAGCGTCTGATAGAACCGGCCAACATCTCGCCGGTGCTTGTGCAAGAAGCGAGTCTTTAGGCCAAAACAATCCACGGAGTCGATCATGGGTTGCAGCAGCTCCGCGAACAGCCTCCCGATCTCCTTCATCTCGTCATTGAAGGGCTGCTTGAAGAGATCGTCGTTGATGTCCCGCATCAAATGAATGAGGCACTTTTGCTGTGCGCAGGCGATGGAATCATAGGCGGCGTAGAAATCTGATACCAACACGCCGTCGAACTTCTGCAGGACATTCTGGGGCGTGCTTGCTTCGCGTCCGGCGCTGTAGACGAACGCCACCTCTTCCAGGCTCGTGAACACCCATACGTAGGCATCCTTTCCAGAGACGATAGCTCGCGTCTCATCCGCATGCACGAGCGCGCCGCCCACAATCTTGTCGAGGATGGCACGGTACGTGTCCTCGCAGCGTTCTGCAACATTAGCCTTGAGACGATTGACCATGCTCCGAGACGCCGGGACGCCGAATAGTTCTCGCATGCTCTTAGTCACTGCGTTTTGCGTCACCTGCAATTCGATGATCTGGTAGACGGCGTACGCGCACATTGTATTGCCATACTTGGCCTGGTGCGCATATTGGTGAAAAGTCGTCTTGCATTGCCAGCAGATGTAACGGGGAAAGGAATACAGTACAACCCAGCGTTTGATTCCAGCCCCAGACAATTTGAAATCGTAAACGGTTCGGCTTAAGCGCCCCCATCGATAGATTGTCGTCGCGCCGCAACCTGTGCAGTTTGATGGTCGGTGTTCCTCGCATTCAACGACCTTATTGATGGGAACCGTCCACACTGACGTGGGTGCATTCCGCCGCACCCGGGCCAGGCGTTTGTTAGAACGTGCGTAGACTTTATCGCGCTGGTGGTCCCAGCGTGCGGCATCATTGATTCGCCGAAACTCCGGGAGCGCGAATTCAATATTCCCAAGCCGCTGGGGATATTCACGCTTCAGCGTGGCAACGTCTACTACATCGGCGTTGCCAACGGCTGCGGATTGCGAGAGCGCAGAGAGGGCTTCGGCAACTATTTGGGCAGCAGCACAATCCTCCGCGTTGTACGTGGCCAACATCTGGTTGAGATCGGGCCGATGCGAGTGCTCCCACTCTCGACGCCAGGCTAGGGCGACAAGACCCGAAGCCGTTGGTTCCGACCAACGGAAGCCGAGATAGCATGCTACGTCTTTGAGCCCATTGGAGTAAGTCGGAAAGTACACGCGGGCGTAAATCGTGGAGAGCAGGTTGACGGCGGAGGCGATGAGTTGGTCGAGCGTGGCTGCGCGCTCAGGATTAGGATATCGCTTCTTCATTTGCC
>JBGPLI010000145.1:0-14937 GCA_041486445.1 Bryobacteraceae bacterium
GCATCGATGGTTTCCTGATCCAGAATTTCGACGGCGAACAGCGGGATCAGTCCCACCATCGAGCGCACGCGCAGCGGGAGCGTCACTCCCTCTATCTGGAGCTGGTCGTAATAGAACCCATCCTGCTCGTCCCACAGGCCGTTGCCGCCTAGAGTATTCATGGCGTCCGCAATGGCCACGAAGTGTTCGAAAAATTTGGATGCAATGTCTTCGTAGGCGGGGTCCTCGATGGCCAGCTCGAGCGCCATCGAAAGCATGGTGGCGCAGTAGAAGGCCATCCACGCCGTTCCATCCGCCTGCTCGAGCATCCCTCCGCCGGGCAAGGGCCGGGAGCGGTCGAATACGCCGATGTTATCGAGGCCGAGGAAGCCGCCCGAGAAAATGTGCTTGCCCCCGACGTCTTTGCGATTCACCCACCAGGTGAAGTTGACCAACAGTTTCTGAAAGACGCGTGAAAGAAACAGGCGGTCGCGGCCGCCGCGCGGCCCGGTCATCTTGTAAACGCGCCAGCAGGCCCAGGCGTGCACCGGCGGGTTGACGTCTCCCAGGGCCCATTCGTAGGCGGGAATTTGACCGTTGGGATGCATGTACCACTCGCGCAGAAACAGCTTGAGCTGGCTCTTGGCGAAATCCGGATCGACCAGCGCGAGAGGAATCGTGTGGAACGCGAGGTCCCAGGCCGCATACCACGGGTACTCCCACTTGTCGGGCATTGAAACGACGTCCTCATTGAACAGGTGGACCCATTGAGCGTTGCGGCCATGCGCCCGCTGCGGCGGAGGCTCGGGCTGGGCGGGGTCGCCGCTCTGCCAGTCCAGGACCACGTAGTGATAAAACTGCTTGGACCAGAGCAAGCCGGCGAACGCCTGCCGCTGAACCCGCTTCCCGTCTTGCGACAGCGTGGGCGGCGCGAAGGAGTAGAACTCGTCGGCTTCGGCGATGCGCTCCGCAAACACGCCGTCGATATCGTGGACCAGGCCGGATGGATCGGTGCGTAGAGTGAGGCGCAACCGGATGGTCGCGGTTTCGCCGGGCGCGAGTTCGAATCGATACCAGGCGCATGCCTTGGTGCCGCGCTGCGCCGGATTCACCGCGTCCACCCGGCCGTGGAGAACGCGCTGGTGCAATCCATCTTTGGTGTAGGGTTGGCCGCCATCCCAGCCCCACAGCGCCTGCGTATTGGATTCGTTCTCGGTGAACAGCAGCGGGGGCTCGCCATCCACCGTGAAATCGTAGGCGCCGAGGGCCTTCTCCTCGATGCTGATCACGGACGGGGCGGACTGGTACAGCACCGGGCGCGGCGCGCCAGGCGTCCACGACCAGGTGTTGCGCAACCAGAGGCTCGGAAACAGGTGCAGCGGCGCCGGGCCCGGCCCGCGATTGGTCGCGCTGATGCGAATCAGGATGTCGGTGGGGTCGGCTTTGGCGTATTCGACCAACACGTCGAAATAGCGGTCTTCGTTGAACACGCCCGTGTCGATCAATTCGAACTCGGGGTCCTGGCGCGTGCGCGAGCGGTTCGCCTCGAGCAGAGCCCGGTAGGGGAACTCCGCCTGCGGGTATTTGTACAGGCACTTCATGTAGGAGTGCGTGGGAGTCGAGTCGAGGTAGTAGTAACACTCCTTGACATCTTCGCCGTGATTGCCCTGGTTGCCGGTGACTCCGAACAGGCGCTCCTTCAGGATCGGGTCGCGCGTGTTCCAGAGCGCGACCGCGAAGCACAGGCGCTGGTGATTGTCCGAGATCCCCGCCAGGCCGTCCTCGCCCCAGCGGTAGGCGCGCAGATGAGAGTGCTCGAAGGGGAAGTATTCCCAGGCCGTGCCGTCAGGGCTGTAATCTTCCCGCACCGTGCCCCAGGCGCGCTCGGCCAGATAGGGACCCCACCGGCGCCAGTGCAGCTCCCGCCGCGCGGTCTCGAGCAGCCGGAGTTTCTCGACATCCATAGGCTGATTCTAGCCCGGCGACACCCGCTCACTGTCGTTCGCGGTTCGGCGGCGGCGTTACCGAACCACGAGCGCCTAGCGAGTGGGTCCCGATGGCTCTTTCGGTGCCCCCGCTACCCCGAGGGTCGAAACGCATTGCGGATCAGCGTGAGCTGTGGCGGCTTGGTGAACAGCACCGTCACCACGTCGAACCGGACTCGCTCCCAGGGCGTCTCGGTTTTGCGCGCGTACTCGCGCGCGACGCGGAGCAGGTGCGCGCGCTTTTCCGGATCGATGGCGCGATCGGGCGGGCCGTGCCCGGCGTCTTGTCTCGACTTCACCTCCACGATCACGAGCGTTTCCCCTTCCCGGGCGATCAGGTCGGCCTCGGCGTCGCCCGCCGCCAGGCGGTAGTTGCGAGCGACGATGGTGAATCCCTGGCGGCGAAGGAACCGGTGCGCGAGGTCCTCGCCGCGGCGGCCCATGGCGAGATCGCCGCTCCAGACGCGCCGCCGGCGGGCGTGCCTGAGCCAGTCCGACAGGACTCCGATCATGCCTTCCCTTTCGGGAAGCCGTAGAGCTCGGCGGGATTGTCGACCAGGATGCGGTTGCGCGTCGCCTGGTCCGGCGCCCATTGCGACATGAGGTCGAACACCGCCGCGTCGTCGAGTTTTTTCGGCTCGTTGGGGTGCGGCCAGTTGCTCCCCCATACCATGCGCTCCGGCGCGGCCTTGACGTAAGCCTGCGCGACCTTGGTGATGTCGGCATAGCCGGGCGGGCCGTCCTTGGTGTTGTCATAGGTCACCGACAGCTTCACCCAGGTGCGGCCCTTGTCGACCAGGCGGCGAACCACGTTGAAGACCGGATGGCTCAAACCCGCCGGCTGGGGGACGTGTCCCATGTGGTCGAACACGATCGCGCAGGGCAGGCGATTCCACAAATCCGCGGCCGCGACGATCTGATCGGCGGCCATGTTGATCTGCACGTGCCAGCCCAGCGCGTTCACACGTTTCGCCAAGGGTTCGACCATGTCGATAAAGGTCACAGCGTCCGGACCGCCGAGCGAAAAGCGGATGCCGCGAATACCGCCGTCGTTCAGCATTTTCAGTTCGGCATCCGTAACGGTGGGCCGGATCACGGCGACGCCGCGCGCGTTGCCTCCCAGCCGCGCGATCGCGTCGAGCGTCACGCGGTTGTCGGTCACATACGGCCTCGGAGTCACAACCACGTTGCGGCTGGTGCCGATCCGCTTCTGAAGCATGCGGAACTCCTCCACGCGCGCATCCGGCACCAGTCCCTGGGGCTGGGGCGCCGGAAACCGGACGGCGTCATAAATGTGGTGGTGGCAGTCGCAGGCGCCGGCGGGCGCCTTGAGTTTGGGCTGCTCGCTTCCGGACGAATTGGGCACCTGCTGGGCGCGGAGGGAGGGAAGCGAAAGGGCGGACCCGATGAGGAACGTACGGCGTGGAATCATACAGGCATTCTACTTCATCGCGCGCAAACGCCACTCGATCACCTTGCCGCGCACGATGTAGCACAGGTAATGCTCCCAGAAGCGGCGGAATCGAGGGAAGGCGTTCACCAACAGCTCGAATCCGAGCCATTTCCAAAGCGTTAGTAGCTTCACCCGCACGGAAATCTCGTCGAATCTCGCCTCTGAGTAGTAGCCGAACCCGCCGTGGTCCTCGCCGAAATAGCGCAGCGAGAAACTGTTGAGGTGCCAGCGGTGCGTGGGGTCGCAGAAGGAGCTGAAATCGGTGTAGTGCGGGGTGACGATGAACACTTCGCCGCCGCCGCGCACCAGGCGGTGAAACTCCTCCATCGCGCGGATGACGTCGGCAAGATGCTCGATCACATGCACGGCCTGCACACGATCGAAGGAGGAGTCGCGGAAAGGATAAGGGAAATGGTCGAGGTCGCAGAGAACGTCGGCGCGGCTCGACGGATTGCGGTCAACGCCGATCGCGCCTTCGAGTTTGTTGATGCCGCAACCGACGTCGAGCGTTCGCAATCCTAAGATTGTAGCGCCTGCATGCACTCCGCGATCGTATCCACCGCGAAATCGGCCTGATCGCGCGTCAGCACCAGCGGAGGGCAGATGCGAACCGAGTTCGGGCCGGCGCCGAGCACCAGCACGCCGCGCTCGAAGCACATCCGGACCAGGCGATTGCGCAAGTCGGGCGCGCGCTCCCGGCTCGCCTGATCGCGCACCAGCTCGATGCCGATCATCAGCCCCAGGCCCCGGACGTCTCCCACAAAAGGAAACCTTCGCGGGAATTCGTCGAGGCGCGCTTTCATGTGCGCTCCCACGCGGGCGGCGTTGTCGACCAGTTCCCTCTCGAGCAATTCGAGCGTCGCCAGCGCAGCCGCCACGCTCACCGGATTGCCGCCGAACGTCGAGGCGTGCGCGCCGGGTTTCCACTGCATCAGCTCCGCGCGCGCCACCGTCGCCGAGAGAGGCATGCCGCTGGCGATCCCCTTGGCCAGCGCGACCACATCCGGCACGGCGCCAAAGTGCTCCGCTGCGAACATCTTGCCGGTGCGGCCCATCCCGGTCTGGACTTCGTCAAACACCAGCAGGATGCCGTGCTGGTCCGCGATCCTGCGCAGCTCGTCGAAGAATTTTTTCGGAGGCACGATGTAGCCGCCTTCGCCCTGCACCGGCTCGACCACAATGGCCGCGACGTCTTCCGGCGGCAGCACGCTCGCGAAAAGCTGGTCTTCGATCGCCCTGGCGCACTCGACCGCGCAGGTGTCCGGCGTCTTGCCGTACGCGCAGCGATAGCAGTACGCGTAGGGCACGTGATGCACGCCCGGCATCAGCGGGAAGAATCCCTTCTTCTGAACGCTTTTGCTGGCAGTGAGCGCGAGCGACCCGATTGTCCGCCCGTGGAAGGCTCCCAGAAAGGCGACGAACTGCCCGCGGCCCGTGTGGTAGCGCGCCATCTTGATCGCGGCCTCGACGGCCTCCGTCCCCGAGTTGCCGAAATAGACTCGCCTGGGAACGCCGCCGGGCGCCAGCGCAGCCAGCCGTTCGGCGAGCTCCACCATGTTTTCGTAATAAAAATCGGTGCCCGACATGTGGATCAGCCGTGCCGCCTGCCGCTGGATCGCCTCCACCACTTGAGGGTGGCAATGCCCCGTGGCGACCACGGCAATCCCGGCCGCGCAATCGAGAAACCGGTTGCCGTCGACGTCCTCGACCATCGCGCCTTCGCCGCGCGCGGCGACCAGCGGATAATCGCGGGTGTAGGAGGGAGAGAGCACGCGCTGGTCGCGCTCGATGACTCCGCGCGCCTTGGGGCCGGGCAGAGGGGTGATCAGACTTGGCAAGTCCGGACGGGCTTCTACCGTTCGGGACATAATTGGGCTCCTGATTGAAAGATACCGCTTCTACCTTTGGTGCATGCCGATTCTGAGCCTGGGCGCCCTCTGGGCACGCGAGGGAGTGGGTCAGTTTGAGCTCTACGTCGGACGATCATAGGCGGTCGGCAAACACAACGGCGTCACGGAGGATCTATCGCGGACCGGATGCGAGAATTCCGTGACGCGGACGTCACGGAGTAATGTCCTCTAGACCCCATTTGCTGATTGACTTTTCTAAGTAGCCCACCGCCTCCCCCGCGGTGGCACAGCGGGGTCGGCGTTTTGCGAGGACATTCAAGATTATTCGAATATCGCCGGAGGTGCAGTTCTGTTGATGCGACGCGCCCGTTCCATGAAGTGCCGGATGCGGGTTCCCGCGACAACGCGCGCTTCCATTCGGTGATCGGTAGCGATTGCGATTAGCGGCCCTTGGTGCGTCTCGTGGGAGATGCAGAAAATACCTCCGCCGCTGACACCTTGGAGTCTTGGTGGACTCACTTTCTTCCCCCCTATGCGAATGTCGTTACGGTCAAACTCGACCAAGATGTGTATGGACTTATCGAGTTTCTCTTGCTCGTACAGATCCGCAAGCGGCGGATTGGTATCAAGCTGGAATGATCTTGGATTCAGTTTACGGGCCGGATGATTTACCTTCGATTGACCCGGTGAGGCTGGGTAGCCCATGACCATATAGAAATTGCGAAGAAACGCGTAGGTTGCATTTCCCTCCTTATCAATTTCTGTCTCGTCCAAGAAAGCATATCCATCGAAAGGTCCGAGGGAGGCGGCATGGAGCGGTATCAGGCCAATATCGAGGTCCTCAAGCGGATTTTTGCTTCGCGTGATGAATCCCGTACTGCAAGGCAATAGTTCCAATTTGCCGGTTCGAGCTGGTGCCCAAAGAGAAAGCGACCCTACAGATTCCAAGACATGTCCCGCGGTGAAGGCGTAGAAGTGGCCTTCAACCCGCGCCAGCACGCATGATGCAAAGGGCCAGGGCCGTTCCTTTTCGTCCTGAAGAAAGAGCGGAAGAACCGTTTGCGTCAAACGCTCCGCCAAATCTTTTTTCCGCTTCGCCGTCACCGCGGCTGAGTTTTTCAGGATGGCCCCCAGGTCCACGCTCTCAGTGTAGATTGGAGGTTCTGGTCGCGACAAGCCGAGTTGTGCACGCTGCCAATACGCCCGCCGCCACCCAGAGCGAGCGCAGCGACCAAGCGCAGACTCCTCCTGAGAAACGCTCACGGAATTGACCGCCAAAAGTCGCCATATGAGGAGGAACCCGGGCGTGCGGCAAGCGAACGGTTACGGCGATACAATAAAGGCGAGTCCTACGGACTGGAAACATTTTATGGATGCTCTGTTGGAGAAACTGGATACGAAGCTTCGGGAATGGAAGCCGGAAACGGCCGACCAGGTGCGGGAGCGCGTCGCTGAAATCATTGATGTTGCCGATCAGGACGCGTTGGATATCCTGCGTTCCCGGGCCGCGGAGCAGGAAGTGCTGAACTTGGTTGATGAGCCCGCGTCCCGGTGAGGTTTGGTTGGCCGATCTCGGGTTGGCGGCGAAGACGCGTCCGGTTGTGATCGTCTCGCGGAACGACCCTGAACCGCCGCGGGCTCTTGTGCTGTATGTCCGGTTGACTGCGCAAGACAGGCACAGTTCCTACGAAGTGCGGTTGCCTCCACTCCCATTTCTTGATCGCGACTCAATTGCCAACGTTCAAGGAATGGGTTCGTTGTCCTTGGTCCGGCTGGAGCGGAGATTGGGTCTGTTGCCGAATCACTTCAGTTCGCAGGCCGCGATAGTCTGGATTACCGAATCGGCCAGCCAAGCGTCGGCGCGATTGCCGACGCGGCAAACTAAAGTTCGCGCCACACGTGGCGCACGCGCTCTCGCGTGCCGTGTCGAGACTCTTCTCGACACCATTCGTCGCTAAAGACTTCATACAGACAATCCACGAGTGTTTACAAACCGCCCGGCGTGCGATTCAAACTGACCTACTACCCGACCGCGAGGGGACGGTTAAAACTGGAAATACACGAACGGAACCGGCTTCTCGCTCACCCCGATCAGCTCCACCGCGAACAGCAGAGCGATCACGGCGGCGGCGTAGGCCCACGCAGGTCCCTCGGCCAGGCGTTCGATGCACTCCCATTTTTCTTCGGCGAGCGCCACCAGCAATGAGATGCCAGCCAGGCAGAGAAGCCATGCCGGGATTTGAACGGGAGCCGTCCCGCCCGCGCTGACGAACATCTGCCTCAGCACGTAGCGGCTGTCCGCAAATGTCGCGGCGCGGAAGAACACCCATCCCACCGCGACCAGGGCGAACGTCGCGATGGCGCGGAATGGATAAATCCAAGGGCTGGGCCGCTGCTCGAAGTGCCGCCGCCCGGCGAGCCGCTCCAGGCTCAGCAAGCCGCCGTGGTAGGCTCCCCAGATCACGAAGTTCCAGCTCGCGCCGTGCCACAGGCCGCCGAGCAGCATGGTCAGCATCAGATTGCGGTAGGTTCGAAGTGACCCTTCGCGGTTTCCGCCCAGGGGAATGTAGAGGTAGTCGCGCAGCCAGCGCGACAGCGAGATGTGCCAGCGATGCCAGAAGTCCGTGATGCTGAAAGCCAGGTACGGCCGCCTGAAATTCACCGGGAAATGGAAGCCCAGCAGCAGCGCCATGCCGATGGCCATGTCGGTATAGCCCGAAAAATCGAAGAAAATCTGAAGCGCGAACGCGCCCGTGCCGCTCCAGGCGGAAACCGCGCCGGGGTGGGCGGCGACGTTGCCGAAGTAGCGGTCCGCGATCTGAGCAAATTGATCGGCCAGCGCCATCTTCTTGGCCAGACCGAGCAGCATCAGCAGAACGCCGCGAAATTGTTCTTCGGTCACCGGTGGTCTCCACGCATAGAAGGTGCGGAAGAACTCCTGCGCCCGCACGATCGGCCCGGCCACAAGCTGCGGGAAAAATGAAATGAACAGCGCGTAGTCGGCCGGATTGCGAATCGCTCTCTGCTCGCCGCGATAGACGTCCACCACGTAGGCCATGCTTTGAAACGTGTGAAAGCTGATGCCGAGCGGCAGAATGATCGCAAGTGCAAAGGAGTGCTCCGGCAGGCGCAGAAGGCGCGCGAGGTTTCCGGCGAGGAAATTGTAGTACTTGAAGAAGCCGAGGAATCCCAGATTCGCCGCCAGGCTCAACACCAGGAACAGCTTGCGGTGGTGCGGGCGGCTTTGCTCGATCCACTGCGCGGCCCAGTAATCGACGGTGGTCAGCGTCAGCAGCAGCAGGATGAATCGCGGGTTCCAGCTCATGTAGAAGTAGTAGCTGGCCGCCAGCAGAATCCACTTGCGCCAGGCGCGCGGCGCGCTGTAGAACAGAGCCAGCACGGCCACGAGGAAGACGAAGAATTGCTGGGTGTTGAAAAGCATCTAATTCGCGGACTCGCCCAGGAGCTGCCGCACGTGGCGGCCCAGCATGCGCGAGAACTCGGCGCTGCCGGGACCGTTCAGGTGATACGGGTCCACGAATCGATCGGGAGTTTCGAGCGCGTCGAAGAAGTGTTCCGGGCTCAGGATCACGCCCGGCCGCCCCGCAAGCTCGCGCACCGAACTGTTCGGGTTTAAAGGCGGTTGGTCCGGGCGGAGGAAGGGCCCGCGCGGCAGACGGATGAAGACGATCCGGGTTCCCGATCCGCGATAGCGTTCGTAGATTTTGCCGAGCCAGTATTTCAGATACGCGCTGTGCCGGCCCTGCTCCGGCGGACGAGGGGTCAGGAAGCCGATCCGAAAGTCGGCGATCAATTTGGGATCGGTTCCGGGGGGCGCGTTGACCTCGCGCTTCTCCCAGTCGACGGTGATGCCCTTCACGCTGTTTGTGGGGCCGATGTAGTCATAAAACCAGATGTGGGAATCGCGCCGCGACTGCACTACCTTTTCCAATCGAGTGGCCGGATCACGCAGAAAATCCTGAAAGTCGGTCTTGTAGACGAATCCGTTCAGGAGAATACCGCGAGCGGCCTGCCACCTCAACGCAGGGTCGGGATAGGAGCCGCTGAACTCCACCAGGTCGGTCCACCGCAGGCGCGCGATCAGGTAAGGCAGGTCGGAGATGCGGTTGGCCCAATTTTCCAACGTCTCCTCGTCGTCGTAATCGTACACCGGAATGACCACGGCGGCATAGCGCCGCCGCCCCGGGTCGACATCGCGCAGCATGTAATACCAGCACCGGGGAGTCGCGCCGGGAGTCGCGATGCTGGCGAACGCATAGCCGAGGCCCGGCTTCAGCTCGTTGGCGTACCTGGGGAGGAAACCCATCCGGGAGTCGCCAATCGCCAGGATCTGATTGCGATCCCTGACGTCACGATGGCGTTCGTTATAGAGAAACGTCTCCACGACGCCCGTCGAAGAGTCGGTTCTGAGCATGGAGGGGTAGAGACTTGTGTGGAACACCAGCGTCTCGACCAGGAGGAAGCCGAGCACGCATCCGGACAGGAGTCGAATGGGCCGCATGGCGTAGGAACTTCAAATGCTAGCACAGATTACGGTAAAGAAGCCGAATCCGAGTGGGCGGCGAGCGCATCATAGAGTTGATAATCTTATGCTAAGATTATTGTATTAGAGTACGCTAAATGCTATAATTGACACGAAGAGGTTTGTATGGACTTCAACCGGTTCACTGAAAAGCTTCAGGAAGCTCTGCGCGCGGCGCAGTCCCTGGCCACCCGGCGAGGGCAGCAACAGCTTGACGTCGAGCACCTGCTGCTGGCCCTGCTCGAGCAGGAGGGCGGGCTGGTTCCCTCCATCCTATTGAAATCCGGGGTGAATCTCGAGGCAGTGCATCGCCGCCTGACCCAGGATCTGGACCGGCTGCCGAAGGTTTCCGGCGGCGCGGCGGCGATGGAGCAGATCTACATCACCTCCCGCCTGCAACAGCTCCTGGCCAAGGCCGAGGAGGAGGCCAAACGCCTGAAGGATGAGTACATTTCGGTGGAGCATGTTCTGCTGGCGGCCGACCTGGGGTTGAGCCGGGAGCAGCTGATGCGCACTTTGCAGGAGGTGCGGGGCAGCCAGAGGGTGACTTCACCCAATCCGGAGGAAACCTACGAGGCTCTGGAGAAGTATGGCCGCGATCTGACCAAGCTGGCGTCGGCGGGGAAGCTCGACCCGGTGATCGGCCGGGACGAGGAGATCCGGCGCGTGATCCAGGTGCTCTCGCGGCGCACCAAGAACAACCCGGTGCTGATCGGCGAGCCGGGCGTCGGCAAGACGGCGATCGTCGAGGGGCTGGCCCAGCGCATCGTCCGCGGGGACGTGCCGGAGGGGCTGAAGAACAAACGGGTGGTTTCGCTCGATATGGGCGCGCTGATCGCGGGCGCGAAGTTTCGCGGCGAATTTGAGGAACGCCTGAAGGCGGTTCTCAAAGAAGTGCAGAGCGCCGAGGGCGACATCATCCTGTTCATCGACGAGCTGCACACGGTGGTGGGCGCGGGCAAGGCCGAAGGCGCGATGGACGCCGGCAATCTGCTGAAACCGATGCTGGCGCGCGGCGAGTTGCACTGCATCGGCGCGACCACGCTCGATGAATACCGCAAGCACGTCGAAAAGGACGCCGCTCTCGAGCGCCGTTTCCAGACCGTGCTGGTGGATCAGCCGTCGGTCGAGGACACGATTTCGATTTTGCGCGGGCTCAGGGAGCGCTATGAGCTGCACCACGGCGTGCGGCTGAAGGACTCCGGCCTGGTGGCGGCCGCGGTGCTGAGCCAGCGCTACATTTCCGACCGGTTCCTTCCGGATAAGGCCATCGACCTGATGGACGAAGCGGCCGCCAAGCTGCGCACCGAGATCGACTCGATGCCGGCCGAGCTGGACGAGATCCTGCGCCGGCAGATGCAGCTCGAAATCGAGCGCGAGGCGCTCAAGAAGGAGTCCGACAAAGCTTCCCGCGAGCGGCTCGCCAAACTCGAAAAGGAATTGGCGGAGCTGAAGACGCAATCGGCCGCGCTCAAGGCGCAGTGGCAGGCCGACCAGCAGACGCTTAAAAAGCAGCGCGAGCTTCGGGCGCAGATCGAGCAGACCAAGCAGGACATCGAGCAGGCCGAGCGCGCCTACGACCTGAACAAGGCGGCGGAGCTGAAGTACGGCCGGCTGACAGCGCTCGAAAAGCAGCTCGAATCCGAGAAGCGCGAAACCACCTTGCTCAAAGAAGAAGTGGACGAAGAGGACATCGCGGAGGTCGTGAGCCGCTGGACCGGGATTCCTCTGTCGAAGCTGCTGGAGGGCGAGGTTGAGAAGCTGATTCATCTTTCCGAAGAGCTGCACAAGCGGGTGGTCGGCCAGGACGAGGCCGTGGATGCCGTGGCCGACGCCGTGATGCGCGCCCGCGGCGGCTTGAAGGATCCGAAGCGGCCCATCGGGAGCTTCATGTTCCTGGGTCCGACGGGCGTGGGCAAGACGGAGCTGGCCAGGGCGCTGGCCGAATTCCTGTTCGACGACGAGCACGCGATGATTCGCATCGACATGTCCGAGTACCAGGAGAAGCACACGGTCTCGCGGCTGGTGGGTGCGCCCCCCGGCTACGTGGGCTACGACGAAGGCGGGCAACTGACTGAAGCCGTGCGGCGCCGCCCGTACTCGGTGGTGTTGTTCGACGAAATCGAGAAAGCGCACAACGACGTGTTCCACGTGCTGCTGCAAGTGCTCGACGACGGCCGCCTGACCGACGGCCAGGGCCGCACGGTGGACTTCAAGAACGTCATCGTGATCATGACGTCGAACGCGCCCAAGGACGAGCTGCCGCGCCTGTTCCGGCCCGAGTTCCTGAACCGTGTGGACGAGATCATCATCTTCCACCGGCTGACCGAAGAACAACTGAAGAAGATCGTGGACATCCAGCTCGCCGCGCTGCGTGGAAGGCTGGCCGAGCGTCACATCGAGCTGGCGCTGTCCGATGCGGCTCGCGACCGGCTGGCGCGGGTGGGCTACGATCCGGCCTTCGGTGCGCGGCCGCTCAAGCGCGCCATTCAGAAAGAAGTGGAGACGCCGCTGGCACGCAAGCTGGTGGCGGGCGAGATTCGCGACGGTCAGAAGGTGTATCTCGACGAGCGCGGCCAAGAAATGGTGTTCGAAATCGAGTCGCCGGCGCGCGCCCAAGCATCGTAAGCATTAGGAGGGGTCATGACTGAACAAGAAATCCGGACGCTGCCGCTGCTGCCATTAAAAAACTCGGTGTTGTTTCCCGGCCTGATGATGCCGCTGTCGGTGGGCCGCCCGGCATCGATTTCGGCTGTCGAAGCGGCGCTGGCGACGGACGAAAAAGAGATCGTGGTGGTGGCCCAGCGCGATTCCTCCGTGGATTCCCCTGGCCCGGCCGATCTGTTCACGATCGGGACGCGGGCGTCGATCCGCAAGGCCGCGCGTCCCAAGGAAGACCACATCGAGGTGCTGGTGTACGGCATCGAGCGCGTGGTGATCGTGAAGATCGACGAAAACAAGTACATGACCGCGCGGGTGCACGCGCTCCCGCTGCCGGACGACTCGAGCCGGGAGACCGAAGCGCTGACCCTGGCCGTTGTCGAGATGGCCACGAAATATGTGGGCCTGACCCAGACGCCGCAGCAGACGCCGCAGGAACTGACGCGCATCTTCACGTCGCAGGCGGACCCGCTGCAACTGGTCTACATGGTGGCGTCGATCATGAGCCTGGAAGCGGCTCGGGAGCAGTCGCTGCTGGAGGCCCCGATGCGCGTGGAGGCGCTGCGCCTGGTGCACGGCTGGCTCTCGCACGAAGTGGAAGTGCTGGAGCTACGCAATAAGATCACCGAGGAGGCGCGCGGTGAGATGTCGCGGGAGCAGCGCGAGTACATCCTGCGCCAGCAGAAGAAGGCCATCGAGCAGGAACTGGGCGAGAAAGGTCCGGAGCAGGCCGAGGTGGAGGTGATCCGCGAGAAGCTGGCCAAGGCCGACCTGCCCGAGGACGTTCGCAAGGAGGCCGAGCGGGAGCTGGGGCGGCTGGAGAAAATGCCCGCGGCGCAGCCCGAGTACAACATTATCCGTACGTGGCTCGAATACGTGATCGAGCTGCCGTGGAACAAGCGCAGCGAGGAGAGCCTCGATATCGCGCGGGCGCGGCAGGTGCTCGACGAAGATCACTACGGCATCGCCAAGGTGAAAGAGCGCATCCTCGAACAGTTGGCGGTCCTGAAGCTGAACCCGGAGGCTAAGGCCCCGATTTTGTGCTTCGTGGGCGCGCCCGGGGTGGGCAAGACCTCGCTGGGCCAATCGATCGCGCGGGCGCTCGGCCGCAAGTTCGAGCGCATGAGCCTGGGCGGCATGCACGATGAAGCGGAGCTGCGCGGCCACCGGCGAACGTATATCGGCGCGCTGCCCGGCCGTCTGATTCAGGCGATGCGGCGGGCCGGCTTCAACAATCCGGTGCTGATGCTCGACGAAGTGGACAAGCTGGGCCGCGATTTCCGGGGCGATCCGGCGGCGGCGCTGCTCGAAGTGCTGGACCCGGAGCAGAACAAGGCGTTCCGCGACAACTACCTGGACCTGCCGTTCGATCTGTCGAAGGCGCTGTTCATCACCACGGCGAATACGCTGGAAACGATCCCGGCGCCGCTGCTCGATCGCATGGAGATCCTGCGGCTGTCGGGCTACAGCGAGGAAGAGAAGGCGCAGATCGCGCGCCGTTACCTGCTGCCGCGGCAGTTGACGCAGGCCGGCCTCACGGCGGAAAAGTGCGAAATCACCGAGCCTGCGCTCAAGAAGATCATCTCCGCCTACACGAGGGAGGCGGGCGTGCGGCTGCTCGAACAGACGCTCGGCCGGGTGATCCGCAAGGTCGCGCTGAAGTTCGCCGAGGGCCAGACGGACCCGGTGGTGGTGAAGGCGGACGACCTCGCCGAGATGCTGGGGCCGGAACCAGTTCTGCCCGAGCAGGCGCGGCGGGAGCTGCCGGCAGGCGTTGCAACCGGCCTGGCGTGGACTCCGACCGGAGGCGACGTGCTGTATATCGAGGCGACGCTGTTGCCCAAGGGCAAGGATCTGACCATCACCGGGCAACTGGGCGAGGTGATGCAGGAGTCGGCCAAGACCGCTCGCAGCTATGTGTGGAGCCACGCGGCGTCGCTGGGCATCGATCCGGAGCTGTTCCTCAACTCCGGGCTGCACATCCACGTGCCGGCGGGCGCGATTCCGAAGGACGGGCCGTCGGCCGGAGTCACCATGACGACGGCGCTGGCGTCGATCTACTCGGGTCAGCCCGCGCGGTCCGACACGGCGATGACGGGCGAGGTCACACTCACCGGCCTGGTGCTGCCGATCGGAGGCGTGAAGGAGAAGGTGCTGGCGGCGCGGCGTGCCGGCCTCAAGCGCGTGATCCTGCCGCGGGGCAACCAGAAAGATCTGCGGGATCTGCCCGATGAGGTCCGCAAGGAGATGGAGTTCGTCTTCGCGGATCGGGTCGAGGACGTGCTGGCGGTGATGCTGCCGGGGATGGTGGCGGCGCCGGCGAAGGCGGCGTAAAGGCTGGTAGTGTCCTTCCATGAGAAGGCCGGTCCGTGTCAAGCAAATTCATTCATAGCCTGCCATTCCCTCGTAGCGGAAAGAGTTCCCTGCGTCGCGGCCGGGCCCAGTCCAGGCCGAGCGCGGCGAGCC
>JBGPLI010000146.1:0-14669 GCA_041486445.1 Bryobacteraceae bacterium
AAGTCGCGCGCGGCGCGCCGGCAACTCCGGCTCACAGCCGAGAGTCGCGAGATATGCACCAGGCGTGTGGTGGCATCGGACTCACGCTGGCTGTTTCCGGGCAAGATGCCAGGAACGCGGCTCGCGAAGCTGAACGGTCGCCACGCTGATGTCCTCGACGCTCTCGCCACCTGCAAGTGCGCTCACAGACAGGACCAGCATAAGGACGGAAAATGCGCGTGCGGTTGCGTTGAGTTCAGGGAAACGTCGCGCCTTGGGTTCGTGATCTACGATTTCCGCCATACCTTCGCAACGCGCGCGGCTGAGTCGGGTATGCCGGTGGCGACCCTCGCGGCGATCCTTGAGCATGCGGACCTGCGGAGTGTGATGAAGTACATCCACGTGCGCCAAGAAGCCCAGGACCGCGCAATGGAGCAGTTTGAGGCTCAGACGGAAGCCCGGAACATTTCGACCGAAAGACGTTGGTCCGGTTTTGGTCCGGTCGATAGCGCTGAAAACCGGGAAAACGAGGGATCAGGCGGGAACGTCCGGGAAGGTCTAACGAAAGAAAAATCAACTAAGTTGTTGGAGGCGCGGGGGGGAATCGAACCCCCGAATAAAGGTTTTGCAGACCTCTGCCTTACCACTTGGCTACCGCGCCGGTTTTCGTGGGGCTACTTCCATAGATAACCTGCCGCCACGGAGAAAGTCAAATCTGCCGTATTCCTCCGCTTGCTACGCGCGCGGTTCATGTAAGGATGTCTGAACCACGACCGTGAGGGAGTGGATAGGTACTAAATTCGTTCACAAAGTGCTGGGGCAGGCCGATGAGTCGGATGTGGAGATCACGTCCGCCTCGCCGGCTTTTCGGCCCGGCAAGTACGTCACTTTTCGCGTGGGCCGGCAGGACTTCGCCATGGATGCCGCTCGCGTCCGGGCGATCCTGCCTTTGCACGACCTCGTTACGCTCGCTACGCCACACCCCTGGCTGCGTGGTTTCGCCGCCCTGGGCGTCCACGAATTTCCGGTCGTCGATCTGCAAAGGAAGTTCCACCTGCCGCACGCATCGCGCGGACGCGAGCCGTGCATCTTTGCGGTGGCCATCGAGGCAGCCGGCGTCCAGAGGCTCGCCGGATTTGTCGCGGATCGCGTCTCGGCGGTGGTGCATCTGCGCGAGCGGGATTTCCACAATGGCGTGGCGCACGCCAAGGGGCGGCCTCGCCGCCTGCTGGATCCGGATCAGATCCTCACGGAAGGCGAGCTACGCGCCGTCGCGCTTACGTCGCTGTACGAAGGGGAGTGTCCTTCACCGTTGGACGGCAGCCAGACGGATCACGTATTTTAGAATGCGGTGTCCAAGCGGTACGGCTACGAGTGGTATGTCGTTTTCGTTCTGGCGGCCTGCTACGCTCTTTCGTTTGTCGATCGCCAGATCCTCAGTCTTCTGGTTGGCCCCATCAAGCACGATCTCGGCATCAGCGACACGCGGATCGGCTTGCTGCAAGGCCTGGCGTTTTCCCTGTTCTTCACGTTCATGGGTCTGCCGCTCGGCCGGTGGGCGGATTCGCACAATCGCCGCAATCTGATTGTCGCCGGCGTGCTCGTGTGGAGCGCGTTCACGGCCGGGTGCAGCGCCGCCAAGAGCTTCGTCTCCCTGTTCCTGTCCAGGATCGGAGTGGGGGTCGGCGAAGCGTCGCTTTCCCCCTCCACCTATTCCATGGTCTCGGACTACTTTCCCAAAGAACGGCTCGGGGTGGCGCTCAGCGTGTTGTACATGGGAGTCTTCGTGGGATCGAGCCTCGCGCTCATCGCCGGAGGGACCACTGTAGACTTCCTGAGCCACACGCCTCTGGTGACCGTGCCTGTCTTGGGGGTAGTAGCCTCCTGGAGGCTGACGTTCGTGATCGTCGGCGCTCCGGGGATTCTGTTTGCGCTTCTGCTGTTCTCGGTGCGAGAGCCGCTTCGCAAGGGCGTCGTGCGGGGTGTGCGCGGCGAAAGGCTTGGGCTTTACGAAGGAATCGAACAAGTGCGCCGGCGTTGGCGGAGCGTTGCGGGCCTGGCGTTGGGGATGGTGTTCCAGTCCACCTGTTTCTATGCGTTCATGTCGTGGGCGCCGGCCTTCTTCCAGCGGGTTCACGGATGGACGGCGGGCCAGGCAGGCCGGGCTCTGGGGTTGATCGTACTGATTTTCGGCTGCCTCGGAATGTACGTGGGAGGAAGCATTTCCGATCGCTGGCAGCTCCGGGGCGTAACGGATGGACCGGTGAGGATCGGCATCCCGAGCGCCATTGGAGCCGGAACCTTGTTCACGTTGGCCATGCTGGCGTCGAAGGCTGGCTGGACCCTGGCGCTGGCGTGCCCGGCGATGTTTTTCCTCGCCCTGCCGATGGGGACCGCAGTAGCCGCGCTACAGTTGATTTTTCCAAACCAACTTCGCGGACAGGTATCGGCGCTGTACCTGTTCATCCTGAACCTGGGCGGATTGACACTGGGGCCGCTGCTGCCTGGCGTGTTTAACGACTACGTGTTCAAGAGCGAGAAAATGATCGGATCTTCGGTGGCGATCACCATCACGGGCGCGGCGGCCCTGATGCTCCTGCTGTTTTGGGCGACGCTTCGGCCGTATCGGCGGCATTATGCGCTGGCGCAAGCGGATCAGGTGGCAAGGCCCGTGGCCGAAACACTGCCAGCCGGCGCGCCGCCTCTTCGATCGTCGCCCGGGACTTGGAAAACGTGAAACGGATTCTGCGTGGATTCGGAGTGGTGGGCGGGTAGAACACCGACCCGGGAACGCCGGCCACACCCGCTTCCTGGATAAGGCGCTCGCCGAATACGGTGTCCTCTTCGTCCGACAAGGCCGAGTATTCGCACCATAAGAAATATGCGCCGCCAGGTTCGTAGAAGGTCATTCCCGCCCGCCCCACCGCTTCGCAGAGCAGTTGCTTGCGCTCCCAGTACTCGTTCCGGGTTCGGGCATAAAACTCCTCCGGAAGATCGAGCGCGCCCGCGAGCGCGACCTGGAATGGATGCGGCGCCGTCACGGTGTGGAAATCATGCATATTGCGGATCTGTTCGGCGAGTTCGTCGGGAGCAACTGCGTAACCAACGCGCCAACCTGTTACGGAATAGGTCTTCCCCATGGAGGTGACGGTCACGGTCCGATCGGCGGCGGCTGGCAGCGATCCTATGCTGATGTGCTGGTGTCCCGGCCAGACCAGGTATTCATAGGTTTCGTCGGAAAAGATGAGGAGGTCGCGTTCGGCGGCGAATTGGGCGATGGTCTCGAGCTCGGCCCGTGTGAAGACCTTGCCGGTTGGATTACAGGGATTGCAGAGCAGCACCGCGCCGGTCGCCGGCCCATACAGCGACTCGAGTTGCTCGCGGGTGAAGCGGAAGTCCGGTTCCCAGGTTTCGAGGATGCGCAGATGCACGCCCGAGATAATGGACTGCAGAACGTAATTCTCGTACATGGGCGCGAAGGTAATGATCTCGCGGCCACGCTCCATCAGCGCCTCCATCGCGACGACCATGCCTTCGGTGGCGCCGCAGGTCACCACGACGTTCCGATCCGGATGAGCGGAGATGCCGTTGAACCGCTCCATCTTCCGCGCGATGGCGCGGCGCAGCGCCGGAGCTCCCGAAGGATCGACGTACTGGTCATGGCAACCCGCCACGGCCCGGAGAGCGAGCTCCTTGATCTCGGCGGGCGCGTCGTCATCCGGGAATCCCTGCGAAAGGTTCACGGCGCCGATCTTGGCCGCGTCAATGGTGGCTTGACGGATCGTCGACTCGTGTAGGGGAAGCCGCTTAAAAACCATTCCGGGCAGGGCTTCTCACGGATTCAGCAGCGGAATGTTTTTCGCCGGAGGCGGCTCCGGAAACGTCTTGATGTAGGCCCACACGTCCGCCAGTTCCTGGTCGGACATGACCTTGGCGCGGTAAGGCGGCATGCCCCCCGGCGCGGGATTGCGGACGTAGGCGGTGAACGCCGCCAGAGGGAGTTTGGTCTGCGCCAGGCGCGCCCCGCCCAGGCCTCCCTGGCCGGCGGTGCCGTGGCACTGGTAGCAGCCGTTCTTGAGGAACAGGCGCTTGCCGTTGTCGATGTTTCCGGTTTGTGCGGCGGCGCTGGCCGCCATCAGAGCCAGAGTCAGCAAGATCGTTCTCATGATCTACCTCGCCTGCGTAACCACGTCGATCAGAGCGGGCTCGCCCTTCTTTACGCGCTCGATGCCCCGGCGGATCGCCGGCGCCAGGTCCTTGGGATCGCTGATCGGCCCCTCCCCGTACATCCCGTAGGTTTTCGCCATCATGGCGTAATCGATGTTGGGGTCCTTGAGCGCGGTGCCGATGTCGGACCGGTCGATTCCGCGATCGAGCCGGTTGCCCATCATCTGCACGTACATCCGCTCCTGATGGTAGGCGCGATTGTTGTGCACCAGGGTCAGCAGCGGAATCTTGTGATGAGCCGCCGTCCACAGCACTCCCGGCGCGTAGTTGAGATCGCCGTCGGGCTGGATATTGACGGTGAGGCGTCCGTACTTCCGGTTCGCCAGAGCCGCGCCCACCGCCGCCGGAGCGCCATAGCCGATGCCGGCGGCTCCCTGCGCGCCGATGTAGTGATAATGTTTGCTGAAATTCCACAGGCGCGTGGGCCAGTAGCTCGGGTAGCGGTCGTTGGAAACCAGCGACCAGTCCTCGTTCTTCACCTGTGCCCAGAGCTCCGCCGTCAGGCGCGCTGTGCTGATGGGGCTCGCATCCCAACCCACCGCGGCGGCCTCGCGGACGCGGTCGTGCAATTGCCGGTTCGCCTCCGCCGTCTTTCGGCCGCGCTCCTCGAACGCGCGCTTGCGGTCGGGCGTGATCAGGCGCTTCACCGCTTCGATCAGAGAGGGCAGCGTCGCCTCGGCGTCGCCGGTGATCTTCACGTCCACTTCGACGTAGCGCCCGAAATCCTGGTAATTGGATTTGTGACTCAGCTCCACGGCCGAAATGCTGATGACCTTGGTGCCCGGCTTGAGCGTGGATTGCGACTCCATCCCGAACCGGTTGATCGGCGTCATTTTATGCGTGAGGCTCCACAGCTCCTGGGCTTCGAGAGCCAGGACCACGTCGGCGTCGGTGACGTTGGGAGCCAGCGGATCATAGTTGGGCCGCGCGTACAGCGGATGCGTCGAGGGGAAATTCATCCGCATGCGCTGGTCATGCACGCGGGCCTGGAGCAGCTCGGCCAGCTCCACCAATAGGTCGATGCCCTTGGGCGTGCGGGCCAGCCGCGCGGCGACGATCACCGGATTCTCGGCCGCGACCAACAGCCTTGCCGCTTCGGCGACCGCTCCGGAATCCCCCTGCGGCGGCGCGCTCATGGCCAGCTTGGGGATGCGCAGGTTCTTTTCCCGGATGGGCTGCTCCTGCAATTCGCCGTCGGCGACGATGACCACGGGTTCGGTGGGCGGCGTCATCGCGATGCTATAAGCGCGCACGGTGGATTCGGCGAAGTGCGCCAGGCTGAGCGGCGTGTCGTCCCACTTGATGTAGTCGCGCACCATCGCCGCCGCGTCCTGCACGCTGTGATACCATTCCGCGCTGCCCCGGCGGTTGTTGATGTCGAGAATGTTGCCGAGGATGACGATCATCGGGACCCGGTCGGCATAGCAGTTGTAGATGGCCATGGCGGCGTGCTGCAATCCCACCGTGCCGTGGGTCATGGTCAGCATCGGCTTGCCCTCGATCTTGGCGTAGCCGTGGGCCATGGCGGCGGCGGACTCCTCGTGGCAGCAGGTGAGCAGCTCGGGATTGGAGTTGCCTCCGTAAGTGATCATGGACTCGTGCAACCCGCGGAAGCTCGATCCCGGATTCGCCGCGCAGTACTCGATGCCGAGGGACTTGATCACGTCGAGCATGAAATCCGCGCCGGGGCGCTGGTTGCCGGTCACGGCGACCGATGCGGCCGCGCCTTCATCGGTTGTCTGCGCCATCGCGATGGGCGGTTTCGCCGCCAAGGCCGCCGCTGCGGCGGCGCCTCTTAAGAAGCCACGACGATCGACACTGCTCTTACTGGATTTCGCCACGGGCCGAGACCTCCACGCAATCCATCTTACACCGCAAGGCAGGCCAGCACGGGTAAGGCGTGGACCGATCTCCTGCGAGGTACGATGGACACAATGACCGACGCGACTCACATCCCGGCGGCTGAATCCCTGGAGCGGATCCAATGCCAGTGGTGTCAGGGCATCAACGAGAAGAGCGCGCTCGCCTGCCGCGCCTGTGGAGCGCCTCTCGACATCCGCAACCTGGTGAGCGAATCGGGCTGGCGCGAGGCGCCCCGGATCCGCGACATGACCGAGATCCACTTCAGCTCCAGCACCTGCCAGGTGGAGGGGGAGATCGTGCCCGTGGCCGAAATCAACCTGGGTCCGGGCGACTCCATCTTTTTCGAGCACCACGTCATGCTGTGGAAGGACGAAAGCGTCGCGATGACGGTGATGCAGTTGTCCGGCGGCATGAAGCGGGCTTTCGCCGGCATGCCGTTCATCATCAGCGTGGCCACCGGGCCCGGCCGCATCGCCTTTTCGCGCGACGCCACCGGCGAGCTGGTGGTGCTGCCGCTTCATCCCGGCATGGAGCTGGACGTGCGCGAGCACGCCTTCTTGCTGTCCTCGCACCAGATCGCCTACTCCTTCGTCCGGATCAAGGGACTGGCCAACATTCTGTTCGGCGGCCAGGGCATGTACATGGATCGTTTCGTGACCACGAGCACGCCGGGCCTGCTGATCCTGCACGGCTACGGGAATGTGTTCGAGCGGCGGCTCGGGGCCGGTGAAAGCATCATGGTCGAGCCCGGCGCGTTTCTCTACAAGGACTCGTCGGTGACCATGCAGGTGGAGTTTCAGAAGCTGGGCACGGGATTCTTCGGCGGCACTAACATGAGCCTGGCGAGGATGACCGGCCCAGGCCGGATCGGCATCCAGTCGATGTACATCCATCACCGGACCGAGTAACGGAGCCTATGTTCTGTGTCATTTGCGGCGCCAAGATCCCGGAACGCGCGAACTTTTGCGTGGGCTGTGGGAGTCCCGTCAACCGCGGGAGCTGGGACCGCGCGGACGTTCCTCAGATGCCCGCGCCTGCACCGGCGCCTGAGCGAGCGCCGGCGCCACCCGTCCTCTCCGCGGCCAACAAGTGCACCTGGTGCAGCGCGGCGATCGACGCGGCGCAAGCGAGCTGCCCCCGATGCGGAGCGACGCTTCGTCTCGAAGGAGTGGTCGCCCAATCCGGCTGGGGCGAGTTGCCGGCGCGCAAGGACATGGCCAAGTTGCAGTTCGGGAACTCGTTCTGCCAGATTGAAGGATTGTATGTCCCGGTCGCCGACATGAAGCTGGCCGCCGAAGACAGCGTCTACTTCACGCACCACGTGCTGCTGTGGAAGGACCCGCAGGTCAACATCACTACCATGCCGCTCAAGGGCGGCTGGAAGCGCCTGTTCGCGGGCATGCCTCTGATCATGACCCAGGCGCAGGGTCCCGGGCACATCGCATTTTCCAAAGACGATCCCGGAGAGCTGATCGCCCTGCCGCTTCAACCCGGCGACTCGATCGATGTTCGCGAGCATCTGTTTCTGGCGGCCACCAGCAACGTCGAGTACGACTGGTTCCAGACCAACGTCTGGTTCCAGACCCGCTCGGGCAACGAATCGGAAACGCACTATCCGGTGGGAATGTTCATGGACCGGTTTTCCTCGCCGTTCGAGCCGGGATTGCTGCTGCTGCACGCGGGCGGCAATGTTTTCGTCCGCGAGCTGGCGCCGGATCAAACGATCCTGGTGAAGCCGACGGCGCTGATCTTCAAGGACCCCTCCGTCGAGATGATGCTTCACTTCGAGCATCCGGCCACGTTCTTCAGCAGTTGGGGCTACTGGAGCAACCGCTACCTGTGGCTGCGCCTGACCGGACCCGGACGCGTCGCGATTCAATCGGTGTTCGAACGGATCGAAGGAGAGTCGAGGAACATTTCCGGGGTTTCCTACGCAACCGAACAGCGCTGGTAGTCTGTGGCGCCGGCGATCTTGTCGCCGGTGATCTCACGGCCGCCGGACCGCTCAGCCGTGGCCGAGGTACATCAGCCAGCTCAACCCGAAGATCGCCGCCATGAAGCAGGCGAAGCAGTACACGGCGTAGCGCACCCGCTCGCGATCGTTGCGCTTGGTGATGATTCCGAGCACCACCGAGGTGAACAGCGAGAACAGCACGGACGCCTCGAAGTGCGAGAGATTCATCTTGGGCATTAGTCTTTCTTCCCCGTCGCGATTTCGAAAACGTCCACCATCGCCAGCACATTCAGCAGTCCGGCCGCCACCAGGAACTTGGTCCCGTAATCGTGAATGTGCCCGGCGACGTCCGGCTGCGCGTAGCCCAGCCAGACCGCGCACAAGTAGAGAATTCCCGACATCAGGTTTCCGAAAAATCCGCCGCAGTAGATGACGATCGTTAGCAGATCGCCAGACTGCGGCTGGAACAGCGCGCCGCGCATCATCAGACCGAGCAGGAACATCGCCGCGACCGAAGCCGCCAGCAGTCCGCCGCGCGCCGGCCGCTTGAGCAGGAAGTGCCCGCCGCCCGGAATCAGCCACGCCAGTGCCACCGCCGGCGCCCATTTGCTCACCGGAGCCGTGTCCACGCTGGATTTATCCGCCACGCCTACATTTTATCGCATCATGATACTGATGCAGCTCGAAGCGTGGATTCCCGGGATTGAGCGGGCCGCCCGCGTGGCCGCGATTGTCGCCGGGGCGTGGCTGCTCACGCGAATCGCCGCACGTTTGCTGGGGCGCGTCAAAACTTATGTTGTCGGGCGCCAGGGCGATGGTCCCACCGGCGAGGTCGAAAAGCGAGCCAACACGCTGGTCGCCGCTCTCAAGAAGCTGTCAACCGTGGCGATCTGGATGGTGGCCATAGTGATGGCGCTGACCGAGCTTGGCTTCCACATCGAGCCGCTGTTGGCCGGCTTGGGCATCGCCGGCCTGGCCATCGGACTGGGCACGCAGGCGCTCATCAAGGATTGGCTCGGCGGTTTGCTCCTGCTGATCGAGGATCAGATCCGCATCGGCGATGCCGTGACCATCAACGGAATTTCAGGGTCGGTCGAGCAGATCAACCTGCGCACCACCATCCTGCGCGGCGAGAACGGCGCGGTGCACGTCATCTCCAACGGGCTCATCCAGACGCTGTCCAATCTGACGCGCGAATACTCCTACTACATCTTCGAAACCACTCTGGCGCATCGCGCCGACGCCGACCGCGCGTTGAAGATTCTGGAAGAGGCGGGCGCCGAGATCTCCGGCGAGGACGCGTTCAAGAAGATGATTCTCGCGCCCATTGAAGTGATAGGCGTCGAGCGGCTGGCAGAGCGCGGCGCCGTGATCCGCGCCCGCATGAAGACGCTGCCTTCGAGACAGGCCGATGTCGGACACGAGCTGAACCGGCGCGTCAAAGCCCGCCTGGATGCGCAAGGGATCGCCTTCCCCCCGCCGCCGTGACAATCGCGCCGGCCGGATCTAACCCGAATTCCAGCGCCGGTGATCGCGCTCGAGCAGGTCGTCGGCTTCGGCCGGCCCCCAAGTTCCCGCGGCGTAGTTGGGAAACTTGCGTGGAGGCAGAGCCTCCCACACATCCTGGATGGGCCGCACGACGCCCCACGCGGTTTCGACCATGTCGGAGCGCTGGAACAGCGTCGCATCGCCGAGCATGCAGTCGTAGAGCAGCCGCTCGTAGCCGGTGCTGGGCGTGGTTCCGAAATAATCCTTATACCGGAAATCCATCTGCACGCCGCCGATGCGCACCACCGGTCCGGGAATCTTCGCACCGAAGCTGAGCGCGATCCCCTCGTCCGGTTGCAGGTACAGCACCAGGCGATTCGGCGTGAGGCTGTCGACGTCGGTCTGGCGGAACAGCAGGTGCGGCGCGCGCTTGAACTGAATCACGATCTCGGTCACGCGCTTGGGCAGACGCTTGCCGGTGCGGACATAAAACGGCACGTCCGCCCAGCGCCAGTTGTCGATGAACAGCTTCAGCGCGACGTAGGTCTCGGTGCGCGACGCCGGCGAAACATGGGGCTCGCTGCGATAGCCGGGGGACGGCATACCCGCGGCCTCGCCCGGCCCGTATTGTCCGCGGACGGATCGGGTCAGAACTTCCTCCGGCGTCATCGGCGGAATCGCTTTCAGGATTTTGCCCTGCTCGTCGCGAACCACGTCCGCGTCGAAAGAGATCGGCGGCTCCATCGCCATCAGCGAAATCAACTGGAAGATATGGTTCGGCACCATGTCGCGCAGCGTGCCCGCGGTTTCGTAGTAGGCGCCGCGCGTTTCGACGCCCACCGTCTCGGCCACCGTGATCTGCACATGGTCGATGTAGCGCCGGTTCCAGATGGGCTCGAAGATTCCGTTGGAGAAACGGAACACCAAGATGTTCTGTACGGTTTCCTTGCCCAGGTAGTGATCGATCCGGTAGATCTGCTTTTCGTCGAGGACGCCGCAGATTTCACGATTGAGGTTGTGGGCGCTCTCGTAATCCCGCCCAAACGGCTTCTCGACGATCACGCGCCGCCATCCGCTCTGGTCTTCCTCCACCAGGCCGGCGCTGCCCAGTTGCCCGACGATGGTCGAGAAGAAATTGGGAGCCGTGGCCAGGTAGTAGAAGCAGTTGCCTTGCGTGCCGTGGGTCTTGTCCACTTCCTCCAGTTGCTGCCTCAACCGCTGATAGGCGGCAGCGTCGCCGAATCCGCCCGGAACATAGTAGATGCGCTCGGCGAACCAGTGCCACAGGTCGGGATCGACGGCCGTGGTGGCGAACTGCGCGATCTCGTTGTTGAGCTGGTTGCGGAATTGCTCGCTGCTCATTTCGCTGCGCGCGAATCCGATGAGCGCGAATTCCTTGGCGAGCAGATGGTCCTTGGCCAGATTGTACAGCGCCGGTATCAGCTTGCGTTTAGTGAGATCGCCGGACGCGCCGAAAATCACCATGGCGCAGGGGTCGCCGCGCCGCGCCACCGCTTCCTGGGCCTTCAAGGATCACCCCCCCGACGCCCGCTCGACGTGGCCACCGAACTTTTGCCGCATTCCCGAGAGCATTTTTTCCGCGAAGGTGTGCTCCTGCCGCGAGCGGAACCGCGTGTAGAGCGATGCTGAAAGGACGTCGGCCGGAACCGCCTCCTCCACCGCCGCGAGAATGGTCCAGCGGCCCTCGCCCGAATCCTGGACGAAACCGGTGTAGTTGGACAGCGAGGGATTCTCGATCAGCGCCATCGCAGTCAGGTCGAGCAGCCAGGAGCCGACTACGCTACCGCGCCTCCACACCTCGGCAATTTCGGGAAGGTCGAAGTCGAAGCGGTGCTCCTCGGCCACCTGCGGCGAGTTCGCGTTCTTGATAATGTCGAAGCCCTCGGCGTAGGCCTGCATCAATCCGTACTCGATGCCGTTGTGAACCATCTTCACGAAGTGTCCCGCGCCGGCGGGGCCGCAGTGCAGATAACCTTGCTCGGCGGTACCGGGCCGAGCGCCGCGGCCGGGTGTGCGTGCGACGTCGCCCATTCCGGGAGCGAGCGTTTTGAGAATCGGGTCGAGATGCTGAACCGTATCCTTGTCGCCGCCGATCATCATGCAATAGCCGCGTTCCACGCCCCAAATACCGCCGCTGGTGCCGACGTCCACGTAGCGGATGCCTTTGGCCTTGAGCGCCTTCGCGCGGCGCACGTCATCTTTGAAATAGGAGTTGCCGCCGTCGATGACGATGTCGCCGGGCGCCATGCGCTGCGCGAGCGCCATCACGGTGTCCTCGGTTGGAGCGCCGGCCGGGACCATCACCCACACCGCGGCCGGCTTCGACAGCTTGCCGAGCAGGTCGTCGAGCGACTTGGAACCCGCCGCGCCTTCCCCAGCGAGCCGATTCACGTTGTCGGGGTTCAGGTCGAAGACCACGCATTGGTGGCCTCCCTTCATCAAGCGGCGCACCATGTTGGCGCCCATTCTGCCGAGTCCGGTCATCCCCAATTGCATCTGGTTCTCCTCATGCCAATGCTTGCCGCATCGCGGCCTCGAACGTCTTCAATCCCGCCGATACATCGCTCAAATGCACGCGCAGAGCCCTGCGCTTCCGTTCCACCAGCACTGCGAAGTCGCCGCGCGCCTGCGCCGCCTTGACGATTCCGAACGTGTATTTCTGCCCGGGCACCGCCAGGTCGATCGCATCGTCGCAGGTGAACTGGAGGAACACGCCGCTGTTCGGGCCACCCTTATACGCCTGCCCGGTCGAATGGAGGAAGCGCGGTCCGAATCCCAGGCACGTGGCGACACGCTTGGCGTTCCGCACCGCCGTGCGCGCGTCCTGGAGCAGCTTCTCGTGAGCCTCTTTCATTTCGATGTACGCCAGCAAGGCGAAATAATCCCCCGGCTGGAGACGATTGAGATGAGCGCGAAGATAACCCACAAGCGAAGGATCGCCCTTCAGCGCGGAAATGTTCGCCTCATCGGAGAACAGGCTGACTCCGCCGGCCGAGAAGAACGGCGTCTCCGGCGGAAGCGAGCCGGACTTCTCATATTCGGAAGTCAGCTTCCGGGTGGCGATCTTGCTCGCTTCGACATCGGGCTGGTTGAACGCGTTGATGCCGAGGAGGGAGCCCGCCACCGCCGTCGCAATCTCCCAGCGGAAAAATTCCTGGCCCAAATTGAGCAGATCTGCGACTTCGATTCGGATCACGGGATGCCCCGCCTTGGCCAGGGTTTCGACCGCGCGGTCCTGCGCGGCGTCCGCTCCGGACTCCAGGCGCAGGTACGCGAACACCCGGTCGTTGCCGTACGCCTCCGGACCCGCCAGCGGCTCGCGATCCACGGGAATGAGCCCCTTGCCGTCCTTGCCGGTCGATTCCGCGATCAGTTGCTCGAGCCACGCTCCCAGACCCGATATTCCAGGAGAAGCGACGAACGTCACCTTGTCGCGGCCGTTGGCGCCCAGCACGCCCAGAATAATTCCCAGCATGACGCCGGGATTTTTCGGAATGGGCAGGCAATAAGAGCAGGAAATCGCCATCACGTCGGCGCGATCGAGAAACTTCGGCGCGTCGATACCCATCACGGCGGCAGGCACCATCCCAAAGTCCGACAGCGCCGAGTAGCGGCCGCCGATGCTCGCCACTCCGTGGAAGATATGGCGGAATCCGTCGGCCTCCGCCACCTGCTGCATTTTCGAGCCCGGATCGGTGATGGCGATGAAGCGGCTGCCTGCCGCGGCGGGCCCCACCACCTGCTTCACCCGCTCGAAGAAGTATTGCTTGAAGATGTTCGGCTCGAGCGTCGAGCCGGATTTGCTCGACACGATGAAGATGGTGTTGGCGAGGTCCACCTTGTTCTCGAAGGCCTTCACCTGCGCGGGGTCGGTCGAGTCGAGCACGTGCAGCTCGGGATATCCGCCGACGTTGCCGAAAGACATCCGGAGGACTTCGGGGCACAAGCTCGATCCGCCCATGCCGAGCAGCAGCGCGTGCTTGAATCCCGCCAGCTTGATTTCGTTGGCGATGTCCTCCAGGTGCGCCTTCTGCGCGAGCTGATCCTCGGTGATCCCGAGCCAGCCGAGCCACTGGCCCTCGTCCGACCGCGTCCATAGCGACGCATCGCGTCCCCACAGGCGGCGCACTTTTCCGCCGATCTGCCAATCCTCGACGGCGGCGTCGACTTGCTTCGAGATGTCCGCGGGCAGCGAATACGTCTGCCGGTCGACCTCGGCGCCTACGGCGATCTTGCACTTGGTGTCGACGGTGTTGAGCAGCTTGTCGAACGCTTCGGCAAACAGCTTGACGCCTTGCTTCAGCACTTCCGCGGTGACGTCCGCCATCGAGATGCCGACCTTGGCCAGAGTGTCCATGGTGTCGTGCGCGGCCATGACGTCGTCTTCGAGGCTCGCGCGCGCCTTGCCGTGATCGCGGAAGGCGTCGAACGTCGCGGGCGGGATCGTGTCGACGGTGTCGGCGCCGATCAACTCCTCGACGTACATCACGTCGGAGTAGGCCGGATCCTTCGTGCTGGTGCTCGCCCACAGCAGGCGTTGCGTCTGCGCGCCTTTGACGGCGAGAGCGTCCCAGCGCGGCCCGTGGAACAATTCCTTATAGCGCTGGTAAGTGATCTTGGCGTTGGCGATAGCCACCTTGCCCAGCACGCCGCGCAGCAACATGCGCTCGGACGGCGACTGCGCCAGCTTGAGGCGCGCCTTGACGATCGAATCGATCAAGGTGTCGATCCGGCTGACGAAGAAGCTGGCGACGCTGGCCATTCTGCGCAGATCGCCGCCGGACGCCGCCCACTTCTCCAGACCCGCGATGTAAGCGAGCGCGACCTTTTCATACATCTCCTGCGCGAACAGCAGCGTGACGTTGATGTTGATGCCTTCGCCGAGCAGTAGCTGAATCGCCGGAATTCCTTCGGCGGTGCCCGGTACCTTCACCATCAGGTTCTCGCGGCCGACGGCCTTCCACAGGCGGCGGGCCTCGTCGATGGTCGCGCGCGTGTCGTGCGCCAGGAAGGGAGAGCACTCCAGGCTCACGTAGCCATCGCGCCGGTTCGTCGCCGCATAGACGGGCCGCAGGAGGTCGGCGGCGGCCCGTATGTCGGCAATTGCGAGCCGCTCGTACAGCGCCTGCGCGTCGCG
>JBGPLI010000147.1:0-14611 GCA_041486445.1 Bryobacteraceae bacterium
ATTTCTCCCCCACTGTCTCGAAGACGTAGCCTTCCGACCACTCCTCCGGCGGGAACATCGAATACCGGTCTGGTTTCAAGAGCCACGGCCCCGCGTGTAAGACTTCCTCGTAGTAGGGGCGGTTTCCTTCATGTGTGATAACGGTGGCACCCTCGTGGACGTAGGCGCGGAGTCCACCCAGATGGTCCCAGTGATGATGCGTGTTCACGATATAGCGAATCGGCTTGTTGGGCACGAGCTTGTTGATTTCGCCGATCACCGCAAGCGATCTCTCTTCATTCAATGGCGCCTCGATCACGGCCACATGGTCGGCGAACTCGACGGCCACGCTGTTGTGGGAGCCTCCTCCCATCAACCAAACGCCATCGCCCAGCTTCTGGGATTGCACACGGATCGGCGGAATCGTCGCGTTGCGCACCGCGGCGGGGACCGTGAGTGCGGCGTTCGCCACGTTCATCTTGACATCGGATACGGTTTCGAGACCAAAGGCATGATCGCCTCCGCTGACATTTGTGGAGGGCGGGCCATTGTCATAGTCGTAGTGCTGATGAAAGCGGGGAAACTGGATGCCGTCCACATTCTTGTATTGGGTGTAAACGATTTCGATGTACATGTCGCCGACGACCGGATTGGGAAACCAGGTTTGCACCCGCTGAATCAGATTCTGAGCGTTGACGGTTCCATTCACCCGGTACTTCCCCAACGCCACAAATGAGACCACCGATACTCGTTCCCCGTACTCACTGCGCCTGACCATCATCGGGTTGGCGCCCGGAGCCATCGCGCCCTTGATGAAGCCCCATGGCGTGAGGAAGATTTCGATCTGACGAATCTCGGCCGCGTCTGGCTCGGGAACCGGTTGTCCCTGCGCGTTCAAGCCCCAGGCGTAGTTGCCGCTGACGAGGCTGGTGACCTTCTGATCGGTAAGGAACGGGAACCCCGCGCCACCGCCTCGGGTCGAGTAGTTGCCTTGGGATCGGACGTATTCCTCCTTTGAGGACATCGTCTCAAAATCGATCGTTCGGGTATAGCTCTTCAGGCCTGTTCGCGGCCAGTCGTCCACCGGGGCGTAATTCTGCCCCACCATGCCCTGCCAGCCAGTGCCGGTGTATTGGATGGATTTCATGTCGTTTATGCCCATCGCCGACGCGGCCGTTCGCAAAACGCTCTGTACATCCTGCGCGGCGGCCGATCCTACCATCAACGCCGCCAGGCTCAACGTCATCCAAATTCGCTTGCCCATAGTTCGTCCTCCCGTGTGATTGCGCAGACTCAAATTCGCCCAGCAGACATCAGTCAGCATTATACTCCCGATCCCCGCCGTTTATTGCTATTTTTTAATCATTCTATCCCTGCCGGTTCCGACGCGCCACGGAGCGCCCGCTTCGATCAGTCAGCCGATGGGCGCATGACTATTTCCTGTACATGTGTTCGAGGTCTTTTTCGTTCTCGCAAACGTGATCGATGAGTTCGGTGTCGGGCATGAGATCGAAGGGCACGGTAACGGTCCAGGGTTGGGCGTAGTTTTTGGAGTCGTCGAAGGTGAATTCAACTTTGAGGTGGCCGAAGTCGTTGCGGCTGTAGCGTTCGGTGATGCGGAGGTCTTCCGAGTGCGGGAGCCCTTCTCCGTCGATGTAGGTCTGGGTGGTGAAGCCGGAGCTTTCCACGACCAGGGTGGCCTTTTCCCAATGCGCGACGGAGTATCCGAACCAGGAGAGGTAGGGGTCAACCGGAAGTTTGCGGCCGTCAGTGAAGATTTGGCGGAAGACGTCAAATTCTTCAAACAGCATCACGATGACGGAGGGAGTCTGAATGATTTTGATGGGGAGCGCCAGCATGTGATTCGGGACACCATCGGGAAGACAGCGCTCGGAGGGATCGGCCGCATCCCCGTACCTGGTGAGCTCTTCGAAGTGCCGCTGAGCTTCGGGGAGCAGGGGGATTTTCGATCCGGGCGGCATGAAGCGGGCGATGCCGCGGCCTGAGGGATTGATCGGCGCGCGGCTTACTAGCCAGATTCCGCCCAGGTCGGGGCGGCCGTCCTGGGTGCGGGGTGCGGGGGCGATGAGGTTGGGCTTGCCGTCTTTGGTGCGGGGAGTGCCGGGCAGAGGGATTTTGAGCCACTGGGCTTGGGTGGTGACGGCGAGCGAGAGGAAGAGGAGAAGGCTGGGGGTCGAGATCGGGTTCATTTGGGCCCTCCTTTGGCGAGCATGCGGTGGATTCAGTATAGCTTAGCTGATCAAGAAGCGGCTAAGTCCTGAGTCACGGCGTGCAGGACCGCCATGGGCTTGCCATCGGGAGCAATGCCGGCACGGTTGACGTCATCGAAAACCTTTATTTCCCCTTCAGGTGCGGAACATCCTTGTTGTTCTCGTTGCAGATATCTTCCATCAGCTCCGTGTCCACCATCAGCGTCACCGGTTGCGTGTAGGTCCACGGCTTGGTGTACGCCCCGGTATCGTCGATGGTCGCCGTGATGTCCATGTGTCCGAGATCGCGCCGGCGGAAGCGCTCCGTTACATGCAGGGACTCCGTGGAGGGATGGCCCAACTGATCCAGCCACGCCTTGCCGCTGAAGCCCGAGGACTCGACCACCAGCGTGTCTCCGTCCCACTTGCCTAGCGAGTATCCGGACCATTGCGGATTGGGGTCTTTGATCAGCGGACGTCCGTCGAGAAAGATTTGGCGATACTGGCCGAACGCCTCATAGAGGATGACCACCACGTTCGGCTCCTGGAAGATCTTGAAGGGAGGCGGCGCGGAGTTGATTCTGGGCACTCCTTGCGGCAGGCAGTTGGCGGGAGGGTCTTGGGCGGAGAGCACGCCGGTCTTGCGCTCGTCGAAGAGCTTCTGAGCCCACGGCTGCATGGACAGCTCGCCCGGCTTTAGATCTCTGGCCAGGTTCTGCACCTTCGGCGGATCCGCAGCCCAGATTCCTGTCAGGTCGGGTTTGCCGTCGGAACGGCGAGGCGCGGGCGCATTCAGGTTCGGCTGTCCGCTCTGGAGCCGCGGAATGCCTTTATCGTTGACTTTCCACTGGGCCGCCAGCGGCGCACACAGCGCGACCGCTAGAAACGCGCTTAATCCTATCTTCAGCATCGAGTTGCACCTACTTCGGGTCTTGCGAGTCACGAAGGGACTATCCGGGATTTCCATTCTGGCTCCCGGCCTTCGAGTAGTATACAGCAAACGTGCAGGCTACCTATCTAATCGGAGCAGTTCATTCTTGGACCCACTATCGGATCGGATATACAGCGCCGGTGCTGGCGGTTCTAATTCTCCGGAAGTCTAATATTTTCAATCCAAATCTCCGCCCGTCCATTCTGGCGACCCACATGCCCTTACATACGCGTGAATTCGGAGGAAATCATGCAAATCAGCGTTTTCGGTCTTGGATACGTTGGCTCAGTCTCGGCGGCTTGTCTGGCGCGCGATGGCCACGCCGTAATCGGAGTCGACGTAGATGAAGACAAAGTCCGGATGATCAACCGCGGTAAGAGCCCGATCGTGGAGCCGGGTCTGGCGGACCTGATCGCGTCAGCCGAACAGGCAGGCAACCTCCGCGCTGTCAGCGATCCTCGCTCCGCGATCGAGAATTCCTCGGTCACGATGTTCTGCGTGGGCACGCCCAGCCACGAAAATGGGAGCCTGAATCTCGATTACGTCCGGCAGGTCTGCCAGCAAATCGGCGAGGCCCTGCGGATGAAGTCCGGCTTCCATGTGGTGGTGGCGCGCAGCACGATGCTGCCGGGAACGGTGCGCTCGCTGGTCATCCCAACGCTCGAGGTTGCCTCCGGCAAGCGCGCCGGCATCGACTTCGGTGTTTGCGTGAATCCGGAATTTCTGCGGGAAGGCACCGCCATTTACGATTATGACCACCCGCCCAAAACGGTCATCGGCGCCACCGATACCCGCAGTTCAGAACTGCTTCGGACCCTTTACGCCGGGCTCGCGGCGCCGCTAATCATCACACAGGTGGAGGTAGCTGAAGCTGTGAAGTACGCCGATAACTCCTGGCATGCGATCAAAGTCAATTTCGCAAATGAGGTTGGCGCGATCTGCGACGCCGCCGGAGTGGATGCGGGCGCCGTCATCGATGTCTTCCTCCAGGACACGAAGCTGAACATTTCCCCGGCTTATCTCCGGCCTGGTCCTCCCTTTGGCGGCTCCTGCCTGCCGAAGGATCTGCGCGCACTGGCGTGGTTCGCCCGCATGCACGATCTCGATCTTCCGATGATCAACAGCGTCGTTCCGAGCAACCAGGCCCAGATCGAGCGCGCCTTGCGCGTCATCCAACGGCAGGGCCGGCGGCGCATCGGCGTGCTGGGCATCAGCTTCAAGGCAGATACCGACGATTTGCGTGAGAGCCCGATGGTCAAGATCGTCGAGACGCTGCATGGCCGCGGTTATGACATCCGCGTCTACGATCCCAACGTGAGCCAGGCGAGTAGAAACGGCGCCAACCGGCTCTACATTCGGAACGCGATCCCGCACATTCACTGCATGCTCACCAGCGACACCGCCGAGTTTCTGCGGCATGCCGAGACGATCGTGGTGTCCAACAAGTCCCAGGTGTTGCAGCACGTGCTGGAGCAATCGCGGCCCGACCAATGCGTCGTCGACCTGGCTCGCTACCTGCCGGCCAATGGTTGCCGCACCGCCATTTCCGTTGAGCCGCCTATCGGCAAACGGGAACCAATTCAACATCGGAGCTTCCTATGGCGACCCTCACAGTCGTACACGAAACGCCTTCACAACGCCGCAGCTACCGCGTAAGTTCGCCGGCGGAGGTTCTCCTCTCCGGCGTGCGATATCGCGCCAGGGACTGGTCCGCTGGCGGGTTCTCGATCGATCCCGTCGAGGGCCGGGGACTCGGCGAACAGCTCCGCTTGACCTTCTGTTTGAATTTTCAGGGTTTCGAGATCTCCTTCCCGGCATCGGCCGAGGTAGTCCGCATCTCGGAAGATTCACTCGCAGCAAAGTTCATCGATCTGGGTGAGCGCGAATCTGAGCTGCTGCGCTCCTTCACTTCCAGCATCATCAGCGGCGAGATGACATCGGTAGGCAACCTGCTGACGCGGATGGACAGTCCGGCCCTCCCCGCGCCCGTAACAGCAAAACCAGAGTCGCGAAAAACAGAAAGAAAACAGCGCGTCCGGCGAACGATCAGGGCGGGGCTGTACCTCATCGCGGGTGTAATCGTGGGTGGGGTTATTCTGCTGACGCTTGCAGATGTATTCTTCCGTCTCCGCATCGACACAGCGGTGATCAGCGCTGCGCTCGATCAGATGGTATCGCAGGATGTCGGCAAACTCGCGGAGGTCTTTGTTGAGCCCGGCAACCGTGTTCGGGCAGGCCAACCGCTATTCCGCATCGAAAGCGAAATGGTCGTGCGCGACTTGCAGGCAGCGCGTGCGGAATTGGAGGAAGCTCGCATCGTCTTGGGAGAAATCCAGGCTCGACGTCAGCAGGAAAACCAAAGACTCCAGGCGTACCAGGCTATCAGCAGGGACCAGCTCGAACTCGCCAGAGCGCGCGTTACGGCTGCGACCGCCGAACGGGACGCCGGAAAAACCGAATTCGAGCGAACGAGGAAGTTGTTCGAGTGGGGCATCATCGCGGCACAGCTAGTTGACTCTCAAAAGGCGAATCTCGAAAAGGAGGAAGCCCAGTTGCGCCAGGCGATTGCGGAACAGAGGATCGCCGAGACTTCCGTCGAGACTGCCAATCGCGGGTCCTTCTTCAGCGGCAACTTCCTCGTCGGCGACGTGCCGAGGCTGGCGGTGGATGAAGGCGCAGCGCGCGAGCGCGTAGCTGCGGCGGAGAAGGCGCTTGCGCAGCAGTTCCCGCGTGTTGCCGAACGCACCTACCGGGCCCCCTATGACGGCCTGGTCGCGCGCGTGTTCAAGTCCGCCGGGACCACGGTCGATCGTGGCGAGGCCTTGGTGGTCCTCCGGCGCACTGGCTCGGAACCGTACATCGACGCCTACCCGACGCAGGAGGAAGCCGACCGCGTCCAAGCGGGCACACACGGAACCGCATTTATCCCGGCACTGAACCAGCGCTACGACGTTCAGGTGATGAGCATCGATCGCACCGCGGGATTCCTGAGAGACATGCAGACGCCCCACCTGCTCCAGCCGCAGTACACCTGGCGGGGCATCAACGATCGTTCGGCTTACGTGAAGCTTGCCTTCGCGAGTGTGGCGCCGGCCGAGAGCGTGGCGCTTTCACCCGGACTGCCGGTTCATCTGGACCTGCCGAAAACTCGCAACCCGTTGCTGCCGGCTTTAATTCGTGTGGTGCACGCAGAAACGGAGGAGAAAAAAGGAGAGGCGGCCCGCGCGCCTCGCCTCTGGCCCCCCGACAGTCCGTTGTTTTCCGGCGTAGCGCCGAGAATCGCCGATCCTCGGTTTCAAAGCGTCCGGAAGGCAGTTCTCGACGCCGCGGATCGGGCGCTGCGTGTCCCGCCCGCTCCGGTTCGAGTTCTCAGCAGCGCTGGAGCCACCGATAAAAGCGATCCGGCATTTCAGCAGTCGCGCCGCGCATTTGACGATTCCGACCACTTCGCGCTGCTCGCGCTGGCCGGGTCGCTCACCGGCCGAAGCGACTACCGCGACGCCGCCGGAAGAATCGTGCAGGCCTGGGCTGCGCTCAATCAACCGACGGGCCAACCGATCGATGAGACCCGCCTGGAGGGGTTCCTGTGGGGTCTTGACCTGCTAGGCGCCAGAGCGGACGATCCCGCGGTCGCAGCCTGGCTGGAGCGCTGGCGGGCCGCCGCACGCGCCTGGCGCTTCGGCCCGAAGACCGCTTACAACAACCACAAAACTCATCACCTGAAGACGCTCTTGATGCTCGACAAGCTGCTCGGCCGCAAAAGCGATTACCAGAAAGATTTGCGCGACGCTGAAGAACACCTTAAGGTGAACTTGCCCAACGCCGACGGCAGTTCCCTGGATTACCACGAGCGCGATGCACTCCACTACCATGCGTTCGACCTAGAGGCTTGGGAAGAAATCGCTTTGGTCACCGGCTGTTGTGACACGGCCGTAGATCGCGCGTTCGGCTTCCTGCGAAGCGCCGCTCTCGACCATCCCGAGCATCTGGAGTTCTCTGGAAGCACCGCTCCCCTTGACCGGAAGCGCGCCGCTGCCGGCTTCGAATACGCTCAGCCCCATACCTATGACATTCAAAAAGCCGCGCGGGCCATTTTCAGTTACGCTACTCTGCCCGGCCGGCGCGTGGACGCGGAGCTTTATCGAGTCGCCGAGCAGGGCCGTCAATCCGACGCGTTGTTTTATCAAGCCAGGTACTACCTATGGCAGTCCCGGCAATAGAGCGCCAGCCGCGTTGTTTCGAATGGCCGCAGTTTTTCAAGTTGATATTACTGCTTGGCGTTCTGGCTCTGGCAATCGCTCATTTGCCGAACGATATCTGGGATGCCGCAAATGGAGTTCTCGCGCTGAGCCTGGGAGGCATTGCAGCGTGGCGCTACTGCTGGTGGCTCACCCACTTCGTCAGGTCACAGATCTACGGGCGTCTCGTTTTTCCAAAACTGCGGCGGAGGGCCGGCGCTCTGTGGAGCGGGGGATGGCGGCCTTCCATGATCCACTTCATGGTGGTCACCTTTCGCGAAAAGCCTCATGTCACCGAGCAAATGCTCGACAGCATCCTTCAGGAATGCCGGACCACCGGTATCCCGGCGCGTATTTTCGTCGGCACCGGAGATGTATCGGATGAGCGCGTCATTGAGAACCACTTGGCCGGGCAACCCACGGACCTGCCGGTTGAGGTGATCATCGTTCGGCAGAATCAGCCTGGCAAGCGCTTCGCCATCAGTCGCGTGTTGTGTGCCATCAGCCGGCACGGGATACATCGCGGCGACTTGGTGGTGTTCATGGACGGCGATTCGATTCTCACGGGTGGCGTCATCGAGAAGTGCGCGCCTCTGTTCGCGCTGAATCCGAAGCTGGGCGCTGTCACGACCAACGAGGAAGCTGTGGTCCTAGGACCCCGCTGGATGCAAGCATGGTGGGACCTGCGTTTCGCGCAACGCCGGCTCGCAATGCAGTCGCATTCGCTCTCTCGCAAGGTGCTTACCCTCACCGGACGCCTTTCCATCTTCCGGGCAGAGTACGTGGTCGACGAGGACTTCATCTGCACGATTGAAGCCGACCACTTGAACCACTGGCTTTGGGGCGACTTCCGTTTCCTCTCCGGCGACGATAAGAGCTCCTGGTTCTGGCTGCTACGCAATGGACAGGACATGCTCTATGTGCCCGACGCCTTCGCCTTCACCATCGAAAGCATCGACGGCAACGGCTATCAGCGGGTCCAGCAGAATCTGTTGCGCTGGTCTGGCAACATGCTGCGCAACGGGAGCCGCGCGCTGGCTTTGGGCCCGCGCAGGTGCGGCGCGTTCATCTGGTGGTGCCTGCTGGATCAGCGCCTGGCGATCTGGACCATGCTCACCGGCCCGGTGGCCGCGCTGTCACTTTCGCTTGCGCTCGGACCGGCTGTGCTCGTCGCTTATCTGATTTGGGTGCTCGCGACCCGCGTTCTGCTTTCGCTGGTGCTCTACTTTTACGCCGGGCGCATCTACCCCAGTTTTCCGTTCCTGCTCTACGCGAACCAACTGCTAGGCAGCATCATCAAGGTGCATCTGCTGTTCCACATCTCGCGGCAGCGCTGGGTAAACCGTGGAGACCAGGCGTCCCACCACGAAGCCGGGCGCCTCTTTCACTTCCAGAAAGCGATGGCCGGTTACGTGACCGCATTGTATGTGGTGGTTCTATTCTTCCTGACATCCATTGCCGCGGGAGTAATCGAATGGCGTGGGGTATGGTCCGCAGCGCTTGAGTGGTTGGGCCAGTGAGTACGTAAACATCGCGCGCGACGCCGGCCATCCGGCGATCCTTGGGTGTATAGTAGTTGGCTATAGGAGGCACTTTGGCCTATGAAGATCTTCACAACCGCGATCGCCTTGGCTGCATTCGTGACACCGCTCGCGGCGCAGTGGGCGCAATATCGCACGCCCGGCATTCCGCGCACCGCGGATGGCAAACCGAACCTCACCGCTCCAGCGCCGCGCACCGCCGATGGCAAGCCCGACCTCTCGGGCCTGTGGAACATGATCAGCCCCGATACCGCTGTCGGCAATGTCGCGGCCCGCAAACCCGGAGACCTCCAGCCCGCCGACGTTCAGCCTTGGGCGCAGAACTTGATTCAACAGCGCGCTGAAAACTTCGGCATAGAAAACCCGCATTACAAATGTCTGCCTGACGGTCCGAACTACAGCACCGGTGGAGGTATGAAGAGAATCATTCAGACTCCCGCGATGATCGTCCTCCTGCAGGAAGATGTCACTTACCGCGTGTTCCACATGGACGGCCGCGCCTTGGAGGCGGATCCCAACCCGAGCTGGATGGGATACTCGGTAGCCCACTGGGACGGAGACACGCTGGTGGTGGAGAGCAACGGATTCAACGACCGGACCTGGCTCATTGGCGGCTATCCCCATACCGAAGGGTTGCGCATGACGGAGCGCTTCCGGCGCACCGATTTCGGCCACCTGGAAATCTCAGTAACGTTCCAGGACCCCAAGGCCTACAACAAGGCCTGGACACTCCCGCTCAGCGCAACGTGGGCTGCCGACACGGAGTTGATGGAATCGGTCTGCAATGAATTCCCGGACAACGGGCAGGAGCACTGGATCGGCAAGGTCTCGGACGCTCAGAAAACGGCGGTGAAGGTCGCTACCGGAGTGTTGGCAAAGTATGTCGGCACCTACAAAGGGATGTATCTCCGGCGCCCCCGCACGGTCGATGTTACTTTATCTGGCGATAAACTGTTTGTCTCCCTGAACGGAGGGCCGAAACAGCCTGTGGTTCCGCAGTCGGAGACCGACTTTTCCGGTACCGGGTTGACGTACAAGTTCATCCCGGGCGCCAATGGCATCGCCACCGACCTTGTTGAGGGTCACATCTCCGGCGACTACAAGTTCGCACGCCAGAACTAACCTTACTTCACGCTCTTCATCCATTGGAGGATGGGGCCGGTGACGCTGGTATCCGCGGTGTCCGGCGACATCACCTCTGAGATGTGGCTGTGATCCTTGAACACAGAATAGGTGGGGCAGCGCCCCGCCTTGCAGAGCGCATCTCGCAGCGTCTCGGCAAACGCGATGATGGAGGGCGGGTCGAGCTCGGCGGTGGAAACGAAAAAAGGCAACTTTGAGTTGATCAGCCCGGGGAGATTGGACCGCGCCAACAGAGTGGCTGCATCCGGCTGGGCTTGCGCCTGTTTGCCCTGGTTCCCTCCCGCCTTGCCGTCGCCTCCACCGGCCGCCGCTGCGGCTTGAGAACCAGGCGTGGGCTGTCCGCATGGCGCGAATCCGCCCTGGACCGCGGGCGGAGCGGCCGGAAGAATGTTGAAGGTCGCAGCCGACATGAAAATTGCCCCTTTGAGACCGACTCCCTTGGGTCCATAAAACTCAGGGTGACCGACGTAGGTGCTGGCCGGGACGTTCCCGGCGGACTGCGACCAGATGAAAACCCGCTCGGGATTTCCTTTGTAGCGGGCAATATTTTGACTCACCCACTGGACCACCAGACTTACGTCCTTGGCTGGGTCGTCCCAACTCTGGCCGGGGCGGCGCTGCATGTTCACTCCGGTCATGCCGCTCTTCACCGCCCAGAGCATGATGTTGTCATAGAACGCTTCGCCATTGGGGCCGGCCTGCCGCTTATTGCCGGCTCCGCCCGATACGTAGATCAGCACGGGACGCGACCCGCCGCCTTGCTCCGGCGCAAACACGTCGAGAACATTCTTGTCATCGGGTCCAAACGAGATATCCCGGGCAATGGAAACACCCTTGTAAGGAGGGTTGGGATGCAGCGGTCGGTAGACTTGCGCCGTCTCGGCAGGGCAAACTCCGCGCCCGATGGCCAAGAGCTGTTTGGCGATCTCCGGCGGTACCTGCGCGTGCGCAATTGCGGATGAGGCGATCGCGATTGCGATTCGCCACGACGTTTTCTGTATAGATCCCATGCGGTCCTCCCGTGGCTATTGAGTATATCGCAACGCCTTGACAATCCGGTGAAACGCGACCCATACTGAGACTGTTTAAAGGACGCGCCTGCGCTGAGGAGGAAATCCGTGGCAACCAGAATCACCGTGAATCAGCGGGTGCAGGAGATCGACGCACCCGCTGACACGCCCCTCTTATATGTCCTGTCGAACGAGCTGGCGCTCCAGGGCCCGCGCTTCGGATGTGGCCTCGCGCAATGCGGCTCCTGCTCGGTCCTGGTGGACGGCGTCGAAACCCGATCCTGCGTGACGCCGCTCAGCAAAGTGGCCGGCAAGTCCATCACGACGCTTGAAGGACTGCCCGCCTGGTACGCCGAGCAGCGCAAACTGCCCAGCGCGCCCGCGCTGCATCCGCTGCAGCAGGCCGTCATCGACGAGCAGGCGATGCACTGCGGCTACTGCTACAACGGGCTCATCGTCAAAGGCGCCGAGCTGCTGTCGAAGAATCCCCAGCCGACCGACAACCAGATTCGCACGGCGATGAACGGGCATCTGTGCCGCTGCGGCACCTATCCGCGCATGCTCAAGGCGATTCAGCGCGCCTCGCGCACGATGGCGGGAGGCGGGCGATGACCACGACGGCGACTGCATTTCCCCGGCGCGACTTCCTCAAGGCGGGTGGCGCTCTGCTCATCGGTTTCACCGCGGCTCCCCGAGCGCGCGCGCAGCAGCAGGCGGACGTGTTGCCGGGCGATCCCGGGCAGGGTCCCGCTCAGCCCGATCCGGACCGGCTCGACACCTGGATCGCGATCCACGCCGACAACACCGCGACCATCTTCATCGGCCATGTCGATCTGGGGCAGGGAATTGCGACTTCGCTCCTTCAGATCGCCGCCGAGGAGCTCGACTTCGATATGTCGCAGGTGAAAACCGTGCGCCTGGAGACAGGCAAGGGGCCCAATACGGGGAACACCGGCGCCAGCTCGGGAGTCAACCGCGGCGGACCGCGCATTCGACTTGCGGCGGCGGAGGCGCGGCAGGCCTTGCTGCGTATGGCTTCGGCACGCCTGGGAGCGCCGGTCGAGAAGCTGACGGTGGCGCACGGAGTGGTGTCCGTGGCCGGCAACTCCGCGCAGCAAGTGACCTACGGCCAACTGATCGGCGACCACCGGTTCGAGGTGCCGTACACCGGCAAAGCGCCCATCAAGGACTACCGCACGCACAAGATCGTGGGGACCAGTGTTCCCCGCATCGACATTCCGGACAAGGCGCGCGGCGCTTACGTCTACATGCAGCACGTGCGCATGCCGGGGATGCTGCACGGCCGCGTTGTGCGGCCGCGCGGTCAGGGCTCCTATGCCGACGGCGCGCGTGTCATGAACGTGGACGCCGCGTCGATCCGCGACATTCCGGGCGCCCGTGTGATCCGGCGCGGTGACTTCGTGGGCGTGGTCGCTCTCAAGGAGTGGGACGCGGTGCGGGGCGCACGGCAGTTGCGCGTGACTTGGGATCTGCCGGCAGCGCTTCCGGCGACGCCCGCCGAGCTGTTCGAAAAGATGCGCGCCGCCAAGTCTATCGACCGGCTGGTGCTCGATCGCGGAGACGTTTCCGCCGCGTTCGCGCGTGCCGCTCACGTCGCATCCGGCCGGTTCGACTCGCCCTACCAGGCGCATGCGCCCTTCGCTCCGAGCTGCGCCATCGCCGACGTGAAGGCCGATTCCGCTGTGGTGATGTGTTCGTCGCAGGGCGTCTACGGCGCGCGGGCGCCGATCGCCGCTGTGCTCAAGATGCCTCAGGAGAAGGTCACGGTCCAGTATTACCAGGGGGCCGGCAGCTTCGGTCATGCCTGCTTTAACGACGCCGCGCAGGCGGCCGCCGTAATGTCGCAGGAGACCGGCGTGCCCGTCCGCGTCCAGTTCATGCGCTGGGACGAACACGGGTGGGATTTCTATCAGCCGGCGCACAGCGCCGACGTGAAGATCGCCATCGATGCCAACGGCAAGCTCCTCGCCTACGAGTATCACGGCTGGCACCACACCTGGAGCCAGACCGAGACCACCGCGCAACTCGCCGCGGGACATCCCGCCACGGAAGGCGACGGCCTGCGCGCCCAGGCGCTGACGCCGTTCAACACCGGCGACATGTACGCGATTCCGAACTGGAGGATCGTCAACCACAGGGTTCCCGGCCTCAAGGGGTATCTCAAGGGAGGGAATCTGCGCTCGCCGCTCGACGTCGCGATTTCCTTCGGCGCCGAGCAGGTGATGGACGATCTGGCGCACATCGCCAACATGGACCCGTATCAGTTTCGTCGGCAGAACATCGGCGACGACCGCTGGCTGGCGGTGCTCGATGCGGTCGCGAAAGCCGCGAACTGGACGCCCAGGAAGGCGGCGGCGAATCTGTCGAGCGCCAAAGTGGTCACCGGGCGCGGCATCGGGCTGGGCACGCACCTGTCGTCCTACGGCGCCGCCGTCGCGGAGATCGAGGTCGACAAGCAAACCGGCGTGATCGTGGCCAAGCGCATGTACGGCGCGCTTGAGGCCGGTCAGGCGATCAATCCCGGCATCATTGAGAGCCAGATCACCGGCATGATGGTCCAGGCGGCGAGCCGTGTGCTGAAGGAGGAAGTGAAGTTTTCAGCCACCAACGTCACCAGCGTGGACTGGGTCAGCTACCCGATGCTGCGGTTTGCCGAATCGCCCGAAGTCACGGCGATTGTGGTCAAGCGGCAGGATCAACGCTCGACCGGCGCCGGCGAGGAAGCGCTCGCGTCGGGAGCCGCGGCGATCGCCAACGCGTTCTTCGATGCGACCGGCGTGCGTCTGCGCGAGCATCCGATGACGCCGGCGCGCGTGCTGGCGGCTCTGAAGAATGCTTGAGATCACCCGGCGAGACCTGCTGAAGACGACAGTGTTCGCGGGCGCCGTCGCGGCCCGGGCGCAGGCTCCTGCCGATCCACTCGCCGCCACGCGAGCGCAGATGGCCGCCACGCCGATCGAATCGACCCGGCTGATGAACATCATGACCATGCTTGCCGGACCGGGCGGCAATGTGATCGTGCAGCACGGGCTCGACGGCAAGCTCATCGTCGATACGTTCGTGCGCGGCGCCTTCACCGGGCTGAAGCAGCGGGTCGATGCCCTGGGCACGGCTCCGATTCTGTTCGCGATCGACACGCACTGGCATTTCGATCACACCGACAACAACGAGGACGTACGCAAGACCGGCGCGACGCTCATCGCGCATGAGAACACGCGCAAGCGCCTGTCCGAGCCGCACGACTTGCTCGGCATGCATTTCAATCCGGCGCCGGCGGCAGCGCTGCCGGGGGAAACCTTCAAGCAAAACCACCGGCTGGCGTTCAACAACGAATACATCGAGATGGGTTACTTTCAGCCGGCCCACACCGACACCGACATCTACGTCCAGTTCGTGCTCTCGGAAGTACTGCACGTCGGCGACACTTTCTTCAACGGCATATATCCCTTCATCGATGCAAGCACCGGCGGCAACATCAACGGGATGATCGCCGCCGCCGATCAGGCGCTGAGGATGACGGGGCCCAGGGCGAGGATCG
>JBGPLI010000148.1:0-14585 GCA_041486445.1 Bryobacteraceae bacterium
GCACGCTCCCGGGAACGCCCGAGGAGCGCCAGCCCTCCATGCTGTCGCGGGTCAGCTTGCCGTTGGCATCCAGGTACATGTTGCGCGATGCCTTTTCGGGCGCGCGCTCACGGAAGTCGAGGAAAGTGGTGCGGCCGTCGGCGAAATGGATCAGCATGAATCCGCCGCCGCCAAGATTGCCCGCGAAAGGATGTGTGACGGCGAGCGTGAATCCGACGGCCACCGCCGCATCCACCGCGTTGCCGCCTTTTTCGAGCACCGCGACGCCAACGTCGGCCGCCTGGGGCTCCTGGGCCACCACGATCGCGTGCCGCGCGTGCACCGGCTCGCGGGCGCTGAGCGGGACAACGAGGAAGAGCAACAGGGGCAGCCGCCGCATGAATCCGATTCTATCAGTTGCGTATCGGGCCGCTGCGTGTTGGATCTACCGTCGTGGGATACTCGACTTATGCGACCCAACCACCACCATTTCGCCAGCGCTACTACCCTCGCACTCATGGCAGCTTTGGCAACGCCGGCCGTCGCGCAAACTGACGCCCACGCTGCTGTACTGAAGCACCTGAAGACGTCGCGCGACTTCACGTTGAAGGTAGCCGATCAGATGCCGGAGGCATCTTACAATTTCAAGCTCACCCCGCCGCAGATGAGTTTTGCGGAACAGATGGTCCATCTGTCGCAAGCGCTCGAGGAGTTCGTGGCTCCTTTCTCCGGGACGAAGCCGTCGCAAGCGAAGCCGCCCTCGATGAGCAAGAAGGATGTGATGGCCTTTGTCCGGAAATCTTTTGATACCTCGATCGAGAAGGTTTCGAAAATAACGCCCGCGCAGCTTTCCAAGACCTACAACAGCGGCGAGGGAACCATGACCGGCCTGGAGTTACTGCTGGCCATGCTCGATCACACCACCCACCATCGCGCTTCCTCGGAAATGTATATCCGCGCGAAGGGCATCACCCCGGTTGAGTATGAATTCTGAGCGGCAAGTGTGAAATTCGCGCTGATCGCGTTATTCGGACTGGCGGCGCAAGCCCAGCCGGACGCGTGCAACGCACCCACCCCCGCGCCTTCCGTGACGATTGCGCTCCCGGCAAGTCCGTTCGGAGTCGCGCTCGCGCGCGATGGTTGCTGGTTGTTCGTTTCTCTCGCCGGGGACCGGTTTGGGGCAAATATGGGCATCGCGGTTCTAAAGCGCGGGGGCGGACGAGTGGAACTCTCCCGCGTCGTGCCCCTCGATTCGCCTCCAGCCGGAATGCGTGTCACGCACGACGGCAAGCTCCTCATCGCTGCGTCCACCTACCGGATAATTTTTCTGGATGTGGCCCGGATGATCGAAGGCGCCGCGGACCCCGTGTTGGGATCCTTTTCCGGGGGACGCGGCGGCATCGTAACCGGCAGCATCTACGCCAACGTCACCGCTGACGACAAGCTTCTCTTCATCAGTGAGGAGGAAACCGGCGCCATCACCGTCATCGACCTGGAGCGGGCGCGCCGGAACGGATACACACCGGCCGCGATCATCGGGAGCATCCCCACCGGGTTCGCCCCCATCGCCCTAACCTTCTCTCCGGACGGCAAGTGGCTCTACACCACCAGCCAGGCCGCCACCCCAGAGTGGAAGTGGCCGATTGCCTGCAAGGAGGAAGGGACTCCCGCCGGCTCGACCCTCGCAAATCCCGAGGGCGCCGTGATCGTGGTGGACGTGGCGCGCGCGAGAACAAACCCCGAGGCGGCGGTGGCGGCGCGCATTCCCGCGGGTTGCAGCCCGGTGAGGATGGCGATCTCGCCACGCGGAGACCGCATCTTCGTCACGGCACGCAACAGCAACGCGGTCCTGGCATTCGATACCACCAGGCTGGTGTCCGATAAGGAACACGCGCGCACCGGAATGGTTCCGGTGGGCGAGGCGCCGGTGCCCATCGCCGTGATCGATGGCGGCAGGAAAGTGATCGTGGGCAACTCGAACCGTTTCGCCTCTCCCGCCTCGCCGCAAAGTCTCACGGTGCTCGATGCGGCGAAAATGGGACAGAGCTCCGCCGCGGTACTGGGCGTGATTCCGGCGGGGGCATTCCCGCGTGAGATGACCCTCTCGGCCGAAGGCCGCACGCTGTTCCTCACCAACGCCGGCTCGAATTCCCTCCAGATGATCGATGTGGAGCGCCTGCCGCTATCGCCTGGCCGGCGCTAGAACGGCGAAAACCTCATTCCTTAGCCGGCTGAGGCCTTGATGTGGCACTTAGCGCAATTGCCCTTGGACTCGAATGAGGCTCCGCCGGCACGATGACAGAACCCGCAGGAAGTCTTGTCCATTTCGGCCGTCTTGTGCAGGTTCGGCTTGAAATTCAGCGCAGCCTTGGAGTCTTGCTTGAAGAGCGTCTCGTGGCACGTCTTGCAGTCCTCTTTCGCGCGCATAAGATGCGCCGCATGATCGTAGTTCACGTTCCCGTTTTTTGTCGTAAACACGAGCTTTAGGGGTGGCTTCTTCTCCTGCTGGGCAAAAGCGCCGAATGCTCCCAGGAAGCCTGCGATCGTGAACCAACACGCAATAGACATTCGCATAAGACGAATGTATCAGATCGCGCACCCTAGAAATCGGCGAGCCGCCGGGAGTAGAAGCCCACGCGCAGGGCGTTCAGCAGCGCGGCGATATCGATCACCTCCTGCGCCACCGCACCGGCAACCGGCGACAACTGCCCTGCCGCCGCGAACACCATTCCCACGATGCTCAGCGCCATTCCTCCCACGGCGCTCTCCAGCGCGATCCTCCGCATGCGGCGGCCGATGTGGATCAGTTCGTCGGTCTTCTCCAGCGAGGAATCGAGCACCACCGCATCGGCGGCTTCCGAAGTGATGTCGCTGTTTGACCCGAGCGCGACTCCCACGGTCGCCATCAGCATGGCGGGCGCATCGTTGATGCCGTCCCCTACAAACAACGTTCTCTCCCGGCCGGTGGCGGCCGCGACGATCGCCACTTTTTCCTCGGGACTTTGACTGAAGTGCACCTCGCGGATGCCCACTTCACCGGCTAAATAACGGACTTCCTCCTCGCGGTCGCCGGAAAGCAGCACGACCCGCCGCGCGCCATGGCTCGGCGTCAAATGCGAAATGAACGGACGGCTCTCCTCGCGCGGCGAATCGCGGAAACGCAGAACGGCCGCGAGGCGCTGGTCGAACAGGACCACGCACTCCAAGCCGGGGGTGGGCTTCGGCAGCGCCAATCCTCGCACCTGGGAGCGCCCTGTGATCTGAACACGCGCACCGTCCACACTTCCCTGCAACCCGGCGCCTGGTTTCTCGCTGATCAGGCTCGCCTGCGCGAAGGGTACGCCCTCGTCACGCGCGGCTCTAAGAACCGCGGCCGCCAGAGGGTGCTTCGAGTACTGCTCCAGGCTGGCGGCTTTGCTGAGGACGTCGCTTCGCGAAAATCCTTCCGCGCACAGAATCTCGGTGAGGACCGGCTTGCCGTAGGTCAGCGTGCCGGTCTTGTCGAAAATCAATGTGCGGCAGCTATCGATCTGCTCCAGCGCAGCGGGATTCTTGATGATGATGCCCCGTCTGGCGGCGAGCGAAATCGCGCCGAGAATCGCTACCGGAATCGCGATCAGCAGAGGGCAAGGGGTCGCAATCACGATGACGGCAAGAAATCGCAGCGAATCGCCGGTCGCGATCCAGGCGCTGAGGGCGGCTGCGACCGCCACGGGCGTGTACCAGGCGGCCAGCTTATCGGCGAGCCTTCGCAGGCGCGGACGGTTCGCCTCGGTCTCCTCCAGTAACCGGACGATTTGAGCATGCCGGGAGTCCGACGCCAGCTTCGAGGCTCGAATCACCAGCACCTGTTCTTTGTTGATCGCGCCTGACAGGACGGCCGATCCTGTAGCCTTGGAGATCTCGAACGGCTCGCCGGTGAGATAGGACTCATCCATCCGGCCGTGACCTTCGACGACGGTTCCGTCCACGGGCGCGATCTCGTGCGGCAGAATCACGAGCGTATCGCCGATGGTCACCTCTTCCAGGGGCAAATCGCGATATCCCGAATCCGTCTTGCGGTGCGCGATCTTCGGAGTGCGCTTGTGCAGGGCAGCCAGCACCGAGTTGGCCCGCTCGGAGGCATACGATTCCAGAGCGCCGCCTCCCGAGAGCATTAGGACAATAATGGCGCCCACCAGATATTGACCGGTGATCGCCGCCGCGACGATCGACAGTCCCGCCAGCAAGTCCGACCCGAATTCGAGACGCAGCAAACGGCGCCCCAAGCTCCAGATCAACGGTCCTCCGCCGAGTGCGACGGCTACATACAGGGGAATTGTGGCGGCCCCGGCCGGCATGCGGACAAAATACAGCAGGAACAGATGGATCGCAATGCCGGCTGCGGCAAGCAGGGCAATCCATGTTTGCGCGCGTCCCGAGGCTTTCAAAGCGTTAGCACTCCGTGAACCACGCCACCTTCGACGTGTTGGAATCGAAATCCCAATCCGCGGCAGACCTCGATCATCTGACGGTTACTGGCAAGGATCTCGGCCGTCACGCGGTCCAGTTTCTCGGACCGCGCAATCTCGATCAGCCGCCTGGATAGTTCGGTGCCCAGGCCGTGCCCCTGATATTCGTCCACGATCAGCACCGCCAATTCGGCCTCATTCATCAGATGCGCCTTGCTCAGCCGCCCCACTGCCAGAATCTCCGAATCCGGCGTGCCCGGGTCCCTCTGCTCGGCTACCAGAGCGATTTCCCGGTCGTAATCGCCGAAGCAGACTCTCACTAGCCGGTCGTGAGAGACCCTCTGGTCGAGAGTGAGCAGGTGAAAATATCGCTGGTAGATGCTCCGCTCCGACAGCCTGACGTGGAAAGCAACCATCAAGCGCTCGTCTTCCGGACGAATGGGACGGATGGTCACCTCAGTGCCGTCCTCAAAACGCCAGGGTTTCACATATTGGATCGGATAGGGCCGGATCACCGGCGCCGGAGGATCCGTGACGTCCCGGGAATGCAGGACCACGCGAGCGTCGAGCACAAGCAGCCCGTCCGCCGATGCGAGCAGCGGGTTCATATCGATTTCTTTGATCCAGCGCTGCTCCATGACCAGATAACTGAACCGGACCAGCAGCCTTTCGAGCGCAGCCAGATCCACCGGCTTGCGCCCGCGTACGCCGCCCAGCGCCGTGAAGATCTTCGTTCTCTCCATGAGACGCCGGGCTAGCGTCGTGTTGAGCGGCGGCAGCCCGATCGCACTGTCCTTGTAGATCTCGACAAGCTGTCCGCCGCTGCCGAACAGCAGGATGGGTCCAAACTGAGCATCCACGCTCGACCCCAGGATCAGCTCGTAACCTTCGGCGCGCACCATGCGCTGGACTGTGACGCCCAAAAAGTGTTCCCGGCCCGCCGCCCGAGTCACCGATTCTTCAATGTTCGCGTAGGAGCTCCGCACAGCCGCCTCATCCGCAAGGTTGAGCTGGACGCCGCCGACATCGGTCTTGTGCGTGATCGTTTCCGAATGGAGCTTGAGCGCCACGGGATAGCCGATGCGGCCCGCGGCCTCCACGGCCTGGTCCGGACCGGCCGCGATCTCGGTCGCGACCGTGGGGATGCCGTAAGCGGCAAGCAGGCTCTTCGATTCGGCTTCGGTCAGCAGCGTGCGCCCTTTCGCGCGAGCGGCGGCGATGAGCTCGGCGGCCTGCACGGTTGCGGCCGGATCCGATTCGAAGGATTCCGGCGTCTCGTACAAGGCCTTGAGATTGGCGCTGTAGCTCCACATCAAGTGGAACGCGCGCGCCGCCGCATCCGGATACCCGTAGGTGGGGATGCCGGCCTGATTGAGAATCGTTTCACCGCGTGCGACGTCCCGGCCACCCATCCAACTGGCGATCACCGGCTTGCCGCCGAGCTTGCCGTACGGCCGCAACTGCTCCGCTACCGTCGCGGGATCCGTCAAACCGGTGGGAGCCAGGATGACCAGCAAGCCGTCGGTTGCGGGATCCTTGACGGCGAGATCCACAGCCCTCGCATAGCGCTCCGCGCCTGCGTCTCCCAGAATGTCGATCGGATTCTGATGGCTCCAGTGGCTGGGCAGAAATTGATCGAGCTGCTCCAGGGTATGGGCGGACAGCTCCGCGAGCCGGCCGCCGTCGGCAAGTAGCGCGTCCGTCGCCAGCACACCCGGTCCTCCCGCGTTGGTCACAATCGTCAGGTTTGGCCCTTGCGGGCGGGGCTGTTTATCGAGCGTCTCGGAGAGATTGAAGAGTTCCGCGATCGTATTCACCCGAACCACACCGCAACGCCGGAAGGCGGCGTCGAGCACGTCGTCCTGGCCGGTCAGCGCGCCGGTATGCGAGGCGGCGGCCTTCGCGGCGGCTTCCGTACGCCCCGGTTTGATCACGATAATCGGTTTGGAGAGCGCCACCTCGCGCGCCGCCGACATGAACGCGCGGGCGTCCCCTACCGATTCCATGTACATCACGATGCTGCGCGTCTTGGGATCGTCGCCCAGGTACTGGATCAGATCTCCCCAGCCCACGTCGAGCATCGACCCAATCGAAACAAACGCGCTGAATCCGACCAATTCGCGATGGCTCCAGTCGAGAATCGCCGTGCACAGCGCCCCGCTTTGACTGATGAAGCCCAGTTGGCCGGGGCGCGCCATCGAGCTGGCGAACGTCGCGTTCAGTCCATAGTGCGGGCTCATGATGCCGAGGCAGTTGGGCCCGACGATTCGCATTTTGCGCGCCTCGCCGAGAATTTCCCGCTCCAGGGCGGCGCCCTTGTCGCCGGTTTCCTTGAAGCCCGCCGAGATGATGATCGCGCCCTCGACGCCCGCCGCGACGCACTCGCTGACAATCGCCGGGACGGTTCGGGCCGGCGTTGCGATCACCGCCAGGTCGATTTTCTCGGGAATCTCACTCACTTTGGGGTAGCACGGGAGATCCAACACACTCGAGCGCTTCGGGTTGACCGGATAGAGCCGGCCATCGAACGATGTCTGCTTGAGGTTGGATACGATCGACCGCCCCACGCTCGACAGCTCTTCGGTGGCGCCGATCACCACCACATTGCGAGGGTGGAAGAACACTTCGAGCGGCGCTCGGCGAACTGCGGATTGCGATGCAGTCTCGGTGGGTTCAGGCATCCGCTATCATACGCTCAGAACCGGACAGGGCGACTGCTGAATGATCGCATATGCGTTGCTGCGCAGGCGTCCCAGCGGGGACGATAGCAATCCCCGTCCAATGAGAACCAGATCGGCGTTCGCTTGCCGTGCTTTTTCGGTGACCGTTTCCGCGATCCCACCGGCCTCCACTTGCAAAGGCCCCTGGACCAGGATTGATTGCTTCACCGCTTCGAGCCTGTCGAGCACATCCTCACGCACGGAAGCGAGCGCGGGCACGTCGCCGGTGGAAGAAACCACATGAAGAAAACTCAGCTCCGCGCCCATCTGCCGGCTGAATTCGGATGCCCATCGCATCAGGTCCCCTGTCCGGGGGCTGTCATCGACCGCACACAAGATCTTGCTGGGCTTGATCGAGGAAGGCTGCTTCTCTGCGTGCGTGGCGGTCCAGACGGGACACTTTGCCTCATGCAGAATCTGGACCGTTACCGAGCCCAGCAACATACTCCGGAATCCGCTCACTCCGTGGGTTGGCATCATGATCAGATCGACGCCCTTTCCGTGGGCGAATTCGATGATCTTGAACCCCGCGTCTCCCAAAGCCGTCAGGCGGCAAGCCGTCAGTCCGGCAAAGTGTTCGGCGAGTAGCTGGTCCTGACGGGCGCGCAGTTCGTGCTCAGGCGCATCCAACCCCGCCAGAAGCATTCTTCCTCCAGGCGGAGTGTTCCAAGCGGGCGGGATTACGGTCATCACGGAAAGCTTCGCGCTACAGCGGCTCGCGATGGCGCGGACAAAGGGCGCCGCTCGCAAACCTTGCTCGGAGAAATCGAACGGAAATAGAATGTGCTTGATCGCCGGCATAGAGTCCGCCCTCAAACGGTGCAATCGCGAAGCCAGCCGCTTTTCTTGAATGATAATAGTGCGATACGGGCGGCGACTTCTCGCCGCTCCCCGGAATTGCGCGAAATGGCGCAATTCCTCTGGAGGGCGAACGGCGGTACGCGTGCAAGAGGAAGTTCAGGGAGGAGCGTGCATTATGAATGATGAACAGCAGGATTCACCGGAAGTGCTCTGTCCCCGGTGCGGAGCGGAAGCCAACTGGCAGTTTCTCGATGAGGAAAAACAGGTGGTCGAGATCACTTGCCCGGACTGCGGCCGTTTCGAGGTGCCGCGGGCCGAGTTGGAGAACGCGGAATTCGATATTGTCCCGACCGAGGAACGGCGAGAGTAAGCTATCGAGGACTGCTAGAATCGTTTCACGCCTATGCCTCTCTCCGCGGGCAGCCGTCTGGGTCCCTACGAGATCCTTGCGCCCATCGGCGCCGGCGGCATGGGCGAGGTGTATAAGGCGCGCGACACGCGGCTGGACCGCGTCGTCGCCATCAAGGTTTCCCAGGAAAAGTTCAGCGAGCGCTTCGAGCGCGAGGCGCGCGCGGTGGCCGCGCTGAATCATCCGCACATCTGCACGCTGTACGACGTCGGGCCCGATTACCTGGTGATGGAGTATATCGACGGCCCGCAACTCAAGGGGCCGCTACCGCTCGATCAGACGTTGAAATACGCCGCGCAGATCTGCGATGCGCTGGATGCGGCGCACCGGAGGAGCGTCACGCACCGGGACCTGAAGCCGGGCAATATCCTGGTGACGAAAGCGGGCGTGAAGCTGCTCGACTTCGGACTGGCGCGCGTGAGCGATGCCGACGCCACGATGACCATGGGCGTGATGGGCACTCCCGCCTACATGGCGCCGGAACAATGGGAGGGCAAGCCGGGCGACGCGCGCTCCGACATCTACTCGTTCGGATGCGTGTTGTACGAGATGCTGACCGGCAAGCGGGCGGCACAGGATCGCAAGCCCGTGGAACCCGCCGCACTGGAGAGCGTAATTGCGGGTTGCCTCGAAAAGGACCCCGATGACCGGTGGCAGTCCGCGCGGGATGTGAAACGCGCGGTAGGACAAAGCTCCAGCTTTGTCCCGGTGGGCCGGCCCACCAGCTTGTATGGCCGCCGGCCCTACTGGGCTGCCATCGCGGTGTTGGCGGCCATCGCCATCGCACTCGGCGTTGTGTATTTCCGCCAGAGGCCGGCCGCGGGCGACGTAGTCAGCTTCGCGGTCTACCCGCCCGAGAAGACCGCCTTTTCGGCCCCGAGCGGCACCACCGTCCCGGTGCCGCAGTTCGCGCTTTCCGCCGACGGGCGCACGCTGGCATTCGTCGCCCCCACCGGCGGCGTGCCGCTGCTGTGGCTGCGGCCCATGGCGGAGGTAGTCGCGCGACCGCTTGCCGGAACCGAGAACGCGCAAGATCCGTTCTGGTCTCCCGATGGCCGCTGGCTGGGCTTTTTCGCGGATAGCAAGGTGAAGAAGATCCCCGCCAGCGGCGGAGCGGTGCAAGTTGTCGCTCAACCCACGGCGGGCGACTTCCGCGGCGGCGCTTGGGGACAGGACGATACAATTCTGTTCGCGAGCGGAACCGAACCCGTTTACCGCGTCAACGCCGCGGGCGGAACGGCCACGCCGGTGACGACGCTGGATGTGTCCCGCCGGGAGGGATCACACCGTTTCCCTCAGCTTCTGCCCGACGGACGTCACTTCCTGTACACGATCCTGGGCGCGGAGCCTGGTGTGTACGCCGGCTCGCTCGACGGTAAGACCAAGAAGCTTCTCATCCGCCTCATTTCGAGCGCCGTCTATGCGTCCCCCGGATACCTGTTGTTCGTGGACGGAGACACGCTGCTGGGGCAGGCTTTTAACGCGGAGCGTCTGGAAGTGAGTGGCCAGCCGTTCCTGGTTGCCGAGCATGTGGGCCGCTCCAGCGCCTACGCCTCTGCGGTCTCAGCCTCCAGTGCGGGAACCGTGGCCTATGCTGGAATCATCTCGCAGCTCGGCCGCCTGACCTGGTTCGACCGCGGCGGAAGTGCGGTCGGCTCAGCCGGCCAACCTGGCGACTACAGTGACTTTCGCCTCTCTCCCAACGAAAAGATGCTGGCGGCTTCGCTGGTCGATCCCAAGCTGGGCACTCTCGATATTTGGATGACCGATTTGGTGCGGAACAGCATGTCGCGCTTTGCGTTTGGAGGAGTGCTCTCGGCTTCTTCGGCCTGGTCGCCTGAGGGCACGCAAATCGCGTTCCGGACCCTTCGGAACGGCCGTATCGAGTTTTACAAGAGGAGCGCCGGAGGAGGCGGCAACGAAGAGCCGTTGCTGGTCGACAATGCGGAGCTCGCCGCCCGGATTCAATCGGTCAACCTTATTCCCACGGACTGGTCCCCCGACGGAGGCCGCCTCATGTTCTCGGTTCCGTCGCCCGCTTCCGGTTCCGACCTGTGGCTGTTGCCGCTCACTGGCGACAAAAAGCCGGTGAAGTTCCTGGCCGCGCCCGCCGACGAGATACAAGGCGTCTTTTCTCCAGACGGCCGCTTCGTCGCTTATGCGTCCAACGAATCGGGCAGGGTCGAGGTGTATGTTCAGACCTTCCCGCTGTCGGACCGGAAATGGCAGGTGTCCACCAACGGCGGATACGAACCCCGCTGGCGGGGCGACGGGCGGGAGATCTACTATCTGTCCACGGACCGGAAGCTGATGGCGGTTTCGGTGGGCGCGGGTCCGTCCTTCGATGTCCCCAAAACTTTGTTCCAGACCAGCGTGCCCGCGGGCGTGAGCGCAAACCGCACCCACTACGACGCCTCGCGCGACGGCCGGCGCTTCCTGGTGAATACCCAAAGCGGCGACCCGGCGGCCACGCCCATCACGGTGGTTCTCAACTGGACCGCAGCGTTGAAAAAATGACGCGCACCAACGCGTAGATCACCGGAATGCTGAACAGACTCGCATCAATGCGATCGAGCCACCCGCCATGCCCCGGCAGCAACGTGCCGCTGTCCTTCACTCCGGCGCCGCGCTTGAACGCCGATTCGCACAGATCGCCGATCTGACCCGCCACGTTTCCCGCCGCGGCCAGCGCTAGCGCAACACCCGCCGGAACCGCGGGAAGCAGGTAGTGCGCGTAGACGCCGCATGCCGCCACGCCGCCGATCAATGACGCGGCCGCTCCCTCCCAGGACTTCGCCGGGCTCAGCCGCGGCGCCATTTTGTGCCGCCCCCAGGCGCGGCCCGCGTACAGCGCCGCCGTGTCGCCAACCCACACCGCCAGCAGCGCGAACATCAGCCAGTGGTGATTCATCGCGCGCAGCTCCACGGCGCAGCGCCACGCGCCGAAGATGTAGACCACGCCCAGCGTGAACGCGGCCGCGCTGGCGAGCGACTCGGCCAGATCCTGGGTGCGCAGGGCGAGCGTCATTCCCGCCATCGCCGCCAGGACCACCACGATCCCCGGCTCCGGTGCGAGCAGTAAGGCCAGGCCGGCCGCCATGCCCGGCCATCCGGCGCGCGCCATTCCGCTCGCGGCGGCCATGCGATCATACTCGTCAAACGCGAGCAGGCCAACCAACGCGAGCGCGGCGGTAAACGCCCCGTCCGGGCCCGCCAGGACCAGCCAGGTGACCACCGGAATGAGGACCAGCGCGGTTGCCAGGCGCTTCATTGTCCCTCCATGATATGAGCAGGCCTCGGCTTTGCGCTAAAAAGTACTTGACGGACCCTCGTCCGCCGGGTTAGCATAATCCCATGGCTTCGGTCCAACCCATCCGGCCGCGCTCGGCGGAACCCATCCCTCTGCACGCCCACGCCATGGACAATCTGCGCTACATCCGGGAGACGATGGAGCGCGCCGGCTCCTTCACCGCCGTGCCCGGCTGGGGCGGCGTGGCCATGGGATGCACCGCGCTGGCGGCGAGCGGGATCGCGGCCCGGCAGCATTCCGCGGAGGCGTGGCTGGCGACATGGCTGGTCGAAGGCGCGCTCGCGGTCGGCATCGGAATTCTGGCCATGCAAAGGAAGGCGCGCGCGGCCGGTTTGCCGTTGTGGTCCGCCCCGGCGCGAAAATTCGTATTCAGCTTTTTCCCTCCGCTGGTGGTGGGCGCGGTGGCGACGCTGGTGTTGTGGCGCGCCGGTCTCATCGGCGCGATTCCCGGCGTGTGGCTGATGCTCTACGGCGCGGGAGTGATCACCGGCGGCGCATTCTCGGTGCCCGTCGTGCCCGTGATGGGCGCGTGCTTCCTGGCTGGAGGCGCGCTGGCGTCGTTTGCGCCGGCGGCCTGGAATAACGTCTGGCTCGGCCTCGGATTCGGCGGCCTGCACATCGTTTTCGGAGCGATCATTGCGAGGAGGTACGGTGGCTAGAAACAGTCCCGCTTCAACCGACCGCCAGCATCGGGGCCCGGCCCTGGCGCTGAATCATTCCGGCGAAGGCATTCCCGATCTGGACCGCCTGATTCACGAGCGGATGCGGCTGGGCATCGTGAGCGCGCTCGCCGCCAATCCGTCTCTGACCTTCAACGATCTCAAGCGCCTGCTCAAGACCACTGACGGCAACCTGAGCGTCCACGCGCGGAAGCTCGAAGAGGCCAAGTACATCTCCTGCAACAAGAGCTTCGAGAGGCGGGTGCCGAAAACCGAATACACGCTGACATCCACGGGACGCAAGGCGCTGGAGAAATACTTGGACCACATGGAGGCCCTAATTCAAGCAATGTCGCAAGCCATGACGCAAGCCATGACGCAGGCCGGCCCGCGATGAAAGGGAGCCCGGCGAGAGGATTGCACGTGGCCGTCATCATGGACGGCAATGGGCGCTGGGCCAACGCGCGCGGGCTGCCTCGGGTGGCGGGGCATCGCTCGGGCGCCGAGGCGGTGCGGCGCACCATCGAGGCCGCGCCGTCGCTCGGCATCTCCGTGCTGACGCTGTACGCGTTTTCGGCGGACAACTGGCGGCGGCCACCTCGCGAGGTCTCCGCGCTGATGAAACTGCTGGGCCGCTACCTGGTGCAGGAAACCGAGCGCTGCCTGGCCAACGGCGTGCGCCTCCAGGCCATCGGGCGCCGTGACCGCCTGCCCCGCCCTCTGATCGCACTGCTCGAGGACACCGAGCGCAAAACCGCCGCGGGCCGGCGCCTGCACTTGCGGCTGGCGATCGATTATTCCTCGCGGGATTCGATTCTGGCCGCCGCGCGCAGTCTGAAGCGGGAGCAAACTATTACCGAAGAGAAGCTCTCCAGATTGCTCGGGCCGGACGTCGACCTTTTGATCCGCACCAGCGGCGAGCAGCGCCTGAGCGACTTCCTGCTGTGGGAGTGCGCCTACGCGGAAATCGTTTTCACGCCGCGCATGTGGCCGGACTTTTCCACCGAGGACCTGGCGGACGCGGTCGAGGAGTTCCACCACCGCGAGCGCCGGTTCGGAGCGGTTACCGCCGCCCGCCGGACGGCCTGACTGCATTTGACGTTCGGCCGCGCCTGGGCTACCATTGAGTCGCGGGGTGGAGCAGTCTGGTAGCTCGTTGGGCTCATAACCCAAAGGTCGTAGGTTCAAATCCTACCCCCGCAACCAATCCTGGATCACCTTCCAATCCACAGCCCGCACTATAGTCTAAGCAGTTGAGTCGTTCCACCTTCGCGTTCCAACATCCATGGCAGATGAGCACAGTTACACATATACTGTGTGTGACCCAAGAGAAAGCGCGCGATGCAGGAATTCTTTGTGACCGTGGTAAAAAAGGCGTCACGCCCCGATGAGGGCTCCCGATTATGCGCCGTTCGCTGGGTGCCCGACTTCGTCGTGCTAGAGTAGACACGCAGGAACCAGCTCGAACACAAAGATCCAGAGGAAACACCATGCGTATTTCAAAATGGAATATTCCTTGTGCGCTGGCTGTCTTGGCCTTCACGAGTGCTGCCGATGCGCAGACTCCGCGGCCTGCGCCGGATTCGATCGAAGGTCATCTTGCGGCTGGCAAGAACGCCGCGGGGGGCCGCGACGACACTCCTGATTTCTACGGCTTGGTCACCGCACTCTGCGTCGCCCCGCTGAACGCCCCGGCCCGGCCAGACGCTCCGCCGCCCCGGATGAACCCCAATCGGGCCAGCACATACCTCCAGCCGAAAAAGGCTTTTGACGACCTGTATTGGATGGGCACGCCTTCCCGTTCGACCTGGGCTCTGACCACCAGCGACGGAATCATCCTGTACGACACACAGGGCGTTTATGACGCGGAGGATGTCATTGTCGGCGGCCTGAAAAAGCTGGGCCTCGATCCCGCCAAGGTGAAATACGTCATTATCTCCCATGCCCATCAAAACGAAGTCGGCGGCGCCAGATTGATGCAAGAACGCTATGGCGCGCATATCGTCATGGGAGCGGGCGATTGGGATATGGTCGACGAGTCCGTCAATGGTTTTCCGAACGGCAAGCCCACGCGTGACATCGTGGCCACCGACGGCATGAAGATCACGCTCGGCGGCAGAACGGTTACGATACATCTGATGCCCGGCCATACGCCCGGGACGATTTCTGGAATCTTTCAGGTGCATGACCGCGGCAAGCCGCTGACCGTCGCTTATTCAGGCGGTACCGAATTCAATTTCGTGAACGACGTGCCGC
>JBGPLI010000149.1:0-14520 GCA_041486445.1 Bryobacteraceae bacterium
CGAGCGCTTCGTCCGCAAACCTCCCAGACCACCCGAGCTGCCCTCCCAGGTCTGGATCAACCGCCCACCTTCGGAGGAAAAAACTCTCTAAACTTTCACGCCATGTGTCTCATTGTTGTTGACACCCACCGGGAGCCCCCGATCGTCCTCTAGGTAGCGGCGGAGGATTTGTCTGCGGACGCGATCGTACGCTTCGCGGTTGCCAATCGGCAGGGATTCGAGTAACAGGAGTACGCGACGGGTCGTATTTGAATTGAGATCGTCCTCGCCGCCGATATTGTGGACGAGGTCATGACTGCCTACCATCTTTCCAAACACGCCACTCTTTCCGGGTTCAATAAACTTGTTCGCGGCTAGGGCACGCTCGGTTTCGCGCTCTTGCTCTTTGTGTTCCGGGATTGACTGGCTGTCGATTTGCAGAATCCAATCCAGGTCGCTGCTGGACGTAGCCTCGCCCCTTGCAACCGACCCGAACACAACAATACTCGTGTCGGGCGATTTACGTGCCTGAAAAATCCCCTCGAGCTCTTCACGCTTGAGACTCGCATCACTGCGAGCTTTTCGGATTGCGGCCCAGTGAGAGCCCAAGCGCTCTTCGAGTAAGTCGACTCTTGAAACCGCCCTGTCCTGGCCGCCCATGATTGGAAGGATCTCTTCATCCTACGACAGGAGCGGAGAGTAGGTGGCGGACGGTTCGAGCGAGGCGGCAAGGCGCGCATACCAGGCAATCCTTTTCTCCCAAGTTTTGGTGTCTATTTCCAAATCGCACTATACAGACCATGGTGACCAGGAGAGACGGAACAGACCAGCGCCAATATTCTGCAAACACAGGGCTTGTCGAGCAACCCCAAATTGGCGTTGAGTTTGCAGCCTTGTCGTGGGTTCGAATCCCACCCTCACCGCCAGGAAGCCCCCTACTGCCGCGCCTCCGCGTGATGCCGGACGTCGATCCCTTTCACCAGAAACAGCACATCCTCGGCGACGTTGGTGGAGTGATCGGCGATCCGCTCCAGGTTGCGGGTGACGTTCAGAAGGTCCAGGGCCGGCTTGATGTTCTGCGGGTCCTTCTCCATGAAGCTCACCAGTTCGTGATAGCCGGCCGTCCGAAGGCTGTCGACGGCGTCGTCGGAGATGAGCACGCTGCGGGCGAGGTCGGCATCGCGCATCACAAAGGCGTCCAGGGCCTTTCGCACCATCGACTGCACCAGGCCGGCGAGGTACGGGACATCGATCATCGGCTTGATCACCGGCTCCTCCATCAGCGACATGGCCCGCTGCGCGATGTTCACCGACAGGTCCCCCATCCGCTCCAGGTCCGTGTTGATCTTGAGCGCGGCGACGATCAGACGGAGGTCGGCCGCCATGGGCTGATGGAGCGCCAGCAGGTTGACGCAGAACTCGTCGATCTCGAGCTCGATCGCATTGATGCGCGCTTCGTTCTTGAAGACTTCCGCCGCGGCGCCGCGATCCTTTTGCGTGACGGCGATGATGCTGCGCTGGATGGCCGCCTCCACCAGCGAGCTCATCTCCAGCAGCTTGGTCTTCAGCAGGTCCAGCTCTTCGACAAAGTGACGCACGTACCTTCTCCTGACGATTAACCGAACCGGCCGGTGACGTAATCTTCGGTTTCTTTCTTATGGGGGGTCTTGAAGATGACGGTGGTGCTGTCGAACTCGACCAGCCGCCCTAGCAGGAAGAAACCGGTGTAGTCGGCGACGCGGGCCGCCTGTTGCATATTATGAGTGACGATCACCAGCGTGCAACTGTCCTTGAGCCGGAAGATCAGGTCCTCGATCTTGGCCGTGGCGATCGGGTCCAGCGCCGAGCACGGCTCGTCCAGCAGGAGCACTTCCGGATCGATGGCCAGTGCCCGCGCGATGCACAGCCGCTGCTGCTGTCCGCCGGAAAGCGAATAGGCGGACTGGCTCAGCTTGTCCTTCACCTCGTCCCACAGCGCCGCCCGGCGCAGGCTTTGCTCCACCGTGTCGCGGAGGCCGCCGCCGCCGCCGTAGCCATTGATGCGCGGCCCATAGGCGACGTTATCGTAGATCGACTTGGGAAACGGGTTCGATTTTTGGAAGACCATGCCAACCCGGCGGCGCACGAAGGCAACATCCTGATCAAAAATGTTTTCTCCGTCGAGCAGCACTTCGCCCTCCACGCGAGCGTTCCGGACGGCCTCGTTCATCCGATTCAGCGTGCGCAGAAACGTCGATTTGCCGCAGCCGGAAGGGCCGATGCAGGCGGTGACGCGGTTGGCGTACACGTTCATCGAGATTCCGTGCAAGGCCTGGAAAGCGCCGTAGTAAAAATTCAGATTCGCAACGGAGAGCTTTGCCGGCGCACTCGCGGCCGGCTTGCTTTCCTCCGCCATGGGCATGTCCAGATTCGAGAGTGCCATTTTCGATTCAGTAGAGGGTAGTTGACTCGGGGCCATGGATTACCTTGCGGCAGGACCTCTGGATGAAAGCATCAGCCGCGCGACGACGTTCACGGCCAGCACCAGAGTGAGAAGAACGAAGCCGGCGGACCAGGCCTGCTGGTGCCAATCGTCGTAAGGAGCGATGGCGTACGTAAAGATCATGACCGGCAGGGCCGAGGTGGGTTGCTCCCACCCTGGACTCCAGTAGCGGTTGCCGAAACTGGTGAACAGCAAAGGAGCGGTCTCGCCGGCGACGCGCGCCAGGTTGAGCATGATCCCGGTAAGGATTCCGTGTTTCGCCGCGGGAATCACCACCGTCAGAATCGCCGTTGTCTTGGAGGCGCCGAGCGCCATGGCTCCCTCGCGCAAAGAGAGCGGCACCGCCCGCAGAAATTCCTCGGAGCTGCGGATCGCGATCGGGATCATCATCACGCCCAGCGCCAGGCCGCCCGCCAGCGTCGAAAAATGTTTCTGCGGCAGCACGATCAGGGTGTAGGCGAAAATCCCCATTACAATCGAGGGTACCCCGTTCAGCAGGTCCGTGGTGTAGCGGACGATGGAGGAAAACGCGCTTCCTCCGAACTCGGCCAGATACACGCCGCCGAGGAACCCGATGGGAACACCCACCAGCGCGGCCAGCAGGAGCAGTTTGGCGCTGCCGACGATGGCATTGGCCATTCCTCCGCCGGACTCTCCGACGGGCTTGGGCAGCTTCGTGAAAAAGTCCCAGTTCAAACTGCTGGCGCCGTGGACGAACAAGTAACCCAGGATAAAGACCAGCGCCCCCGCCGCGACAAAGGTACACAGTCCGGTGAGGCTGAGCATTACCGCGTTCACGATCTTCCTGCGCAACCTGTGGAGCGGCCCCGGCGTCAGGCGGTTCCTTCTTTCCCGGTGCTCGCCACCAGCACGCGCGCCACCGCGTTGATCACCATGGTGAGGGCAAACAGGACCAGCCCCAGCTCGATCAGGGCGCCCTGGTAGAGGTCGCCTGTCGCCTCGGTGAACTCGTTGGCGATCACCGCGGCGATCGAATATCCGGGTGCGAACAGCGACGCGTGGATCCTGGGATCGTTGCCGATCACCATGGTCACGGCCATGGTCTCGCCGAGCGAGCGCGCCAGCGCCAGGAAGATCGAGCCCATGATGCCTTTCCGCGCGTAGGGCACCACCACGTCCCAGGTGGTCTCCCAACGCGTGGCGCCGAGCGCCAGAGCGGCTTCCCGTTGATCGGCCGGAACCGCCAGGATCACCTCGCGCGAGATCGAGATGATGAATGGCACGATCATCACTGACAGGACCACGCCGCCGGCGAGGAGACTGACGCCGTAGAAGGGTCCCTGGAACAGAGGCGTCCACCCCAGCAGGCTTCGCAGCGCGGGTTCGGCCGAGCGCAGGATGGGAACCAGGATGAAGATTCCCAGCAGGCCGAAGATCACGCTCGGCACGGCCGCCAGCAGCTCGATCAGGAAAGTCAGCGCGTCGGAGATGCGGGGCGGGGCCAGCTCGGCGAGAAAGATGGCCGCGCCGACACCGAGCGGAATCCCGATCAGCAGCGCCAGCGCGGAGGTGACCAGCGTCCCGTAGATGAACGGGAGCGCGCCGAATTTTCCCGCCACGGGGTCCCAAATCGAGGTACCCAGAAAAGACCACCCGAAGGCGCGGCGCGAAACGCCGGAGTTCTGATACAGCTCAACCACCAGCAGCGCTGTGACCAGCAGGACGCTGATGGCGCCTGCGAGAGTGATGAGATAGGCGGCCTCATCGCCACCGCGGAGGCGCCGCAGAAACAATTGCACCCGTCCGGAGGGACGGGTGCCAGTTACGGTGGTCGAAGATGCCGACATTCGTTCGATTTTACTGGATTTTGGAGATGGCCTTGGTCTCTTTTGCGATCACCGGCTGGGGCAGCCGCGCATACGCTAAGGGTTCGGTCATGTTCTGGCCGTCCTTGAGCATCCACTGAAGGAAGTCCGTGATCGCTTTCCGCTTGGTCGCGTCCTGAATCTTTGACGGGATCAGCAGCCAGGTGAAGCTGGAGATCGGGTAGGACGCGTTGCCGGGCGCGTTGGTGATGGAAACGCGGAAATCGTCCGGCATCTCTTTCATCGCGCCCGCGGCCGCCGCGGTCACGCTGGACAGATCGGCCTGGACGAAGGCGCCGGCGGCGTTTTTCACCTTGCCGTACGCCATCTTGTTCTGCACGGCGTAAATCAACTCCACGTACCCGACCGAATTGGGCGTTTGCTTCACCTGTCCGGAGACGCCTTCATTGCCCTTGCCGCCCAGGCCCACCGGCCAGTTGACGGAAGTCCCCCGGCCCACCTTGGTCTCCCATTCCTTGCTGATCTTCGTCAAGTAATCGACCCACACGTAAGTGGTGCCGCTGCCATCGGACCTGTGAACCACCACGATGTCGGTGGCGGGAAGCTTCACGCCAGGGTTCGGCTTGGCGAGCTCCGGGTCGTTCCACTTTTTGACGGTCCCGAGAAAGATTCCGGCCAGCGCCTCTGGCGTGAAGTTGAGCTGCTGGGAGACGCCGGGGAGATTGTAGACAGGAACATCCGCGCCCATCACGGTGGGGAAATGGAGGATCTCGCATCCGCGCTTATCGCGAAATTCTTTCAATTGCGCGTCGTTCATCGGCCCGTCGGTGGCGCCGAAATCGACGGTGCCGGCGGTCACCTGCTGAATGCCGCCTCCCGATCCGATGGACTGATAGTTGAACTGGAGGTTGGGAAATTTCTTGTGGTACTCGTCGAACCACTTCGAGTACATCGGATAAGGGAAGGTTGCGCCGGCGGCGTTGATCAACACCTGCTGCGCCGGGGCCATCCCGATGGAGAGGACGGCGGCCAAGGCCGCCCGGATCGCGCTTCGAGTCATTCTGTGCCTCCTCATTGTGACAGTCTTGTGTTACAGAACGATTACTAGAACGTGAATACGAACTGCGAGTGCAGCCGGAACTGCGTGTGATAGCCCTGCTGCAACGGCACGAAATAGTTGATCGCGGGATTGCTGACCGAGATCCCGTGCTGGATGTACAGCCGGTTCTCCCATGCCAGGAAGCGCGTGAGGCCAAAGTTCACGCGAATCTGGTGGGTCTTGACGTTCACGCCTGTGCCGGACCCAACGTCGTCGTCGGTGAACTGCGAAACGAAAGCGTTGGCAGGTTTGTAAAAGTACTGGTATTGAAACTGCACATCGCCCAGCCGCGCCTCTTGTCCCCAGGCGGCGCCGAGCATGTAGGCATTCTGGTCGATGGCCGCGCCGGTGTTGTGCGTCCCTTGCAGAAAAAGCTGGAACGGGTAGTTGTGCCCTATCAGTTGCATGCCGGAGTAATTCAGGTTGAAGGCGCCGCGCATCACATGGAATTCCCTGGCGAAATAGATCGCGCCGCCCGGGGCGGTGGTCGCGTTGCCGGTCCCTCCCAGCGCGGAGATGAGCGTCGCACCCAGGATCGGATTGTTCGCAAACAAGGCGGCTCCGCCGGCCGTCGAAGCGAGCTGGATCTGGTTGGGCTCGCGCACCACGAAAAAGTTGAGCGTCTCGTTATGGCTCCACTTCTTTGCGAGATTGCTCCCTACCGTGACGCCCTGATCCAACAGATCGGCGGACGGCACTCGCTGGCCCGCCGAATAGCCTGCGGCAAGGAACGGCGAACTGGAGGGGAGCACCTGAATATTCGGGTCCGTCAGGAGGTACTGCGCGGCCTTCACTTCGACGAAGGCGCTGTTTTTCGCTGTCCAGCGGTAGGTCTCTTGGAAGCCGTTGAAGCGGACGTCGTCATCGTACACAAACTGCCGGTTATCGGCGTAGAGCTCGGGGGTCCTGCCGGCGCGAAGAGTCAACCCTTTAAGGGGCGTCAGATCCAAATAGGCTTCGGCGATCGAGAACGGCGCTCGGGTGGTGACGCCGGCGAAATCCGTATCCATCGTGATCGGATTGTTGTACGGGTCAGTCGCAAGCTGAAGATGAAAGTGAGCCAGCGAGCGGTCGGCGTTGTCGCGGTAGAACAGGTCCTTATCCACGTTCAAGCGGACCCGGTATCGCTCCCGGGCGCGCTGCTGGGGCGAGCTCCGGTTGTCCGATGGCGGCAGAGAGGTGTTCGCCGAGCGATCCAGCAGGTCGAAACGGAAACGAAGGTCTCCGGTGAAGCGGAACCCGCCCAGGTTTCGGACGAGCCCGTCAACACGGCGGTTCACATCCGGAAGCGACGGCTGCGCTGCCGGCACGGCCGCCTGAGCGGCGGGCTCGGGAGGCAACATCGCCGTTGTGCTTGCCACCTCGCCGAGGCTGGCGTGGACGATTCCGCCTTTCCTCTGCTCGGCCAGCTCGCGGCGGAGCTCGTCGATCTGGCGCTGTTGGTCGGCGAGGATCTGCTTGAGTTGCACGATCTCGTCCTCGGGACTCGCCGCGGCGAGCGGCAGAAGGAAGCACGCGGCGCAGGCGAGTCCTCGGAAGATGCTCTGGATCATCGAGTTGCTCCTGGTTTAAGAGTGAGGATATTGCGGCGGAGTTATCGTGTAATGAATTGCCGGTTACAACCGTGTGACAAGAGTCAGCGTGGCTTCACGGCTTGGTATTGGCCGCCTCGGCTGCCTCGGTTGAGGCGAAGCAAGGGAGAAGACCATCCACATGGGTGATTTGAAACAGGGTCCGGATGCGGTCGGCAACGCCGACGATTCCAAATCCACGTTTTTCCCTCTGGCAGGAAGTAAACACGCTGATCACGCAGCCGAGCCCGGCTGAGTCCATGTAGGGGACACCGCCCAGGTCCAGGATGACGGGTTGGGATATCGCCCGGCGCGCCGCATCCTGGAAATCGAACAGCGTGCGGATCGTGAGCGGGCCGCTCAGCTTGAAAATCCGCGCCCCGGAGGGGCTGTCGAGCACTTCGATCTTGAGATCTTCCATCACAATCTCCCACTGTAGCCAGTAGACCGCTAGCTTATCATGACGATCTCGTTACGATGACGTTACGAGTGCGTCCGCTGCGGCTTGCTCGCGGCCGGCAGCACCAGCGTGAACGTGGAGCCCTTGCCAAGCTGGCTCTCCACCGCCACGGTTCCGTTCATCCGCTCCACCACGTGCTTCACAATGGACAAACCCAGGCCGGTTCCTCCCACCTGCCTCGACCGCGCCTTATCCACACGGTAGAAGCGCTCGAAGATGCGCGGGAGGTCCTCGGAAGGAATTCCGACTCCGGTGTCCGCCACCACGATGGCGACACGACCATCTTGATCCTGGCGGGCGCTCACATGGACCTCGCCGCCGGGCCGGTTGAATTTGATCGCGTTGGCCACCAGATTGAGAAGCGCCTGTTCCAGGCGGAACCGGTTGCCGCTGACGTAGACGTCCTCGATCCCGTCGCGGTCCAGCTTCACGTCGCGCTCCTGGGCCTCGGCTTTGACCGTTGCCAGCGCCGATTCGAGCACGCCGCGGACGGAGATCAGCTCGGGTTCGGGCGGGTCGGTTCCGGATTCGAGCTCGGAGAGCACCAGAAGATCCGCCGCGATGCTGCCCAGCCGCACCGCGTTGGAACGGATGATTTCGACGAAGCGCTGGTTGTTCTGGGTATCGTTCAGCGCGCCATCGAGCAGCGTCTCGGCGTAGCCGATGATTCCGGCCAAAGGAGTGCGGAACTCGTGCGATACGTTGGCAACGAAGTCCTTGCGCACCTGCTCCAGCCGCTCCAACTCGGTCACGTCATGAAGGATGGCGAGAGCGCCGCGCCCGGATGGCATGTCGAGGGGCGTCGCCTGCACTTCAAAGGTCCGGGCGTGGGCTGCGGCCAGCCGGAGGCGCAGGCTGCGCGGCTCCCCACTCGCCAGGACGGAGCGAAGCAGCTCGTGCAGACCCGTATCGCGGACCAGCTCGAGCAGGGAGAGTCCCTCGAAGGTGGCGCCGCGGAAACCGATGGCGCGGAGAAACGCGGTGTTGCAGAAAGTGACGCGCAACTCGTGATCGACGGCGAGAACGCCCTCGGCCATGCCGGAGAGAATCGCCTCCCTCCGCGCCGACTCGAAGCGGAGCCGGTCGAGCAGATTGCGAATCTCGCGGGCGACCTGGGCAAGCGAGCGCTCCAGCGACTCGAGGTCATCGCCCGAAATGTAGGTCGGGCTGTATTCGGCCACGCCCCCGAGCATCCCTTCGGCGAGCTGCTTCAGCTTGCCGACGCGCCGGCTCAGCGAGCGCGAAACCAGGAAGGCGATGCCCAGCGCGAGCGCCGCCGAGCCGAGGGAAATGCCCAGAATGCGCTGCCGGACCTCGCGCGTGGCCTCAATCGAGGTCAGGGTGCGGTCCACGGCCACCAGCGTAATCGCAACCATCGCCAGCGCCACCAGCAGCAGCCGCCTGAAGAGAGACCCGATCATGAATGATCTGAGATTATCACGAGCGGTTCCGGACTATTAAGACAGTGCGAACAGGAATCGTCACTCTCTGTATTGCAATGGCCGCGCTGGCCGCTGACAATACCACCACCAAGGCAAAGCAACCCTCGACGCCAGGGACATCCGCGCAAGAGGACAAGGCCATCGAGGCGTTGATTCGGGCCAAGCTGGCGAAATCGAAGATCGGCAAGGATGGGTTCACCGTGCGTGTGCAAGGCGGCGTGGCCTATTGGGAAGGCGCCACCGCCGTCGTGCAGCACAAGGGCGCCGCCACGCGGATGGCCAGGACCGCGGGCGCGCGCCGCGTCGTGAACAACATCAAGATCAGCGACCCGGCCAAGCAGAAGGCCGCGGAGAACCTCGATCAGGGGCGCCGCCGGGCCCAGGTGAAGCGCGGAGAGCCACGCGGGCAGCCTGAAAAATGACGGGGAATCGGTAAACGTCTTTATCGGAGGCGGTCGCGGTTCCGGGCTGAAGGTGATCGGTATCAATAGCGTTACGCTTTCGGGACCAGCGAAGTTCACATCCACGCCAGCACCCTTGATGGCTCTGAGCAAAGCCGCGCTGTCTTTCTCGCACATGGTTAGGTACAGGTGAGTGAAGAGCTGCTTCCATCCATCTACATTCATTTTTTCTTCAAAACTGTCTGCCACAGCGGTCTCCCTTCATCAGTCGTCGACGGTTGTTAAGACGGTGGCGGATTGCGCCGGGATTCGCGGTACACGGGGCGGCAGAGACTGTAGAGCACTGGAGAGACAACTATTTTTTGGGGTGCGGGGGGTGTACACTACGGCTGGAAAAGGATGGAGGCAGTTATGAGCCAGAAGACATTTTCGCTGGTTGCTGGGGTGTTGTTCCTACTGATTGCTCTCGCTCACGTGCTGCGGATAGCGTTCGGTGCCTCGGTAGTCATTCAAAACACGTCGATCCCGATGTGGGCGAGCATGGTCGCCGTGGTCATCACGGGCTTTCTTGCCTACGAAGGTCTTCGGCTGGCGCAAAAGTCCCCGTCAGGGACGTGAGCCCGTTTTGGAACGCGATTGCAGCTGGAGGTGTACAGATTCAAGAGGTTGACCCGTTTGCAAACGTGAAAGGGTAGGCGAACAAAAGGCGCTCTCCGTGCTACTCTGAAGCAACGGGGGTCTTAAAATGCCGACCGATATCGAGATTTACTGCCAAAACATGGCAGTCTTCAGGGATCGAATCAATAAAGTTCAAACCATGATGGCGGGCAAGATGGGTACTGGCGACAAGGACATGGATGCGGAGCTGATCTTCCTCCAATTCCGCAAAGTGATCGAGGGGATCGTATACGCTCTTCTGTCGGCGAACAAAACGGAGTATGCCGCGCAGAACGCGAAGTTCGCAAATCACTGGAAGGCAGAAGACATGCTCGCGGAGATGGAAGCGATCAATCCGCAGTTTTTCCCGATCCCGCTTTTGCAGCCGCTCGTCCACTCCCCCGGCTTCAAACACTTCCTGCGCGTTCCAGATGGATTCCTAACGCAAGACGACATGGTATTTCTCTACGATGGATCGTCCGGCGTTTTACACGCGCGGAATCCGTACTCGACGAAGCCGCAAACCATCAACGTGAAGTACACCGTTCAGGAATGGGTGAGCCGATTTCAGAAGTTGCTTTCGCTTCACGTCGTCCAGCTCGTCAACGGTGATGCGTGGCTTACCAACATCCCCGGAACCGGCCCGGTGCATTCTTACCTATGCGCTGCGGAGCCGTTCGTTGAACCTGTTGGCGTTTAGATTCTCTGGCCGCCGACGGCGAAGTGGCCGGCGGCCAATCGAGCCGAACGAAAAAGCGTTTACAGAGCCACGCCCACGCCCGCCGCTCGAAGCGTTGCTTCTTCCGGCCCGCGGCCCGCACAGCAATCGGCCAGCTTCCCGTCGATGACTACGGCGGGAACGCTACGCACACCAAGGCTCTTCGCCCGCTCGGCCACCCCGCCGTCTTTCATATCCAGCACGGTGATTTCGCACGAAGGACAGGCGATGCTTTTCACCAACTTGATCGTTTCCTCGCAACAGCCACACCCGGCACTGAAAATCTCCACTTTCCTCTTCTTCATGATCTTCCTTGATGCAGCGCAGCCACGTGAGTGGTCGCGCCTGATGCACAACTCCCGCAGGCCACACGGCGGGGCCAAGCATTCCACACGGATGCTACCGCCAGAAGACCTATGCCAACGTAGGTGATCGGATTCGATTCGAGATAGAATTTGCCGATCAGGACCGCGGTTGAAGCGGCGAGACCCGACACGAAAGGACCGAATCCGCGGCGTTGCTTCGCTCGAAAGGCGAGAACAGCAAGGGTCAGGATCATGAATGCACTCGTGATTGGCAGCAGATAGGCCGTCCCAATCAGAAAGCCGAATCCGATCGACGATACGATCCCGGCATAGAGCGGCCAGCACAGCGGACATACCAACTTTGGCAGCAGTGCAACGCCGATGCCGGGAGTCGCCAGCAGGCTCTGTTTCCAGGTTCGTATCATGACCTCTCCCCGTCGCCAGGGGCTCGGAAGAATGCGGCATGTGCTGAGCGGCTTTGAGTCCATTCCATCATTTCAATATTTCAGTATAAACCCGCCGTGTCAGGCAAACCCGAACCTGCTATTTCGCCAGGCAGGGCGTGGGATTCCAGCCGGAGGCGTCCGCCTGCTTCTGGAAATGTTCGCTCATCAGGAACGGCTGCGCCAGATACGTGGGATCTTCCACCCGCGCAGTGACCACCAGGTGAGAGTCGCCGTCGGGTTCATTCACGCGATCGAAATATTCGGTCAGCACGGCGTTGGCGCTATAGGGGACGCCGTTCTTTCGCAAGTACCCGGACCTGAATTTCGTCGTGACTACTTTCAGAGAGCCGCCGCGCCTGTCTCTCTGGCCGAGGCCGGCGCGCCCTCCATCGGTCACGACTATCGCACCGGGCATAAACTCCCACGAGGCCTGCGAGACACCCTGCCAGTCTCCACCCTCACCTCGCGGGACGCCGAAATAGAAAATGCGGGTCTGGGTTCCGGCGTCGGTCTCGACCTTGAGGGTCTGGTCATCCTGCCACGTGATGTGAAGGCGCCCAGGCAGGCGCATGATGACCGGAGCGCCATAGCCCTTACACTGCTCGCCGGACGCCTCATCCTTGGCGGGATCCCAGGCGTTCGCGATTTTCCGCGCCTCGGCGTTCAGAGGGACACCGGTGAAATCGCCCTTGGGAGGGGTGAGCATGCGATATCGCCAGTCTTCGGTAATCAGGGACACCCAATAACCGGTGATGTCGAAGGGAGCCGCCTCCTTGGCCGTGAGGGGCGGTCCCGGGGGCGGGCCTCCGCGTCCCCCCGGACCTTGCGCATACAGGCTCACCGCGGCCAACGCCAGAAGAAAGCGTGTCATCGGTCGTCAGTGTATCTCATCGCCTTTCGTGTGTCCACCAAGGTATCATCAGTATTTTAGGGAGCGACCCGATGAACCCTGTCCGAGCCATGTCCGTGCTGCTCGTGATGATACTGACAGGCGCCGCGGCCCTGGGCCAAGGTCCGCTACAAACGTCCGGCCTCGATATTTCGGGGGCTTGGTTTAACACGAACCAGAACTCGGATTCGAATGCCCAGATCCAGTTGGTCTCCTACGGCGGCTATCCGCTCAACGAGGCGGGCCGGTTGTATGCGTTGTCCTGGAATCCGTCGCGGAACGCCTCCCCGCAGCAGCAATGCGCGCAATACAGCCCGCACTTTCTGTTGCACGGCGGCGGCAACTACCGGTTCTGGGAGGAGCGCGACCCCTACACGCAAAGGCTGATCGCCATCAGGATGTACGGCCAGATCACCGAAGGGACGCGAACCATCTGGATGGACGGGCGGGCGCATCCTCCCGCCTACGCGCAGCACACGTTCCTGGGTTTTTCGACGGGCAAGTACGAGGGCAGCACCCTGACCGTCTACACGACGCACATGAAACGGAATTGGATCAAGGCCAACGGCATGACCCAAAGCGATCAGGCGACGCTGGTGGAGCATTTTCTCCGGCATGGCGACAGCCTCACCTACGTCTCCGTCCTGAAGGATCCCGTGTATCTGTCCGAACCGTTGATTCGCAGCACCGAGATGGTGCGCAGCGTCCGCAATCCGGATGCCTGGCTGTACGCTTGCGACGACGGCGAGTTGCTTCTCAACCGGGCGGCCGACCAGGCGCCGAACTATTTGTTTGGCCAGAATCCTTTCCTGCGCGAGTTCTCGCAGCAGCGCCAGGTGCCGCTGTTGGGCGCGCTCGGTGGAGCCGAAACGATGCGCCCGGAGTTCCTGGCGAAACTCAAGGACCCTGGCGCGTCGCAGGCCGCCGTGACTGCGGCGCAGGTTCCCTCCGGTCCTCCACACGCGAGCCGAGCGGTGGACCCGGACCCGCGCGACGGCGAGATCCACGTGCTGCCGGTGCAGGGCAGCGTCTACATGCTGGTGGGCGACGGCGGCAATATCGCCGTCCAGGTAGGCGACCAGGGCCCGCTGGTGGTGGACACGGGCGCGGGCCAACTGTCCGACAAAGTGATCGCCGCGATCCGCAAGTTGAGCGATAAGCCGATCCAGTTCATCGTCAACACCAGCCTCCATGCCGATCACACCGGCGGCAACGTGAAGCTGCATGCCGCGGGCGAGGATCCGAGCCTGTTCGGGTCGTTTTTTTCCGCCCAGTTTGCCGACGCCGGCCGGGGCGCCACCCTCATCGCGCATCAGAACGTGCAGAACCGCATGAACGCTGCCTCGGCGCCGGCTTCCGGCGTGCCCACCGACACCTTCATCGAAGGGCGGAGGAGAAAGTATCACAACAACGAAGGCGTCGAGATCTTCTTCGAGCCGAACGCCATCACCGACGGCGACAGCATCGTGCAGTTCCGCCGCTCCGACGTGATCGTCACCGGCGATATCCTCACCACGACGCAATATCCGTTCATCGATGTGAACAACGGCGGCAGCGTGCAGGGGGAGATCGCGGCGCTGAACAACATCCTCGGCAAGACCATCTACAAGCACGAAGGCGAAGGCGGAACGCTGGTAATCCCGGGGCGCGGCCGTGTGTGCGACGAATACGAGGTGTCGGAGTACCGGGACATGCTGGCGATCGTCCGCGACCGCGTCCAGGCGATGATCCTCAGCAACAGCGCTACGCTCGAGCAGGTAAAGGCGGCGCGCGTCACTGCGGATTTCGACGATCGTTACGGCGCGACCTCGGGACCGTGGACCACGGACATGTTTGTAGAGGCCGTGTATACTAGCCTCAAGGAGGGGTCAGTCAAGAAATAGGAGCAATCATCTATGAAAGTAAAGATTCTGATCGCAGTCGCACTTCTTGGAGCCGCCGGAGTGTGTGTGGAACGGTTGGTGGCCCAGGGCGCGACGGCGACCGTCCTCGGCACCGTCACGGATGCGTCGGGCGCCGCAGTCCCCGAGGCCGCAATTCAGGCGAAGAACGTGGGAACGGGCATCACGCAGTCCGTCACAGCCGATGGGCAGGGAAGGTTCAGAGTCCCGGATCTGGGCGTCGGCGATTACGAAATGCAAGCTTCCAAGACCGGATTCTCGACCGTGGTCCGCAAGGGGATCACGCTGACGGTCGGCAGCCAGGCCGTGGTCGATTTCTCACTGCCGATCGGGCAGCAAACCCAAACCGTCACCGTGGAAAGCCAGGCGTCGCAGGTGGAAAC
>JBGPLI010000150.1:0-14404 GCA_041486445.1 Bryobacteraceae bacterium
GTAGCCCTCCTCCTCGGTCACCGCCAGAACCTTGCCGCGCTCGACGCCCTCCACCAGCACCTTGATGTTGCCGTCGGACTGTTTCAGGCTCTGTACGATATTGGCCACCGTGCCGACGGAAAAAATCTCGTCCGGGCGCGGCTCATCCACGCTGGCGTCGTGCTGGGTCGCCAGGAAAATTTTCTTATCGCCGGCGAGCGCCTCTTCGAGCGCGCGGACGCTCGACTCGCGACCCACCACGAACGGCGTCATCATGTGCGGGAAGATGACGACGTCCCGGATGGGCATCATCGGCAATCGCCGCGTATCGGATTTTTCTTTCGAGGTGAGCATGTATGAAACGGGCCAGCGGCCAGCGCTATCCGGCTTTCTCCAACAAGGCCATGTTGATCTTCTGCGTCATCACCATTTCCTTGGTGACCAGGAATTCGCGGACCTTCTTATACGAGGGCAGATAGTACATCAGGTCCAGCATCAGATCCTCGAGGATCATGCGCAGGCCGCGCGCTCCCACCTTGCGCTCCATGGCCAGTTGCGCGATCGCCTCCAAAGCGTCGTCGCTAAACTTCAGTCTAACATTCTCGAACTCGAACAGCTTCTGATACTGGCGTATGATCGCGTTCTTCGGCTTGGTCAGGATCTGCACCAGCGCTTCCTTGCTCAGGTCCTCCAGCACGGCCACCACAGGGAGCCGTCCGATGAACTCCGGAATAAAGCCTCCCCGGATCAGATCGACCGGTTGCACCTGTTCCAACATAGTGACGTCGCGCCGGCTGGCGCTGCCGCGCCCGCGGACGGTCTCGCGCGCCATCTCCTCCGGATTCGAGAAGCCGATGGTACGCGTCCCGATGCGCCGCGAGATGGTCTTCTCCAGGCCGATGAACGCGCCGCCGCAGATGAACAGGATGTTGGTGGTGTCCACCGGCGTAAATTCCTGATGCGGATGCTTGCGCCCGCCCTGGGGAGGAACGTTGGCGATGGTGCCTTCCAGGATCTTCAGCAGCGCCTGCTGCACGCCTTCCCCGGAAACGTCGCGCGTGATGGAGGGGTTCTCGTCCTTGCGGCCGATCTTGTCGATCTCGTCGATGTAAATGATTCCCTGCTGGCAGCGCTGCACGTCCCAATCGGCGTTCTGGAGCAGCCGCAGGATGATGTTCTCGACATCTTCGCCCACGTAGCCGGCTTCGGTGAGCGTGGTCGCATCCACGATCGCGAAGGGAACGTCCAGGATGCGGGCCAGCGTCTGGGCCAGGAGCGTCTTACCGGTCCCGGTCGGGCCGATGAGCAGGATGTTGGATTTAGAAAGCTCCACTTCGCCCGAGCGCTGCTTGTTCATCTGGATGCGCTTGTAGTGGTTGTAGACCGCCACGGCGAGCTTCTTTTTGGTGGCGTCCTGGCCGATCACGTATTGGTCCAGGTATTCCTTCAGTTCCAAAGGCTTAGGAAGCTTGTGCGGTGTGCCGTACTGCTGCTCGTGCCTATCGTCCTCGAGAATCGAGTTGCAGACCGCAATGCACTCGTCGCAGATGTAGGCGCGCGGATAGTCGGAAGGGGAGGAGATCAGCTTGCCAACTACGTCCTGACTCTTATGACAAAAGGAGCAACGCAGCGAGTCATCCGAGCCGGCACGCTTCACAGGGGTCTCCTGGCGGTCATGGTCGTGTAGCTGACGTTTTGATTATAGCGGATTTCCGGGAAAGCAATATAGCCGCCCGCCCAGTTCGTTGGGTTCAGGCCAACAGCTCGACCAGGTCGGAACCTCCCCCTGGCACCAGCACACCCCTGTCAAAGGTCGCCAGCACTCCTCCGTTCGCCGCCGCCAGACCCGCCAGGTAGGCATCGGTAACTTGCCGGTGCCCACTGATCGGCCGGTCCCGGCCGGCGGCGTCAACCAACGGAAGATGATCGGGCCAGAATTCATAGCCGGGCAGAGAAGTGATCCTTGCCAGCAGAGCCAACGCATCGGCGGGAGACACTGCGTCTGGGGTGAATTGCGGATTGCTCGAAATGCGCACGAAGCCGGTTTCGGTTAACGGGCAGGTGCGGAATCCGGCCTTCTTCCTGCGCGCGAACCATTCCTGCGCTTGCCGGTGATGGACGTGCGAAGGCCATGCCAAGGCGATGAGCACGTTGACGTCGAGCAGGTACGGTTTCAGGGCTGGTCCTCCGCCGCGAGCGTCTGCTCCAGAGTGATCGGCTTGGCGTTCGCAGGAACGTTGAAACAAGGGAAGGCTTTCCGCGTGCCGATCTGCGCGGAGGGCTTCAGGCCGCGTCGAACCAGCTCGGCCAGCGCGTCGCCGAGCGAAATCCCGCGGCTGCCGGCGATGGAGCGGGCGATCTCGTAAATGTCGTCTGGAAGAGTAAGGGTGGTGCGCATCATGATGATTATAGCATCATGATGCGCCATTCCCTATTTACTTTGCTCTAGTGCCGCGCCTTCGCGGATCTCGTCGGTCGCCCGCCGGACGATCAGGTTACCCGCTTTCAGGTCACCCAGGACTTCGATCAGGTCGCCCCCGGCATCTCCTTTTCGGACATCGACCCACTCCGCGCGTCCGTGGCTGGCGCGCACCACGAATATACGTTCGGTGGTTGTCACCACACTCGTCCGTGGCACCAACAGCGCCGGCCGCGATCGCCGGATCGGCCATTTCACGGTCGGGTACATTCCGGGCGCGAGCGAACCGTCGCGGTTGAGAACATCCAACTCAACCGGCATCGTCCGCGTGCCCTTGTCGAGCGAGTGGGAAACACGCGCGATGGTTCCGGAATAGGTCCGCTCCGGATGCGCCGGGGCCTGAAACGCTACCTTGGCGCCCTCGACGATGGCGCCCACGTACTCCTCCGGCACCGCGACCACCAGTCTCAGTTGCGAGATCTGCTGGATCACCAGAAGCGCCGCATCAGGGCCCGGACCAACCAGCGCGCCGGGATGAACCAAACGTTCCGTCACCACGCCATCGAACGGCGCAGTGATCCGGAGGTAGGATTGCAATTGCTTCTGGGCCTGTACGGCTGCGTCCGCAGCGCGGCTGGCCTGCTGGCGGGAATGAACCAGAGCTTGTGCCGCCTCCACCTGCTTTTCCGCTTGGATCAGCTCGTTGCCGGCAATCGCGCCCGGCGTCTCCGCGGCTTTTTTCAGCCCCTCGTATGTGCTCTCGGCGGCGGAAAGCTGAGCTTCGGTCTGAAGCCGTTCGGATTCGGCCGCCTGTACCTTGGCCTCAGCTTCGGCAATCCGGGCGTCCATTTCCGGCGCGCCGAGTTCCACCAGAAGCTGCCCTTCCCTGACCACGCTGCCGCGGTCGACCAGCACGTGGTCGACGAATCCCGGCACCTTCGCGTGCAGGGATACGCTGAGAAAGGGCAGAACCTCACCCGGCAAATCCGCCACGCGAGATACTTGTTTGGAAATCACCGGAACCAGCTCGCTGGCTTGCGGCGAAGCGAACGGCGCGAGCACGACAGCTCCGAGCATCGCACTTCGCAAGATTCTACTTCGCGGCATAATACCGGCTCTCTGGATCCCCCGGGTTGAGGGACGCCGAAGTAATGCGCACTCCGCGCTGGAGGATCGCGTAAATGGAAGGCAGAATCGTTAACGTAGCGAAGGTCGATACGATCAGACCGCCAATCACGGCGCGGCCCAGCGGCTCCGACGGTGAAATGCCCTCGCCGATCCCTACGGCCATCGGCACCATGCCGAGGATCATCGCCGTGGCAGTCATGAGAATTGCACGCAGCCGGCTGCTGGCGCCTTCCGTGGCCGCTTCGAGCAACGGTCTCCCTTCCCGGCGGTAACGCTCGGCAAACGACACCAGCAGGATCGAGTTCGCCACCGCGATGCCGATCGCCATGATGGCCCCCATGAAGGATTGGATGTTGAGAGTCGTCGCGGTCAGCCGCAGCATCACCAGAACGCCGCAAAGCACCGCGGGAATCGTCAGAATGATCGCCAGCGACAACCGGATCGACTGGAAATTCGCCGCCAGCAGCAGGAAGATCACCAGAATGGCGAGCAGCAACCCTCTCTGCAACACCGAAATCGTCTGCTCCAGCGGCGGAATCTGGCCGCGGAAGGCCACGCTGACGCCGCGTGGAGGCGTCCCTGCCTGAGCGACGGCCGCACTCAGCTCCCGCGCCGCTTCGCCGAGCGTGCGGCCATGAACATTCGCCGTCAGGCTGACCACGCGCTGGCCATTGTATCGTTCGATCAATCCCGGCATGGTTCCGGGACGGAGCGAGGCGATATCCACGAGCCTCGGCTCAGATCGGCCACTCTGCATCACGGGAAGGTCGCCCAGCTCATCGACGCCCTGCATCCGATGCTGAGGCAGTTCCACCTGAATCTGGAAAGCATTCCCCGAACTGGGATCCTGCCAGTAATTCGGTTGCGTGAACCGCGATGAAGATGTAGCCGGAACCACGGAGCGGACCACGTCGGCCATCGTCAGACCGAATTGTCCGGCCCGGTCTCTGTCGATCTTGATATCGAGGGTCGGGTAGTTGAGGTCCTGAGCGAATTGAAGATCCCGCAAGAACGGTAGCGGCGACAGCCGGGCCTGAATCTTCCGCGCGAACGCGCCGATATCTTCGAGGTTGCTGCCCAACACAGCCACTTCAACCGGCGTGGGCGACCCGAAGCTCATCACTTGCCCCACAATGTCGCCAGCCTCAAAGGAAAACTCGCAGGCGGGGAGTTCCTTTCGCAGGCTGCCACGCAACCGTTCTTTCAAGTCCTCCAGCCGCGGACCACCGGGCTTCATGGCGACCTGCACGAGCGCTTCCTGCGGCCCGCTCGTGAAAAGATGGATCAAGTCTACCGGATAACTGGAAGGGACCACACCGACAAAATCGCTGGTGACCTCCAGGTTGCCCTCACCGGCTTCCCGCTGGATCACGTTCAGCGCGCGCAGCACGATGCGTTCTGTCTCCTCCACGCGGGTTCCGGAGGGGGCCCGGAGGCGGATCCGAAAGATCGAGGCCTTGGATTCGGGGAAGATCTCGGTTCCCATGCGCGGCAAAACGACGTATAAGAAACCGATGGAAGACGCCAGATACACCAGCACCAACGGCCAGCGGAATCGGAGCACGAACCGCAGGTATCGCGAATAGAGCGAGCGCAGCCATCCGAACAGCCCTTCCCGCTCGCCGCGCGCCTCTCTCAAAAGCCACGTGGAGAACACGGGAACCAGGCTGCTCGACAGCAGGTAGGAAGCAATCATCGAGAAACCGACGGCCAGCGACAGCGGAACGAAAAGCTGCCGGCTCACGCCGACCATGAAGAAGGACGGGACGAACACCGCCAGGACGCACAGCATCGCCAGCAGGCGCGCGACCGCCGTCTGCCTGGAGGCTTCGAGCACGGCACTCGCGCGCGAGACTCCCGGGCGCATCTGCGTGTGAATATTCTCGATCGACACGGTGGCCTCGTCCACGAGAACCCCGACCGCGAGCGCCAGGCCCCCGAGTGTCATGACGTTGATGCTCTGGCCGGTTCCCCACAGCAAGACCACGGCGGCAAGCAGAGCGAACGGAATATTCATCACCACGATCAGCGCGCTCCGCCAGTCGCGCAGGAAAATCAGCATCATCAGACCCGTCAACACGGCGCCCAGCAGTCCTTCCGTCATCAGATTCTGAATGGAACTGGTTACCGCCGGCGACTGGTCGAATTCCAGGCTCACGCCCACGTCCTCGGGCACAGCGTTCCTGAACCTGGGCAGCGCTTCTTTCACTGCGTTGATTACCGCTAACGTGGAAGCATCCGACCGCTTCGTCACTGGAATGTACACGGTCCGCTTTCCATTGACGTGCGCATATGCCGTGACCAGATCCGTGCCGTTCTCGATCGTCCCGATGTCGCGCAAATAGACAGTGCTTCCCGCTCTCGGCCGGATCGGCGTGCTCAGCAGCTCGTCCAGATTCCCGCCCAGAGCCGCGTTCGTCCGGGCGATGCGATTGATGGCTCCCGTCCACATGTTGCCGGACGGCATCACCAGGCTGCCCTTGCTAACGGCCGCGATGGCCTCATCGGGCGAAACCTGGTAGTGCCGCAGCTTGTCTGGATCGAGCGTAATCACGATGGTTCTCTGGTTGCCGCCGAACGGCGGGGGAGCCGACACGCCCGGGAGAGTCGCAAACAACGGCCGTACGCGATTGATCGCGAAATCCTGCAATTCCCCTTGTGTGCGACTCGCGCTGCGGAACACCAGCTCGCCCACCGCCACGCTGCCCGCGTCAAAACGCGTGACAAAAGGCGGAACGGTTCCGGGCGGCATGAACGCCCGGGCGCGATCCACGTAGCCGATCGTCTCCGCCATCGCCTGGTTCATGTCGGTGCCCTCGTGGAAGGTCAGCTTCATCAGGGTTGCGCCCTGAATGCTCTTGCTCTCCACGTGATCGATGCCGGTGATGTAGAGGAAATGATACTCGTAGTAATACGTGAGGTATCCTTCCATCTGGGCGGGGTCCATTCCTCCGTAGGGCTGAGCGACGTAGATAGCGGGATCGCCTCCCTTGGGAAAGATGTCGACCGACATCCGCTCAAGCGCCAGCACGGCAAAGAGCGTGATGGCGACTAACGCCACCACGACAGTGATTGGTCTGCTGAGAGCGGCTAGAACCAAACGCATTTGTTGTTACCCCTCACTGACTCGCCTCTGCCAGGAACGGTTGAATGTCTCCGGCCGCCGCCGCCACTTCGAGCAAGGCCCGCCACACCCCCAGCCGCGCGAGTGCATCGTCGATCTCCGCCTGGGTCAATAGCCGCTGGGCGTCCGCCACCTGATCGATCGTCCCCAGACCCGATTCGTAACGAGCCGTCGCTTGTTGCGTCGCCGCGCGCGCGGCCGCTACCTGCACGGGAGTGTTGGCCACCACCTGCCGGCTTCCCTGAAGGCTCGCCACCGCCCGGTTCCACTGGGCTCGCAGATCGGTCGCAATCTGCTGCAATCGTGCAGTCTCCGCGCGAATTGTGGCCGACTGCGCACTCTCGCGCGCCCGAATCGCCGGCAGGTCGAGCACCGGGAACGTCACCGTGAAGCCGACTCCAACATTCTGAATCGTGGGTCCAAGGCCGTTGAAGCCTCCCAGACGCGCGCCATCGACGTCCGCGCCCGTGCCACGGGCATACGCGACAGCCTGGGCCGAGAACCGCGGAAAGTAAGAACGCTCCAAAGCCCTCAACTGGGCCTGCGTCTGCCGGACAACCGCGTTTTGTTCCACCGCGATCGGACTGGCGGAAGGATCCAGAGCTGGCGGGGCCTGCTCGGGGGGCAAGCGGAGCAATCCTTGCGGGTGGATGGCGATTTGCGCCGGGTCGCCACCCACGAACTGCGAGACGGTGGCGCGCGCGACCCCGACCGCTTGCTGAGCCTGGATCAATTGGGTTCGCGCAGCAGCGAGCTCCGCTTCAGCACGAGAAGCGTCGGCGCCGGGCCGCAATTGCGCGTCCACTCTCGCCCGGGTGGTGCGCAGAATGGCCTCCGCCCGATCCACCCCGGCTTGCGCGGCCCGGACCGTCTCTTGTGCCGCCACGAGTGTGAGATATCCTTCGGCGCTAGCGACGGCGACTTCGAACTGCGTCCGCTTCAAAGCCGCCTCGGACTGCGCCCGGGCGGTATTCGCCACCGAAATGTTCGCCTGGCGCTGGCCGAAATCGAACGGTTCCCAGGAAACCAGCGCGCCCATGACGCTGCCCCAGACCGTTCCGAAATTGTTGCTGCCGATCACCGGACCGGAAATACCAGGCGCCACAGCTTGCGGCAGCAGCATCCCGAACGTGTTGTTTCTGGTGGCCCTGTTCACCTGCGCCAGCGCGTCCACGTGCGGCAGATACGCAGTCCGCGCGAGCTGAATCCCGGCGGCAGCGGCGTTGATTTGTTCTTGCGAAACCCGGATCGACGGATAATTGCGAAGAGCCGCTTCCACGGCTTGGGGAAGTGTCAGCGCCCCCTGTGCAGCGCTCTGCTGCGCCTCCGCTCTCAGGCCCATTGCAAAGGCGAGCATCATCAATGGCGCGGCTGTCATTCGCCCTCGATCAGCTCGCGGAGCAGCTCCAACACTTTGCTCCTCGCGGCCTTCAACGCTTTCTTGCCGAGGGGCGTCGCCCGATATACCTTGCGCAGCGACTTGCCGTTTCGGCTCTCTCGGGAGCTCAGATAGCCTTTCTTTTCGAGGCCGTGCAGCAGCGGGTAGAGACTTCCCGGACTGATCCGATAGCCGTGCCGCCTCAGTTCTTCAATCATGCCGAGCCCGAAAATCGGTTCCTCGGTGGCGTGATGCATCACATGCAGACGGATCAGCCCCGAGTACAGGTCGCGGTCGGCATCAATGGGCTCTTGCACGGCTTTCGTTTTCGGAGTTCGTTTACGAATGCAGTATACCGTGGCCCGGCATGGCGAGTCAAATGGATGCCGAGGCACGCGGATTTGAAACAAGAGCCCGATTTGTGTTCATACGCGCGTTCATCGGCGGCTGAATCTGTTTTTCCGGTGGCTGCCGAAAAAAAGGGCAACACGAGCCTCTCTTCCGATCGAAGCCCGTGTTGCCAGGACGATGGGGGGCAAAGTACGGATTACTTACCGGCGACCAGAACCACGGGCTTCGCCGCACGCGACTGCGCAATCAGCTCTTTTTCAACGGCTGACGCCGGCAACTGCCATCCGCGATCGCTGTCGGAGACCTGCGACAGGAAATAGCGGTCTCCATACTGGTTGAACGTCAACCTGGTATGGCCGGGCGTCGCGTTGGGATCAGCGTGGGTGGTCATCGTCATGATGCTGGAGCGGCGGTCGGCGCCCTGGATCGCGAGGACCCCGGTGGTGACCTGCCGCACCTCGTACTCACCCGCCGCGAACGACTGGGAGCCGACGGTGAACCCGAACGGAATGTGGGCGTGAATCGTGCCTGACGTTTGCGCCTTGAGGCTGAGGGGACCGAGCGCGGCGCAAAGGCCGAGGCTTACTGCTATACCGAGTATCGAACTTTTCATGGGAACCTCCTTGCACTGTGGAAAAGGCAATCGAGCAACCAATCCCGTGTGATGCAAACACAAGGATCTCGCGGCATTCGGGCTCATCGATCGGGTGGTGGCTAACCGAAAGGTGAGGACTCTAATTCGTCGCCCCGAGACTCTGGGCGGGGGCGGTAGCCGTGATCGGGGCCAGAGTGTAGCTGCCCGCAATGGAAGGGATCCAGGTGAGCGCCGGTACGCCGGACACCTTCACTTGCAGCCGGTAGTCGGGTTGGTCTGAGGTCCCGAGGGTTTGATACGAGACTTGCGACGTCAGCAGGCCCAGATAGCCCGCACCGCCCCCCGGGGGCGCGGTGGCGCTGTTGTAGACCAGGTAATTCTTGGTGGCGGTGGCATCCCAGTTGTTGACCACCGCGTCTCTTACGGTGGCGCGCGCCCGCTCGCAGATGAACTGCTGCATGAGGAGAATCCGGCCCATGTCCATGATGAAGATGATCATGCCCACAAAGGTCAGAAGCACCAGGGCCGTCTCAACCATAGCGCCGCCCTTCTGGCCGCGGTCAGCACGTCGAGCAATTGATTTGACCATAGTAAATCGCCGTCACTCGCGGCTTGTTGTTGAGACTGTAGGATGTGAAGAACGCGTCGATCGTGTAGCCGGTGATCGTGATGGTTACGTCCTGCGGCATTCCCGACGCCGGACTCAGCGTCACCGCGACGTTGGAGGTAGTCAGGTTCGGCAACAGGGATTTCGTGCCGGCCGTCTTGTCCCCGTAGACCACCATGTTCTTGAGCGCGGTGGTGTAGGCGCTGGGACTCGCCGTATCGTAGTCGAGTTTGGAGCCGAGTTGCGCCGCGTCGGCCGCCGAGGCCAGCAGCACGTTGTACACATAGAACGCGTAACCGACCTCGTACACGCCCGCGAACATCAACCACAGAAGGGACCAGCCCAGCGCGAATTCGATCAGCGCGTTGCCTCGTTCGGATTTATTGATAGAGGACATTGGTGTACACCACGGTTCCATCCGAGCCGCCCGAGCCGTGTCCGTTCGGGTCCCCCGGTCCAATATAAGTGGCGCAGATCGGACCCGATGTTCCCGAGTACGCCGTATTGAGGAAAAAGTTGGCGAATCCGAGCACGGGCGTACTGGCGTTGGAGCCGTGTCCGCTCCAGGTCCCGCCAATCGCCACCGTGACGATGCGGCGGCCGTTGCCCGTGCCCCCGGATAAATACGCCGCGTATGTGCTGGAGACATCGTCGGTGTCCTGTGACGCGCGGTTTTGAAGCGCGTCGAAGATGGACGTGCCCCGGTTTCCGGGAACTGAGCTCAGCGTGTCTCCGGCCTGGACTGAAGACGGCGTCGAGGTCGCGTTCGGATAACCTCCGTACTCGATCGCCAGGCGGACATTGTTGTTGCTGTCGCCCTCCCCGATATCGACAAACCCGTGCTCGGAGGGCGGCGAGCCCGGTGGAGTGAATCCGGCATCGCCCGGGCAAGTGGTGGTGTTGCCGTTACCCCACTTGAGCGTGTATGCGGCGCCCGGCGTCAGGCCAAAATTCTTCGTATCGGCCTGATTGTGAGCGTCCGGGACAAACGGCAGCAGGCCGCCCCGCGACATCGTACTCTGCGGTTTTTGCCCGGCCGTGGCCGAGGCCGACAGAGCCATCTGCGTCGGGATCCCCGGCAGGACCGGAAGAAAACTGAGCGGAGCGCTCACCGACGCGGTAACGCGAATGAACCGGTACGTATTGGCGCCGGGGGAATTCGCCGTCTCGTAGCTGTTGTAAGTCCCGGCAAAACTCGTGGAATAACTGGCGGCCACGTCGCTGATCACCGTGGTATCGAAGGCGTAACCGTTCGGCTTGGTAGTGCCGATCGGGCCGGCCGTCGCCACCGCATTAGCGAGCTGGACGCCGGTTTGCGTGCCGTCCAGTTGTGCGACCGCGGCCAAGGCGGAAGCGTCGGCGAAGGTCTGCAGCTCGGTCTTATAGATGTACATCCTGCCCAGGTCGATCGCCAGGCCGACCATCCCCAGCATCACAAACATCAGCAGGCTCAGCATCATGAGACTGAAGCCCCGCTCCCCGCGCTGTCTTGTGTCTTTCGTCACAATACCTGCTCGCTGCTCCTCGGAAACGCCTTCCTGTGCGCTCTTATCGGCCGAACCGTTCGGACTTTGAACGCAGTCACGCCCCATGCGCTAACATGGGGCTGTTTCATGGAAGCGTCGAAATCGCCGGGGTCCGCGTTTCGTCCGCCGGCGCGTTCACTACGGCCACAAGCGCGAGCAGGATAATCGACCTAGCGTTCGCAGTCATCCGTGCCATGGGCAACACGAGCCCCTCTTCCGATCGAAGCCCGTGTTGCCAGTGCGATGGCGGCGGAGCAAAGTCTGGAACTACCGGTCGGCGGCTTCCAGGATGACCGGCTTGGGCGACACTCTCTTCGCGATCAGCTCCTTCTCAACGGGCGACTTGGACAATTCCCATCCGCGGCCGCTATAGGAGACTTGAGAGAGAAAGTAGCGGTCTCCGTATTGGTTGAACGTCAACTGGACCTGGCCGGGCGTTTTGTTAGGCTCGGCGGCGTGAGTCATGACCATCATCGCCGCGTTGCCCTTGACACTGAGGATCGAGAGCACGTGCTGCGGCTCCTCCCTGACACGATACTCACCTGCGGCCAACGACTTGGAGCCGATGGTGAAATCGAACGGGACTGTGACGGGGATCGGGCCTCCCGCTTGCGCCAGCAGGCTGATGGGGCCCAGGGCGGCGCTGAGGCTGAGGGTTGCGAGCGTGTGAAGCATCGAAGTTTTCACTAGAATTTCCTCTTTCCATTTACACCTTGGGAAAGGCAATCGAGCAGCCAATCCCGTGTGATGCAAACACAGGGAACGCACGGTATTCGGGCTCATCGATCGTGTGGTGGCTAACGGAAAGGTGAGCCCCGAACGCCAGGGAAGGAAATGACGCCGTCGCGCCCCATGCGCTAACATGGGGCTGTTTCATGGAAGCGTCGAAATCGCCGGCCATCTTGCCGCGCATCCTGAATGGAATCGAGACGGGAGTCATCGGAGGTCTGGCGATGCTGGCGCTGCTGGCCGCAACCGCTCTCCTGCGCGGGCACGTGTGGTGGGAGACGCCGAACCTGCTGGGGTCGACGTTTTACGGGACCAGGGCGTTCCGCGCGGGTCCGGGCCGGATCACGATCGCCGGCGGCGCGTTTCACCTGGTGATCACCGGCGTGGTGGGCGCGCTCTTCGGCGTGGCATGCGCTAATCTAAACCCGCGGCGGAGACTGGTTCTGCTGGGGACGGTGGCCGGGATCGTCTGGTACTACCTGGCCGACGCGGTGTTCTGGAAGCTGGTCAATCCCCTGGTGCCGCTGTATTCTCCTCAACTGTCCACCCTGCTGTCGCATGCGCTGTTCGGCGCCTGCCTGGGATACATGGGCCGCGGCGAGGGACTCCCCTCCGAGCCGCCGGTTCCGGCCCCGGCGGATCCCGTGGCGGCGGGCCCCCCGGAGGCGGATGCGGGACGCGATGCGGTAGAATAACGGATTCGCGGCTGCGCCCGTCTCGCTGGCAGTGGATTCCCCTGTTTCGGTGAAACCGGAGGCGGAAAGCGAACGTCTGGTCTTAGGCGCAGAGTGGAAAGGAACCCGGTGTAGATGATGCCTTCCAGGCCTGGATGCCTGCGCACCCTCTCGGTCTGCTTGCTGTGCTCGCTCCCCCTGCTGTCCCAGCAGCCACCGCAGCAGAAGAAGGCCAATCCTTTCGAGGCCGTGCCGGAATCGGCCGAGCCGCCGGCGGCGCAACCGCCCAAGCCTCAGGCCCCGAAACTGGAGCCGGTGAAGCCGGCCGCCGAGGCGGCGCCGTCCGACAGGCCCCCGCAGGACGTGGTGGAGCTGGTCGAATTCCGCGGCGCCCGCCGCGTGCCCCAGGATACGCTGCGCGCCCTGATGTTCACCAAGCGCGGCGACAAGTACGACGAGGAGGCGCTGCATCGCGACTTCATGGCGATGTGGAACACCGGCCGGTTCGACGACATCCGCATGGAACGGGAAGCCGGCCAGATGGGCTGGATCGTGCGCTTCGTGGTGGTGGAGCGCCGCGTCGTGCGCTCGATCAAGTACGACGGCATGAAGTCGATCACGGTCTCCGAGATCCTGGACCGGTTCAAGGAGCGCAAGGTCGGCCTGAGCGTGGAGTCGCAGTACGATCCCAACCGGGTGCAGCGCGCCAAGAACGTGCTCCAGGATTATCTGTCGGAGCGCGGACGTCAGTTCGCCTCCGTCGAGCCGGATATCCGCCAGATCCCGCCGTCCTCGCTCGAAATCACTTTCAGGGTGAATGAGGGGCCCAAGGTCAAGGTCGGCACAATCAGTTTCGAGGGCAACCAGGTTTTCGCCCACCGCGCGGTCCTGCGGGCCATGAAGAATCTGCACCCGATCGGCCTGCCTCACTCGATTCTGTTTGAAAGCCTGTTCGCCAAGACCTACGATTCCACCAAGCTCGAGGAGGACCAGGAGCGGATCCAGCAATTCTATCAGGACGCCGGATACTTCACCGCGCACACGACCAACCATACGGTCGATATCGTCGACGTCGGCGGGGGCAAATTCCGCCTCCCTCTGATCAAGCCCAACCGGCCAGGCAAGAACGCCGACATCGACATCACCATCGAAGAAGGGCGCCTGTATCACCTCAACAACATCAACTTCGCCGGCGTAAAGCTGTTCCGCACGCCGGAGACCTTGATGCGGCCGGTATTCCAGATGGCGCAGGGCGACGTGTTTTCCACTTCCAAGCTGCGCAAGGGCTTTGAGGAGCTGCGCAAGCTGTACGGCCAATTCGGCTACATCGACTTCGTGGCCGAGCCCGAGTTCATGCCGCTTCCCGGCAGCGACCGGATCGACCTGACGCTGACCTTCGACGAAGGCAAACAGTTCTTCGTGCGGCGCATCGATTTTTCGGGAAACACCACCACGCGCGACAAGGTCATCCGCCGCGAGCTGCTGATCGACGAGGGCGACATCTTCAACACGCGCCTGTGGGAGCTGAGCATCCTGCGGCTCAACCAGCTCGGTTACTTCGAGGTGCTCAAGGAGAACGAGGCCGCCGACATCAAGCGCGACACCAAGACCGACACCGTGGACATCACGCTCAAGGTGAAGGAGCGCGGCAAGAATTCGGTGCAGTTGAACGGAGGCGTTTCGGGCATCGCCGGCAGCTTCATCGGCTTTTCCTACGCCACCAACAACCTGATGGGCCTGGGCGAGACGCTCAGCGTCGGCACGCAGTTGGGTACCCGCACGCGCGATATCCAGTTCGGATTCACCGAGCCGTATTTCCTGGACCGCCCCATGCAGGTGGGCTTTACGGTATTCATGCAGCGGTTCAATTTCGACCAGGCGAGGGAAGCCTCCA
>JBGPLI010000151.1:0-14196 GCA_041486445.1 Bryobacteraceae bacterium
CGCCGGTTGGTGCGATCCGCGACATAGACGTTGCCCTTGGCGTCGGTCGCAATGCTGTGCACCAGGTTGAACTCGCCGGAGCCCTTGCCGCGCTTGCCCCAGGACTTGATCCAGTCGCCGTCCTTGCTGATCTTGGCGACGCGCGAATTGACGTAGCCGTCGCTGATATAGATGTTGCCCTCGGAGTCCCAGGCCACGTCGGTGGGCTGGCGGAAGAGTCCGTCGACGTGAGGGAGCGGAGGGTCGGGGTGCTCATAGGGTTTCGCGCCCTCGTCGGCCGCTTCTTTCCGGCGGCCGAAGACCCAGACGACGCGGCCCGCCTGATTGAACTTGACGATCATGTCGGAGCCTTTGTCGATGGCCCAGATGTTGTCGTCCTTGTCGATGCGCACCGAGTGGGCTTCCGACCACGCGTAGAGGCCCTTGCCGATTTCGCGCAGGTATTCGCCCTTGGGGCCGAACTCGAGCAACTGCGCCGCCGCGGCGCCGTAGGCCGGACCGTTGGCGCTGTTGGAGCGCGTGAACACGAAGACGTGTCCCTTGGAGTTGACGGCGACGCCGGGGACTTCGCCGAAGTTCGTGCCCGGCGGGAGCTTGAGAAATTCGGGGACGGAGTCGAAGGCAAGCTCAGGTGCGCTCTGCTGAGCGAAGGCGAACGGCGCCAGCAGCACGAATATCGCAGACAGACAGGTTTTCATAGGAGCCTCCTGGCACATGATTTTCGAGCATATCAGCTTCGGGCGAACGCCGGGCGTCGCGCCGCCCGCATGCCCCGCATTGAAGTTTTAGGGAGATCCACCATGTGATCGATCCCGATAAAGATCTGCTCTTCAAGTCCTAGCCAAATGGCGTATGATAGATAGCCAGGAGGCCAAGATAAAAACGGAAGCGATTGCCGAGGTCCTGGGCGGCCGGAAGGTGTTGGGCAAGGCCATGAGGAAGCCTGAGGACCTGGCGCAGCTCATCCGCAGGGGGCTGCCGGCGAGATCCGTCACAGCGCTTGCTGAGAAACTCGATCTGGGCAACGCCGTTCTGTCGCGGAAGCTCGGGATTCCGCAGCGAACCCTGAGTCGCCGTCTGAGTCAAGGGTCCCGTCTCACGGCCGCCGAATCGGATCGTACGGTTCGCCTGGCAAGGGTATACGCTCATGCGACCGAGATGATCGGCGACGAAGAGAGGGCCGTGGCGTGGCTCCGCACACCGAATCGTGCGCTGGGTGGCGATAGGCCCCTGGATCAGCTGGATACCGATTTGGGCGCTCGCATGGTTGAAGACATTCTGGGCCGCATTGCCTATGGCGTCTACAGCTAAATGCGGGTTTGGAGAATCTGCCGCCGGCGCTACGCTGCCGAGGCTGCCAGAGGGGAGGGCTCTCGCCTCTATGGCGGACGCTGGAACAGCCGTGGTGTGCGAATGGTCTATGCCTCAACTTCTCTGGCACTTGCCGCGGTTGAGACATTCGTGAATCTGGAGCCGAATTTGCGGCCAAAGGACCTGGTCGCGATCGAAGGCGACATCCCTGACGGTCTGAAGATGGGAACACTTGATCCGCATGATTTCCCGGCCCGCTGGCGTGAAACGAGAGATGAGACTCTGCACCGTTTCGGAGACGAGTGGATTCGCACGAAGCACAGCGTGGCCCTGCGGGTGCCATCCGCCGCAATTCGAGGCGAATGGAATGTGCTGCTGAACCCTGCTCATCCTGATTTCGCAAAGGTCGCCTTCCGGGGCCCCAAGCCGTTTGAGTTTGACCTGCGAATGTTCCGGTAGGCGCCGCCCTGCTGGTTCGCAGGTCCTACCTCAAAGTATCAGTCAGGTGTATTCTTAGAGGACGAAATGGAGGCCAGAAATGTTGAAGAAGCTCACCGGTGTTGTGATGTTCGTGACCCTGCTCGCCTGGACGGCTGCGGCGCAGGACGCCAAGACCGTCATTAGCAACGCGTCCAAGGCAATGGGAGCAGACACCCTGAAAACGGTCGAGTTTACGGCGACCGGCTCGGAGTTTGCGTTCGGCCAGGCTATGAGTCCCGCGTCCCCGTGGCCTGGATTCGAGTCCAAGACCTACACCCGCACCATCAACTTCGAGATGCCCGCCTGGCATATCGAAAGAGTGCTTGCGCCGATTGCTCCGAGCCGCCGTGGAGGCGGACTGCCGCCCGCACCGGCCCAGAATGTTGTCATTGGTCCCAACACGAATTGGGCCCAGCAATTGGATCACTGGATGCTGCCCTATGGGTTTCTCCGGGCTGCTGCGGCCGGTGACGCGACTGTGGCTTCGAAGAAGGCCGGCGGCAAGAGCTACAACGTCGTGAGCTTCACAGGCCAGAACAAAGCGAAGGTCGATGGCTACATTAACGAGCAAAACATGGTCGAGAGAGTCGCGACCATGATCGACAACGCCGTGACCGGCGACACGCCGCTCGAGGCGGTCTACACGGGCTACAAGGATTTCAACGGCCTCAAATTCCCGACCAGAATCATGCGGAAGCAAGGCGACTATCCGGTGTTCGACATGACGGTTACCGACGTGAAGCCGAACGCTCCGGCCAATATTCAAGCCCCCGCCGGTGGGGGCGGGCAGCCTCCGGCAACAACATCACGCCAGCTTGGAGACGGCGTTTACCTCATCATGGGCGGATACGCCAGCATTGCGGTGGACTTCAAGGATTACATCGTCGTGCTCGAAGGCGGCAATAGCGAAGCCAACGCCAGCGCGATCATCGCAGAGGCGAAAAGGCTGTTCCCGAATAAGCCGATCAAATATCTGTTCAACACGCACAACCACTTCGACCATTCGAGCGGGCTGCGGAGATTCATGGCCGAAGGCACGACCATCATCACGCACGCGCAGAACAAGCAGTACTTCGAAAAACTCGCCACGTTACCTCACACGCTGAATCCGGATATGGAGGCGAAGTCGCCGAAAAAGCCCTCCATCGAAACGATGACCGACAAGAAAATCCTGACCGACGGCAATCATGTCGTTGAGCTGTACCGGCTCAAGGACTCGACACACAATGCCGGGTTGCTCGTGGCGTACCTTCCCAAGGAGAAGGTTCTGCTCCAAGGCGACGGCTGGAACCCTCCGGGCGAGGCGGATGCGGCGCCGGGTCCCTTGAACAACACGATCTACAACAAGAACCTCTTGGACAATATTCAGCGGCTCAAGCTGAACGTCGAGACGATGGTGCCGGTTCATTATCCGCCCAACAACCGGGCGATTGTTATGGCAGAGTTCACCAGGGCAGTTGCAAAAATCACAAACTGAGCCAACAGGGATTTGCAAGTGGTAATGGATTCTCGCGGGAGGTTCTGCGGGCGATCGATCGCGGCAACGCCGAGAGACTGTTTCCCCGGCTAAAAGCATAAACCGATGTTAAGGAGGCGTCAGATGAAAGCCTTTCTGGGCATTTGTGCACTTGGTTTATTGACGTGTTCGGCCGCGTGGGGACAAGCCACCGCGCAAATTCACGGCACCGTGCAGGACTCCACCGGCTCGGCTGTACCGGGCGCCGAGATCAAGGCGACACAGACGGAAACCGGTATTTCCCGCATTGTCACGAGTGGCGCGGACGGCGGTTACGTTCTCACGAATCTGCCCATCGGACCTTATCAGCTCGAAGTGAGCAAGGAGGGCTTTTCGAAATATGTGCAGTCCGGCATCGTGTTGCAGGTGAACACCGACCCGGCGATCGATCCGGCGCTCAGAGTCGGCACGGTGAGCGAACAGTTGGTGGTCGAAGCCAATGCCACGCAGGTGGAAACGCGCAGCTCGGGTATCGGCGAAGTGGTTCAGACGCAGCGAATCGTGGAAATGCCGCTCAACGGGCGCAACGTGACGGATCTGATCGCACTCGCCGGCACGGCGGTGACGGTGGGAACGACTCGGGGCAGTTGGTGGACCGAACTGCCGCAGATCAGCATCTCCGGCCAGGCGTATTTCGGAACCGACTACAGCCTGGACGGGGCCAGTCACGGCAACTATCTTTCCGGCACGACCATGCCGATTGCCTTCCCCGACGCAGTGCAGGAGTTCAAAGTCGAATCCAGCGGTCAAACCGCGCAGCATGGGGCGGCGACATCGGTCAGCATGGTGACCCGCTCGGGCACCAACGCCCTTCACGGCAATCTTTTCGAATTCATCCGCAATGACGGATTCGGCAGCGCGCGCGAGTATTTTGCCAGAATACCGAGCACGTTTAAGCGGCACCAGTTTGGCGGAACCGTGGGCGGGCCGATCGTAAAGAACAAGCTGTTTTACTTTGGCGGTTTCCAGGGCTCCACGCGCCGCGAGAATCCGAGCAACACCCAATCCACGGTTCCAACTCCGGCCATGATGGCCGGCGACTGGACTACCTTCGCTTCCCCGGGTTGTAACTCAAGTGTGCAGAGAAGCTTGTCCGCGGCCGCAGGATTCGTCAGAACTCCCGGCAGTGGCGGGCCGGACATCTACAGGATCGATCCGAACCTGTATACCGGCCCTGCGACTTACATCGCGAACAGGATTCTCCCGACGATCGGCACCACTCCGGACCCGTGCGGCCGCATCACGTTCAACACACCGATTCAGCGAGACGACTATCAGTATGTGGGGAAAATCGACTATCAGTTGAGCGATAAGCAGTCCGTTTTCTTCCGGCTCTTGGATACGCGACTCCTGGTTCCAAGCTCGTTTGAGATCACACCCAACTTGTTGACCTCGTCCTCGACGGGGTTGGACCAACTGGCGCAGTCGTATGCGATCGGCGACACCTATCTTCTCGGTCCGAATATGGTCCAAGCTTTTCGTGTTGCGGTCAATCGGACACGGACGACCACCAAGGGCAACTCCGCCTTCAGCTATTGCGATGCAGGCGTCCGGATGTGGTGTGGCGCGAACCCGCACGATATTGGGACTCTGGGCCTGGCGATCACCGGCGGGTTCTCTTACGGAGGCGGCCTCGGCGACGACCACTGGGCCATGACCTCCTATAACATTAATGACGATCTCAGCTTCGTTCGGGGAAAACATCAGATGAATTTCGGCGCGGGTGCGCTGGTTGGCAGGTTCGCTGAGATCAATCATTTTGCGAGCCCCGGGCAATTTACGTTCAACGGCCAGCGGGCGGGCATGGGAATGGCTGACTTCATGGTCGGGCTCCCCATCACGCTGTTCCAGGGACTTCCCAATAGCGCCGCCACACGCCAGAATTCGGTGAACATATACTTCACCGACAGTTGGAGGGTGACTCCACGGCTGACGTTCAACTTCGGGCTTCGCTGGGAGCCTTTCCTTCCGCAGACGGTTTCTAACGGACACATCTCGAATTTCGATATGAACCGGTTCCTGCAAGGCGTCCGGAGCACGGTCTTTGTGAACGCGCCACTCGGCTTCTACTTCCCGGGCGACCCCGGCTTTCCGGAGAGGTCCGGCACCTACCGGCAGTGGGCGCACTTTGATCCTCGCGGCGGTATTGCCTGGGATCCGAAAGGCGACGGCAAGACCTCGATTCGCGCGGCCTACGCCTTCGGCTATTCTTATGTGCCCGGGATCACGCGCGAAGATCAGGGCGGGTCCAATCCCTGGGGCGGCCGGAGCACATATAATACTCCGGTGAGTTTTGTAAATCCCTATGGCGGCGTTCCGGGCGGGAATCCGTTCCCCTATGACATCGACAAGAACGTAAAGTTTACACAGGCTGGACAGTTCATAACAACCCCGTATGACCTTCCGACAGCCAATACCTACTCGTGGAACGTTGCCGTCCAAAGGCAGATTGGCGCCAGTTGGTTCGCGTCGGCGACGTACATCGGAAGCCGGGTGATGCACCTGTACGTCAACGTACCCATCAACCAGGGTGTGTTCATTGCTCCGGCGCTCGCTACCTGCGCCGCGACGGCAACCAACTGCAGCTCGACCGCAAACATACAGGCGCGACGCGTTCTGAGCTTGTTGAAGCCGGAGGAGGGGCGGTTCGTGTCCCTCATGGACAAGTGGGATCCTTCCGGCACGCAGACCTACCACGGCGTGCTGTTCTCGCTTCAGAAGCGGCTCAGCCGAGGCGTGAGCATGAGCGCCAACTGGACTCTGGCTCATTGCATCGGCGTATTTCAGGGATTCAATTCCAAACCGGACCAGACCGCCACGGTGCCGGGTAATCCGCTGTTTGATCGGGGCAATTGCGATAGCGACCGGCGGAATCTGGTGAATGTAACGGCGGTAGGCGTGACTCCGCAGTTTTCCAACCGTGTGGTCCGGACCCTGGCAACGGGCTGGCAGTTGGCGGGAATCTATAAATTCCAGTCGGGCATGCCCATCTCGATTCAAGATGGCACCGATCAGCAGTTGAGCGGCATTGGTCATCAGCGCCCGAACCTGGTGCTGCCTGACAATGTTTATGGTGACAGCGGCCCCTCGGGTCAGTATCTCAACCGCGCTGCGTTCAAGGCGCAGGATCAGGGCACCGTCGGGAATTTGGGTTGGAACAGCCTGGTGGGACCGACCTACTGGGGCGTGGACGTGGCCGTGTCGAGGCAATTGCATCTTACGGAAAGACAGACGCTGGAGTTTCGGGTTGACGCATTCAATCTCGCCAACAGCTTTGTGTCGATGTCTCCCAGCACGGCGATGCCCGGCTCGAACGCAGTACCCTCGTTCGAGAACATCAGCAGCAACGATTTCGGGCGGAACATCATCGCTCAGCCGACCCGAAAAACGCAGTTCGCATTGAAGTATGGTTTTTAGGCAGGAAATCATAATGGAGAATTCTAATTGGAATCGCGGCGCCTCTCGCCGCGACGTTTTGAAAATGCTCGCCGCGGCCGGGGCTGGCGCTGCTTTACCCAACGCAGGGTTGCTGGGGCAGGGGGGCGGGCCCGGGCCGATTGACGTGCACCAACACTACCAGCCGCCGTTCGGTTCGGGCGGCGGGGGTTCGCGCTGGTCCATCGCCAGGGTACTGGAGTTGATGGATAAGAACGGCATCGCCACCGTGATTCTGTCGGGCGGGTCGTACGGCGATGAGGTCTACACCGGGACCGAGAGCGGGCGCACGATGGCCCGCAGGTTAAACGAATTCGCGGCTAAGCTGGTCAGCGATAATCCCAAGCGCTTTGGGTTTTTCGCGGTGATCCCATACCCCGATGCGGAAGGCAGTTTGCGGGAAATCGAGTACGCTTATGACACGTTGAAGGCCGACGGCGTCGGGATTTTAAGTAGCATCGGTAATAAGTGGCCGGGCGATGCGGCCTTTTTGCCGGCGTTCCAGGAACTGAACCGTCGCAAGGCGGTCGCGTTCATTCACCCCTTCGTCCCCAAGTGCTGCCGCGATCTGATCCCCTCGGGCGAGGCTTCGGTTGAACGCGATTTCGACACAACCAGGGCCGTCACGAATCTCCTCTATTCCGGTACACTCGCCCAGCTCCCGGATATCCGCTATGTCATTAATCACTCTGGGGCGGCGGTGCCGGTGCTGGCGGGGCGCATCAAGGATCGTGTTCCCGGGGCTTCCACGTATCCGGCCAAACAGCCTTCCGACGGTAAGACACCCAAGACTCCCAACGGCGTCTTCTACGAACTGCGAAAACTCTATTACGAATGCGCGCACGCGGCGTATCCGGCGGCCATCGCGGCTTTGACGGCGTTTGCTCCGCCGTCCCAATACCTGTTCGGCACGGATTATCCAGCCGAGGACCCGGCGTCCACTCTGAACGAGCTGAAAGGCGCCGGACTTTCGCCGGAAGTGCTGCGGGCGCTGTATCGCGGAAATGCCGAGCGGTTGTTTCCGCGGCTGAAAGTGTAACTGGAGAAGGGGATTTTATGAAACAAAACTTCCTGTTGATTTGTGTTTTCGGCGTGGTGGTTCAGGCGCAGACTCATCCAGCGCCCTACCCGCCATTTACGCCGCAACAGGCCGAGCTTGGCAAGACGCTGGCCGCTAAGTCGCTCGAGGTCCGGAAGCAAATCACGGACGGGAGCGCTCCAGCCGAGCCGTTCAAGATCATGGGAAATCTTTATTTCGTCGGCGATGCCAACGGAGAGGTTTTCCTGCTGACCTCGCCGCAGGGCCACATCATGATGGGCGCGGGCGCGTCGAACTCCACCGAGTCGATCCAGAAGAATATCGAGAGCATGGGCTTCAGGCTGACCGACATCAAGGCTATTCTGCTAAACCACAACCACGGCGATCAGTCGGGAGGCGCCGCTTATTTCAAGGAGAAGACCGGCGCTCCGGTGATGGCCGGATTCGGCGAAATTCCTTACATGGAACACGGCATGTTCAACCCACCCGCGATTCCGGTGGCGCCCGCCGGGGATGGAAAGGGAAAGGCCGGCGGTCCGCCGCGCTATCCGCCGGTCAAGGTGGATCGCGCGCTGTTCGACGGCGACGTGGTCAAGGTGGGGCCTTTGAGCGTGACTACATACCTGATCCCGGGGCACAGTCCTTCCTCGACGACGTTCGCGTATACCGTTCGGGACGGCGGCCGCGATTACAAAGTCGTGGAGTTTTGTTGCTGGGAGTACCCTGACGATCTCGCTCAGAACGCCTACATAACCGAGGCGGGCGTGCGGCACACGTTCGAGACTTTTCGCAAGTTGTATCCCATCGACATCTACCTCGAGCTGGGAGCCTACGCCTGGGGCGGCACGCTGGTCCAGCCCTCTGGGACGATCACGGAGCGGATGGCGAAGCTGAAGACCAATAACAAGCTGTTCGTGAACCGCGAGATCTTCAACCAGTTCTCGGCCGCTCGTGAAGTCGAGTTCGAGGAGAAGTTAGCCAAATTGAAGGCTTCAAGCCACTGAGGGTATAATCGATCCAGGAGTTACCAGCAATGAAATTCGCACTACTCAGTAGTCTTCTTCTAATGGCCGGGGTTACTGCGTTCGCCCACCACGGGACCTTCGTCTCCTACGATCCGTCGAAGGTTTTTACCACGAAGGCTGTGGTGACCGAATTCCATTATACGAATCCCCACATCCAGCTCTATTTTGACGTGAAGAACGACAAAGGCGAGGTCACGCACTGGAGCGCGGAAGGTCCCGATCCGGCGGTGCTGGTGCAAGCCGGCTGGGGGAGAAAGCGTACCGAGGCCGCGCTGACGCCGGGCACGGAAGTCACGGTCACCGTGCAGCCCGCGCGAAACGGGAAACCCGTGGGTGCGGTGAGCAACATCGTTCTCCCCAATGGCGACTCGGTTTGTGGATTGGGCGGCGGCCGGGACGCCGGCAACTGCAAACCGTAATTTACCGCGCCGGCCGGGCGAACTTCGCGGCGTCGACCGGAACGTTCGGCTGCACCTCAGTCAGCTCGAAATTCTCCCGCCCATCAAGCCACGTCACGGTCCATTTAAAGGGCATCTTGACGCCGGCCACCTCGCGGTAATCGCTGTAGTCGATCTGCGTGGGAATGCGGCCGACGGGCGAGTTGGTGTAGCGCACCTGCCGCGCGAGCAATCCCGACCCCGCGTCGAAGTACAACGTTGCGATCGCCCCTCCGGCGCTGGTTCCCTGCACCACCTGCACATCGTGATCGTCGATATCGCCAGGCGGGCCGGCACGCCATTGGCTCAGCGCCTGCTTGAGGCGCGCCGGGAACGTCAGGTCCGCGTCCAGCCTGGCGCCGTCCAGATCCCCTCCGGTCAGCGGAAGCACCGGCAGCGGCAGTTGGGGCGCCGCGATCCAACCCGAGCGGCCATCGTAGGCCGTCGTGCTGTCTCCGTTTTCGGTGTGCACGATGGTTGTGCGCTGGCCCGGCGCCTTCGCAAAAATCTCCACCGGACGTTTTTCCGCCACGAGGCCGTACCCGACGCTGGTTCCCTTGGCGACAAAGCTGGTGAGCCTGGCCAGCCGCTCGGCCCCGCCTACGGCCTGCATATATTTGTCGAAAATCTGATCGGCGGAGGGCCCGCCGGGCGCGGGTTTGACGATGTCGTCGGGCTCTTCCGGAGGCGGGCTGTAGAGCGCGGCCAGATTCGGCGTCACCTTGGGATGGGGGCCGCCGCGATGGCAGGAATAACAGGTCACCACCTGGCGCCCTCCGAAAAAGCTCTTGTTGATGATAGAAACCATTCCGATCATCGAACGCGCCGTTCGCTTGTTCTCGTTCTTGTCGGCGACATAATTCTCCCAGCCACTGTCGGAGTCGTGGCAATCCACGCAGGATTTTCCTAAGGACGCTGAGAAAAAACCCATAATTCCCAGAAATTCGTTTACGGGAATTCCTTTGAGCACCTGAACGTTCTTAAAGACCTCTTCCGCCATCTGCGGCCTTTGGCCGTACGCCACGGCGCTTCCCAGCAGGCATGCGAGTGCCGTTCCGAGCTTCATGTTGCCAATCAGTATACACCCGGCTACCATGGTTGGACGAGGACAGTTGCACAATGAGAAATTTGGTCTTGGTTTTGATCCTTGCGAGCGTAGCGCTGGCCCAGGGGCGCGGTGGCGGCGGCGAGCCGTTGGCCCGGGTTCAGCCCTCAGACAAGAAATTCGACCCGCACGATCTGGCCGGAATCTGGACCCGCAATTCCAGCCGCCTGGGCTATGGCGGGGGTGGAACTTGTCCGGATTGCGGGGACCGCGGCTTCGGCAACGACGTTCCTCCGTTCACGCCTCTAGGACAGAAGATGTTCGACGCGAACAAGCCTTCCTACGGACGGTCGCTCGGAACGCCCGACGCGGCCGCCCATCCGGAGGAGCATATCGGACGGCGCAGAGCGGTCCCGCCGTCGAATGGAACGGACCCCTATCAATACTGCAATCCCATGGGCGTGACGCGCGCGCTGATCTATCCGGACCCGGTCGAATTTATCGTGCTCCCGGACCGGATCTATCAGCACTACATGTGGGGTTACGGGATCCGTCCCATCTGGACCGATGGCCGCAAGCTTCCCGACGATCCGGATCAACCGAGATGGTGGGGATATTCGGTGGGCCGCTGGGAGGGAGACACGTTCGTGGTGGAATCGACCGGTCACGATCAACGCACGTGGGTGGATCATTTCGGATATCCGCACAGCGAGACGATGCACTTAGAGGAGCGTTACCGCCGCACCAACTACAACACGCTCGAGCTGAATTGGACCATCACCGATCCCAAGGTGCTTACGCGGTCCTGGACCGGCCAGACCAAAAGATTCCATCTGCTGTCGCAGGCGGACATCAAGACGGTCGACGCGTGGGCCGGCGTCATGGAAGACGTCTGCGCGCCCGCCGACGAAGTGGATCAATTCGACAAGCGAATCCGGGACCTTACGGGCCCGGGCCCGGCACGCTGAGGCGCGCCTCTCGCAGGGCATGGCCCTGCGCCACTTCAAAAGTTCAGCTTTAATCCAAATTGAATCAAGCGCGGCGTGGCTCCTGGATTGGTACCCGTAATACCGCCCGCGGTGGCGTTGTAGGCGCCGGAAGCGCTGAAGGTGTTGTTGTTCGGCAATGCAAAATTCGGATGGTTGAAAATGTTGAAGAACTCCGCCCGGAATTGGAGCCGGAACTGCTCGGATAGTTTGGTGTCCTTCGAGAGCGAGATATCCGTGTTGAAGAATTTTGGGCCCCTCAGCGAATTTCTTCCCGTGTTTCCATCCGTTCCGACCGGCTGCAAAGAGTAACACCTCGGATTGAACCACTGTGCGACGGTCCTGGCTCCCGCATAAGGATCGCAGCCGCCAATGTAGTTCGGACGCGGGTCATTGCCGGACTGAAAACCGGCGCGATCGAAACCCGTGTAAACGCTAAATGGGACGCCGCTGTAGGTGCTCACAATCCCGCTGATTTGCCAGCCTTCCACGATCCGGTTGCCACGGAACGGCAGCGCCGCCAGACCGTTTACCCTCAAGACCTGGGGGATGTCATAGGAACAAGGCCCGCGATCGATCGCCTGGTTGAACGGGTTCTCTAAGCGGGCGGAAGTCCCACTCAAGCCATTGAAGCTCCCGACGCCAAATGCGCCGATATCGATGCACTTGGACCAGGTGTAGCTCACTTGCGCCTGGACACTGCGGGTGAACCTGCGGTTCAGAGTGGTTTGCAAAGAGTTATAGCGCGACGTGCTGATCGGCTCCAACGCCGTAAAATAGAGCAGGTTCGGGTTCAGGCGAGGATTGGTCATGCCGGCGGAGTTGGTGAAGTGATAAACCCCATTGGAATCGATAACCGGCGTCGGCGGATTCTGCTCCTGGCCGGTGAGCAGGTGAACACCGTGCGAGCCCACGTAGCCCACCGTCAACACCGTGCCCGCGGCAACCTCGCGCTGAATGTTGAGATTGTATTGAATCATGTACGGGGTAACGTGAATCCGCGGATCCCAGGGAATGGTTTGCGCGGGGAGAAGCGCGGAGGCCGTGGCCGTGGTGGGCGCAAACGGATAAACGGCATTTAGCTGAGTCGATTGTGCCCAGGGTGGTGCGGCCCCGAACCCGGTTTGATAGGCCTGCACAGTGATGGGGTCATGGAAAAGGCCAAAGCCGGCGCGAATGGATGTCTTGTGATCGGCAAAGGGGTCGTAAGCGACTCCGATTCGCGGGTCGTAGTTCTTCCAGGATGGATTCGAGAGGAATATGTTCGGGATGTTCGTAAACCCAGTGGCGGTGCGGAAATTCGTAACCGCGTAGAGCCGGTTAAGACGTTCGGTCGGGTTGGTCATGAACTGCCACCGGACACCGAGGTTGACCGTGAGTTTTGATGTCACCTTCCAATCGTCCTGGACGTAAGGCGCGATGTCTGTCTGGCGATAATCCCGGAAGGCGGTCTTGCCGGGTCCGGGAATCACACCATTCACATTCAACGCGTTCCCTGCCAAAAAGTTGGCAAAGCTGGTGAAGGTCCAAACCGCGTTTTCCGAGATCGGGTTCCAGCTATTGTTTTGAAGCCTGGATACAGACGCTCCGAATCTCACGCTATGAGCGCCGCGGGTCCACAAGACATCGTCTCCGAAGGAGTACCGGTTTTCGGCGAAAATGAAATGCCCTGTGCCGGTGGCCGAACCTAACGGGGTGAGACCGGCGGCGACCAGGTTCACGAAGCCGTCCGGCAGCGGTGCGTTGAAAAACTGGAGCGGATGGACGCCGTTTACCGTGACGGGATTTGGTTCCACGGAATCCCGGGTGGGACGAGAGTAGCTGACCCGGGCGAGATTGATAATCGCGGGAGTGAAGATGTGCCTCTCCTCCACCGTCGAATACTGGGAATGGGAGTGGTCGAATCCGGTCCAATAGGGTAGCGGCCCTCCTCCCACGGCGATCCCGGCTCCTGCAAATGGCTCGACCTCGGAGGCTTTGTCGGAGAAGTAGCGCCCGAACACGGAATCTTTTTGCGACAACGTATAATCGAGCCGGAAGAGCACGTAATCCTCGTGGACGATCTGATTGCCATAAGTCGCGGTTCGCCCTACGAGGGGTGTGGGCTGCCCCGGCCCTCCGCCGACGAGGTAATCCGGCTTGGGATAGATGGCGAGCGTGTCGGCAATGGCCTTGGCGCTGACGGCATTGGCCGTCGTGGGAGTGCATACGGCCGGGCAATTGGGAACGTTGGCGAGTTTGTTCTCCTCGAACAATTGGCGGATGCCCTCGTAATCCACAAAGAAGAACGCCTTGTCCTTCTTCATGGGACCGCCGAGGCTGCCTCCGTATTGATTCTTCTGAAGGCGCGGCGGGCTGCTGCGCGTGGAGAAGAAGTCGCGCGCGTCCAGCACGCTGTTACGCAGGAAATCGAAAGCCGAGCCGTGGAAGCTGTTCGTCCCTGACTTGCTGACAGCGTTAATCACCGCGCCGTTGCCGCCGAACTGCGCGCCGTAGGCATTGGTCAGCGTCTGGAATTCGCCGATGGCTTCGACGCCGAGCGACGATCCGGTGATCGAGCTGATGCCGTTGTTCCAGAAACTCTGCAGGTTTTCATCATCGAGCATGATGGCCTGTCCTTCGGGCCTTCCTCCCGCGACTGAGTATTGAGCCGCCCGCCCTTGCATGGCGTTGTTGCTCCACTGGACCGTCGCCACACCCGGCGCGAGCTGGATCAGTTGCTCGAAGTTCCGCCCGTTCAAAGGCAGCTCGCGCATCTGTTCCGGGGAAGTGAAGGTGGTGATGGCCGCGTTGGTTGTCTCCACCTGCGAAACCTGGCCTTCGACGGTGACGGTCTGCTGCTGCTGGCCGACCGGAAGCGAAAAATCGACGACACTTTGCGCGCCCACGGTGAGCGTGATCCCCTTGCGGACCACGGTCGAG
>JBGPLI010000152.1:0-14136 GCA_041486445.1 Bryobacteraceae bacterium
ATCCGCTGGAAAACTTCCATGAACTCGTCGGCGTCATGCGTCGACTTCATGATGCGCTCGAGCGTGTGGCAGCCGTTACAATTGAGCAGGAACCGTTTCTGCTCGTCCGTGCCCGGCATGCTGATCAACCATTCGGCATTGGTGAGAGAGGCGGACAAGTTTCTCACTTTTTTGAGCTTGATGTCGGCCTTGGCTTCCTGGCCCGAAGCGACATCCGCGGACTTGGCGCCGTCCAGCTCATAGCCGGCCGCGCGCGCTTTCAACGTGTAGTGTCCGGATTCGAGCCTCGCGGCCGGGAAAGCAAAGCGGCCCGTGGCGTTGGTGACAACGCTGATGCTGACGGTCGAGCCGTCCTTCTTCGCGCTGACCACCACACCTTCCATCGGACCTTCCTCCGTGGAGGTGACCTGCCCGCTCAACCCCGACGGCGTCTGAGCCTCGGCGGGCCGAGCGGAAGCGATTTGAAAAAGGATGGCAGCAAGGGCGCCACCTGCGATAAGCAAGACTCGCCTGGTTTTCATCGGCATCTCCTTTAGTCCAGCCAACAGGATCGCAAGTTCGCGAACCGGGCGCAACCGGGCCGGGTCCGTTGACGCGCTCGATGACGGCGTTGGTTTGGCGGGCACGGTATCAGCGAACGTTGACCAACACGGTGTTGGCCGCAACCCCATCCACAGTCAGCACCAACCGCCCGTCGCGGCTTCCTTTGAGAGCAGCCGTCAGGCGCACATTCACCTGATCCAGGCCGGGCACGTTACTGCCGCTCGGCCCGGCATACTCCACCGGCACCGTGATTCCCGCGATGGTGCACTGCACGTTGTCCAACGACGAGCGATTGCGAATACCGGTCCCGTAAAGGATGAGGTAGACCGGGCGGTCGTCCAAGACAATCGGGCTGCGGGCGGGCAGCGCGGTCTGCTGTCCATCCGCCTCGACGCGCACGGCGTACGCTGCAGCGATCTTGTTTCCCAAGGTAAACAGTCCGGGCGCCAGGTTGCGGATTTGTACAGCAAGCGGGGGACGCAGGACGGGACCGCTCACGACTTCCAGCGTGGCGTCACCAGGCGTGGTCCCGGCCGGCACCTCGAAGTTGATCTGCGTCGGCGAAGCGTAGAGTAAGCGGGCCAGTCGGTCCACTCCGGCGCTGTCGCGCACCTTCAGGCTGATGCCTCCGAGGCTCACTGGCAGCGACTGCACGTCGGCGGAAGCGGTGGCCGGAGCGAGGCGAGAGCCGAACAGGGAAGCGAGGGAATTCACCGCCAGCGGCGCCGTCAGGCTCGCACTCGATACTGAAAGGGGACCCGGTTCGCCGCCGGTGATGGTGTGGTAGATGAGACCGTCGCCTCCCGCAACCCATCCACTAGTATTGGTCGTGCCGCTGGGCGTTGCCTTCCACGTGGCGCCCCCGTCCGTGGTCCGCAGGATCGTCCCGCTCTCTCCCACCCCACCACGGTATTGGCATCCAGGGCTGCCACGGCGCGAAGAGGTTTCCCGGCTGACACGGGGTTTTGTGGAATCCAACCGGTATCGGCAGCGACCTGCGCCACCCTGACACCTGCCGTTGAAGCCAACAGGATTGTCCGTCCCACGGTGTGAGTCGTCAACGTTCCTAACAATGCGAGGATCGAGACCAGAACCGCTCTCATAACATTCCTCCCTCTCGCCCCACCTCCGACGTTAGTCCAGCCAACAGGATCACAAGTTCGCGAACCGGGCGCAACTGGCCGAGCGCAGTATCATGAAGGTGCCGGCATGGTCCGCTTTGATCACAGCATCTGTGGCGATCTCGATCGTGCCAAGACGCTCGAGTGGCTGGAGACGAACGGGCTCGGCGGATTCTCCTCCTCGACCATCGTGGGCCTGAACACACGCCGGTATCACGGCCTGCTGACGGCCGCGATGAAGCCGCCGGTCGGCCGTTTCGTGCTCCTGTCCAAGCTGGAGGAAACGCTGCTGCTGGACGGCCGGCACTACGACCTGTCGGCCAATCGATATCCCGGCGCCGTGTATCCCCAGGGTCATCGCTTCCTCAAGGAGTTTCGACTCGATCCGTTTCCGGTGTTCCTATACGACGTCGAAGGAGTCGAGATTGAGAAGCGCGTCTTCATGGTGCATGGAGAGAACACGGCCGTGGTCGAGTACGAGGTGCGCGCGCTCCATGGGGCTCGCGAGTGCACGCTGGAGCTGCGCCCGTTGATCGCATTCCGGGATTATCATGCGACCACACACCACAACGGCGGCCTGAACCGGGCGGTCGAACGCGAGCTGGGTATTGCCAGCGTCGCGCCGTACGACGGTCTCCCGCGGCTGTACTTCGCGCACAATGCCGATGCGATGGAGGAATCCGGCGACTGGTATTTCAACTTCGAATACGCCGCCGAGCTGGAACGGGGGCTCGACGCGCATGAGGACCTGTTCAATCCGTTTGTGCTCCGCTTCCCCCTGAGCGCCGGGGCAACGGCGGCCGTGATCGCTTCGACCCAGGCCCGCGCCGCAAGCGAGGCGTCCACGCTCCGCCAGAACGAGATCGAGCGCCGCCGCAACATTCTGCGCAACGCCCCATCCTCCGATGCGCTGATCCAGCAGCTCTGCGCGGCGGCCGATCAGTTCGTGGTCCGGCGCGGCGAGCTGAACTCGGTGATCGCCGGTTATCATTGGTTCGCCGACTGGGGCCGCGATACGATGATCGCGCTGCCCGGCCTCACACTTGCCACGGGCCGTCCGGAAATCGCACGCAACATTCTCGAGGCCTTCGCGGCAAGCGCGTACCGGGGCATGCTGCCCAACCGCTTTCCCGACGCCGGCGAAAGTCCCGAGTACAACACCGTGGACGCCACGTTATGGATGTTCGAGGCGATTCGCTCTTACCTGCAATACACGGGCGACTACGACTTCGTCCGGGAGCGTCTGTACCCCAAGTTGAAAGAGATCGTGAACTGGCATCTTTCCGGCACGCTCTACGGCATTCGCATGGACGAGGACGGATTGCTGGCCTGCGGCGAGCCGGGCGTCCAACTCACGTGGATGGATGCCAAGGTCGGCGATTGGGTGGTGACGCCGCGAACCGGCAAGCCTGTCGAGATCCAGGCGCTCTGGTACAACGCTCTGCGAATTTTGGCGGATTTGGCGCACGAGTTCGGCGACTCGGGACCCGAGACGTTTCTGCGCGAGCTGGCCGAAAAGGCGCGCGAGAGCTTCGCCGCCCGGTTCTGGAACGCCGGGGCCGGCTGCCTCTACGACGTGATCGACGGCCAGGAGCGCGACGCCGCCATCCGCCCGAACCAGATCTTCGCGGTCAGTCTGCACCACGGCATGCTGCCGCGCGCGCAAGAACGGCAAATCGCGGAGGTGGTCGAGCGCGAGCTGTTGACGCCGCTGGGGCTGCGAAGTCTTTCCCCGCATGACCCGAATTACCGTCCGCGCTATGAAGGCGGCGTGCGCGAGCGCGATTCCACCTACCATCAGGGAACGGTGTGGCCCTGGCTGATGGGAGCTTTCCTGTCGGCTTACGTGAAGGTCCACGACCATAGCAGCGAGGCGAAGAGCCAAGCCGGGATCTGGCTCAAGGCGTTCGAGGAGCACCTGGCTGCAGCCGGGCTCGGCCAGATTTCAGAGATCACGGACGCAGAGCCGCCGCATACGCCGCGAGGCTGCATTGCCCAGGCATGGAGCGTCGCTGAAATCCTCCGCGCCGCGGTGGAAGACGTGTACGAAATCCCGATGTCCCGCCAGGCGGAGGCGGCTCTCAGCGCGACGTAATCAGCAGGACGCTCGCGCCCGGCGGGACTCCCTCGATTACGGTGAGTGGCGGAAGAGAAAGCGCCTTGCGCAATAGAAAAGCGTGCGGATACCGCGGGTCGTAATTCTGGAGCCAGAGTAAGGGGTGGAGGCTGCCATCCGGAAGCCGTGCAAGGATCTTGATGGAGGCGTGCGGCGGCACGTTCTGGGGTAACAGGCCGTCCAGCACCATGGCATGCGTTAGCCGTACTCGTCCGCTGATCGGCAAAGCTCCCCGCACATCGGGCAATACGGGATTTTCCCACACTTTCGGCGCCGGAGGAAGGTCCTTGGGGTCCCCTTCCGGCGCGCCTCCTTCCGACCAACTGGTGACGAGTTCGAGCTGTTCCGAAGTCAGCGCCTCGTCATTGCGAAACTCCCCAAAGCCCTTCACGGCGCCCCAGGGTGGCATTTGCCGGCGAAGAACCGCCTCTTTGATGGCGGCAGCCCACGGGCGCGCTGCCTGGTAGGTCATCAAGGAGAACGCCGTTCCGCCGGGGTGATGGCATGAGGCGCATCGAGCATACACGATTCTCGATATCTCGCGATCCCATGTGACGGCGGTGCTGACGAGGTCGTGTGCCTGAAGTGGCGCCACGCACAACAGAACCGCGCGCGTTAGCAAGCGGAGCACTAAAGATACACTACCACCATCCTCTTTAAACCGAGCGATAATGAAGCGTCATGGTTCGCATCTTCGCGCTTCTCAGCGCGGCGCTGCTGTGTGCGGTGTTCGTCCCTGTACCCGACTCGCCGTCCGCACAAAGCTCTTGGGCAGAAGGATTGCCCGATCTTTGGGCCAAAATCCGCCCGTCTGCCGTCCAAGATCCAGGTCTCGCGTTCGTCTGTCCAATGGATCGGGACGTGACCTCGAAAACCCCCGGGTCGTGCCCCCGCTGCGGGATGAAGCTGGTGGCGGGCATCCCCGATTCGAGAGAATATCCGGTAGAGATTACAACGGAGCCCCGGGTGATAGAGCCGGGCAAGGACATCCGACTCACTTTCCGCATTGAGGATCCGAAGATTCACGCGCTCGTGCGCGATTTCGAAATTGTGCACGAGAAGCTGTATCACTTCTTCGTCGTGAGCCAGGACCTGAGCTTCTTCGAGCATGTCCACCCGGAACTGCAACCCGACGCCAGTTTCCGGCTGAACGTGCGGCTTCCCCAGCCCGGAATGTACCGCGTCCTGAGCGACTTCTATCCGAAGGGCGGCACGCCGCAACTGGCCGTCAACACGCTGCTGGTCTCGGGGGGCAATCTTGAGTCAGCCCCGCCGAAGCTGGCGCCGGACCTGGTGCCGCAACGCGCCGAAAATACCGAAGTCGAACTGGTCACCGAGCCGTCCCGGCCGCTCGCCGGCAGGAAGACGACGATGTTATTTCGCGTGAAGCCGAACCATGGAATCGAGCCCTACCTGGGCGCATGGGCGCACATGCTGGCGGTGGATTCGGATCTGATCGAAATGATCCACAGCCACCCGATTCGAGTCACCGACCACGCGGGCGAATACAAACAGCTCGAGTTCGACATGACGTTCCCGCGAGGCGGCACATACCGCGTGTGGGTGCAGTCCCAGCGCAGCGGCGTGGTCAACACGGTGGCTTTCAATATTCCGGTCGGCGATTGAAATGCGTTGCCTCCTCACGGCTTTGGTGGCACTCGTGCTCGCGCTGCCCTCGAGTGCGCTTTCCGACGACCTGGCGATCCGAACGTTCGTCAAGCCAGCCGGCAATCGCCTTCACCTGCTGCTTCGTGTGTCGTTCCAGGCGCTGAAGGGCGTCGATCTTCCCTCGCAGGGCACGAATGGCGAACTGGATGTCGCGCGCACGGACGCCGTGCTCCCGAGCGTGGCCAGATGGTGGATCGCGGAAAACATGGAGGTTTACGAAGGCGATGCCCGCCTCCCCAAGCCGCAGGTGGTCGCCACCCGCGTGTCGCTTCCCTCCGACAACTCCTTCGCATCTTACGAAGAGGCGTGGGCGCACCTTATGGCCGCCGGGCTTCCGAACGCTACGCAGGTCTTTCGGGACCAGGCGATGCTCGATGTGTTGCTCGACTACCCGATTCAATCGGATCGATCCATTTTCGCGATCCACTCCATGCTGGCCCGGCTGGGCTCGCGCGTGTCTACCGATCTTCGATTCCTGCCGCCCGATGGTGTGGCTCGAACGTTCGAGTACCAGGGCGACCCGGGCCTGTTCAGCCTGGATCCGAGGTGGCGCCAGGTGGTCCAGCGATTTGTCCCGTCCGGTTTCCTGCGCATCCTGAGAGGCACCGACTATTTGCTGTTCCTGTTTTCGGTCGCGCTCCTGCTCCGAAGCTTTGCCGCGCTGGTCCCGTTCGTGGCTGCTTTCGCGATCGCGCATTCCACCACGCTGACCGCCTCGGCCTACAACCTCGCTTCGGACGCCTTGTGGTTCCCGCCGCTCATCGAAACGCTGATTGCGGTTTCCATCCTTTATGTGGCGTTCGAGAACATCGCGGGAGGGAACATTTTGCCCCGGCTCCGTTGGATGCTCGCGTTCGGATTCGGATTAATCTACGGATTCGGCTTCTCATCCGCACTGCGGCAGGAGCTTCAGTTTGCCGGGTCCCACGTTCTGACTTCGATTCTGTCGTTCAATATCGGGATCGAGATGGGACAAATCCTGGTACTCGGGCTGCTCATCCCGGCGCTGAACCTCGCCTTGCGTCTTCATGCCAACCAGAGAGTGGAGACGATCGTGTTGTCGGCGCTGGTGGCCGACATTAGCTGGCATCGGGTGACCGAGCGCACGGCTCAACTCGGTCAATTCAGCTTTCAATGGCCGACGCTCAGCCCGGCGCTGATCGCGAGCGCGATGGTTTGGCTGACGATATTCCTGGGTCTGGGCGGCGTGGCCTGTCTCGTTTTTGCGGTGCTCCGCCGGCGGGCGGGGCGCTCAGAGAAGCTCGATCCTAGCCCCTCTTTGCCGGCCACACGACGCCTTGGTCCTTCTTCGTGACCGGCGCCATGCCTTTGTAGACGAACTTCTGGATACGCTGGCCCTGGAACGTCTCGCCCGTATAGATGTTGCCCTTGGAATCGATAGCGATGCTGTGCACGCCGTAGAATTCGCCGGGGATGCGCCCGCCGTCGCCGAAGCTCGTGAGAATTTCCATGGACGAGCGGTCCATGATGTGGATCTTCTCGTTCTCGCCGTCGGTGAGATAGATGTACTTCTGCGCCGCATCTCTCGATAAGGCGATCTCCCAAACCGACCCGGCGCCCAGCGTCTTCTTCTCGATGAAGACTTCCTTGACGAAGGTTCCATCCGGTTTGAACACCTGGATGCGATCGTTCACGCGGTCGCAAACGTAGAGCAGATTGTCGTTGGACATGACGACACAATGGACCGGGTTGGCGAACTGCTGGCTGGGCGGCGCATCCGGATTGTATTTCCCCAGATTGGCGTCGTCGGGCCGCTTGCCGTAGGCGCCCCAGTGCCGCTTGTACTTGCCGGTATCGGCATCGTACACGATCACGCGATGGTTGCCGTATCCGTCGGCGACGTACAATTCGTTGGTTTTCGGGTCCACCAGCGTTTGGGCCACTCCCTTGACGTTGTCGGTGTCGTTGCTGCCCTTGCTTTGCCGCGGCTTGCCGATTTGCAGCAGGAACTTTCCGGCCGACGTGAATTTCAGGATCTGGTTGTCGTTATAGACGTCCTTATACTCCGGGTCGGCTCCGACCCCGCCGTTGCCACCCAGCCAGATGTTGCCCTTGTAATCGATGGTAATGCCGTGTTCGTTCGCCGGCCAATCGTAACCCTGGCCAGGACCGCCCCAGCTCCCGATCACGTTGCCGTCCTTATCGAACTCGATAATCGGCGGCGCCTTGATGCAGCATTCCGACATAGGCGGCTTCGCTTCGGCGTGCAGTTCGCCGGCCACGATCGTTTTCGGACGATGAATGATCCAGACATGATCCTGCGCGTCCACCGAGACACCGATGGTCATGCCGATGCGCCAGTGGTTCGGCAATGGTTTCGGCCAGAACGGGTCCACCTCAAACCTCGGCGCGATGGTCTCGCCGGAGGGTTTGCCCAGCATTCGGGAGCCGACCCCCAATACGCCCGCGAGCGCAAGCAACGTCACGCCCCCATACAAATAACGCTTCATAGAGTTTTCGCCTCCTGTTACGCTGCGTCCTGAGATACTATACACGATCCGGTTTCGAATGTAAACTTGGGTGGTGCGCCCCGCTATCGCCACGGTCGCGCTACTTCTCGGGCTGCCGTACAGCGCGTTTCCTCACGTCATCCCCGACGATGTCACGATCCAGGCCCTTGCCAAGCCGGAAGGCAACCGGTTTCACCTGCTGGTTCGTGTGCCGTTCAACGCCCTGGCCGATATCGTGTTTCCGACACGGCCGGCAGGCGATCTGGATCTGCCGCAAGTGGACGCCATGCTTTCCGCCGCGGCGAAAACATGGATCTCGGACTGGGTGGATCTCTACGAAAACGACACGCTGCTTCCCAAGCCTCAGGTTGTCGAGACCCGCGTCTCGCTTTTTTCCGACACCTCCTTCGCATCTTATGAGGAGGCCTGGGGGCACGTCACGGGTCCCGGGCTTCCAGCGAGCGTGCAGATCTTCCCGGATCAGGCGATGCTCGACGTTCTATTCGACTACCCGATAGACTCCGATCGATCCGGCTTTGCGATTCACTCCCGGCTGGCGCGCCTCGGCGTGAAGGTGGTTACCGGGTTGCGGTTCCTCCCGCCGAATGGCGAGGTTCGAGCTTACGCCTACCAGGGCGATCCGGGCCTCTTCCGGCTCGATCCTCTGTGGCGCCAGGTGATCCAGAGGTTTGTTCCGTTAGGATTTTCGCAGCTCCTGAAGGGAACCGACTACTTGTGGTTTCTGCTTTGCGTCGCGCTCCTGTTCCGGAAATCTCCCGCGCTCCTCCCGTTCCTGGCTGCTTTCACGGTGGCGCACTCCCTCACGCTGATCGCCTCGGCATACGGCCTTGCACCGGACGCGTTATGGTTTCCCGTGCTATTCGAGACTCTGATCGCGATTTCCATCGTCTACATCGCTTTCGAGAACATCTTCACAGGGACGCCGGTGCGCTATCGCTGGATGTTCGCGGTTGGATTTGGTCTGATTTACGGGTTCGGCTTCTCATTCGGCCTGCGCCAGACGGTCCAGTTTGGCGGGTCCCACATGCTTGCTTCGATCCTCTCGTTCAATGTGGGCATCGAGCTGGCGCAGGTTCTGGTGCTCGTGGCGCTGATCCCCGTGCTGAATTTTCTTTTCCGATTCGCTATCCCCGAACGAATCGGGACGGTCTTCCTGGCTGCGCTGGCGGCCCATACGGGGTGGCATCGAATGCTCGACCGTGCGCAATGGTTGAGCAGCTCTCAACTCCCATGGCCGTTCCGATGACGGCACGGGACGACAGCGGCCTTCTATTTCTGCCCGCTTAATTCGACTAACAACCACGATCGTGCGAGCCGCCAGTCCCGCATGACGGTGTCTTGAGAAACCTTCAGCACCGCGGCGGTCTCTTCCACGCTCAAGCCGCCAAAAAACCGCAGCTCGATGACCCGTGCCTTGCGCGGATCTAAACCGGCCAGCCTGTCGAGCGCCTCGTCGAGCGCGATGAGCTCGTTACTGCGCCCGGACAAGACATCCGCGATCTCGTCCAGATTTACGCGCGGCATTCCACCGCCCCGCTTGGCAGTGGCGCGCGCCCGCGCTCCATCCACCAGAATGCGCCGCATGATCTGCGCCGATACGGCGAAAAATTGTACCCGGTGCTCCCAGTTCACGTTGTTGACGTCGATCAGGCGCAGATAGGCTTCGTGAACCAGGGCCGTGGTCTGGAGGGTGCGGCCGGGGCGCTCATTCTGCATGCAGTGGCCGGCGATCCGGCGGAGCTCTGCGTAAACCCGCGGCGTGAGCTGGTCCAGGGCGGCCGCATCCCCCTCCGCCCAGGCTCGTAGAAGGAGCGTGGTTTCAGAGGGTTGAGCGTCTGCCATGGGTGCCGGCTCCCCTAATTCTATTCCCTCGCCAAAAATAATGCAGGTCGCGTTCAAGTTCCTCCCTCGTTTTCCCGCCTCAGGGGCGACGGGAGGGAACGATGAAGATCGCGGCGATGACCCTGATGGCAGCAATGGTGGGAGTGGCGGCCGAGCCGAGACAGCCTCAACAGAAGCTGACCGTGTACCTGCTGGACAACGCGGGCGTCCCGCCCGCCGTCAGACTTCCGGCCATGCGCTCGGCGGCCGGGATGTTCGCCACCATCGGCATTCGACTCGACTGGCGCCAGGGCGAGCCGCGCCGCACCTCATCCGACCGTCCGATCCTTATCGAGCTGGCGCGCCGCGCCCCCGCGAACCTGCTGCCCGGCGCGTTCGCGTATGCCCTGCCCTACGAAGGCGTCCACATTCGGGTGTTCTACGACCGCATTGAGCGCCAAATCGCTCCGGGCTTGACTACAGCGGTCCTGGCCCACGTGCTTGTCCACGAGGTCACTCACGTTCTTCAAAGAGTCGCCCGCCATTCCGACAGCGGAATCATGAAGGCAGTTTGGAGTGATGAGGACTATCTTCAGATGCGGTCAGGACCGCTTCCATTCGCTCCGGAAGATAAGGAGTTGATTCGTCTCAGCTTGGCGAGATAAGTGATACTCTGGGGCACAGCAGTGCCCATGAACGGGGAACGCTGGCGGCAAATCGAGGAGCTGTACCACGCGGCGCGGGAAGATCACGCGGTGCTCGACCAGGCCGATCCCGAGTTGCGCCGCAAGGTCGAGGCGCTCCTAGCGCAGGACTCGTCCGGCAAGATCCTCGACCGTCCCGCATGGGAAGCTGGCGTTCAACTGAAGCCGGGTGCACAACTGGGTCCGTACCGGATCCAATCGGCGCTGGGAGCGGGCGGAATGGGCGAAGTGTATCGGGCTCATGACACGCGCCTACGGCGCGACGTAGCCGTGAAGGTCTCGGCCGCGCAGTTCACCGAGCGTTTTGAGCGTGAAGCCCGCGCCATCGCGGCGCTGAATCATCCCAACATTTGCACGCTGTACGATGTCGGCCCAAATTACCTGGTGATGGAGTACATCGAGGGTGCGCCTCTGAAGGGTCCGCTGCCGCTCGATCAGGCGCTCAAGTTCGCCGCGCAGATTTGCGATGCGCTCGACGCCGCGCACCGCAAGGGCATCACGCATCGGGATCTGAAGCCCGCGAATATTCTGGTGACCAAAGCGGGCGTGAAGCTGCTGGATTTCGGGCTGGCGAAGTTCCATGCACAGCCCGGTGAAACACTCACCGCCAGCAACGTAGTGATGGGCACCCCTGCCTACATGGCGCCCGAGCAGAAGGAAGGAAAAGAGTGCGACGCGCGGACCGATATCTACGCGCTGGGTCTGGTGCTCCGGGAAATGGAGGCGGAATTCCCCTCCTATGTGATCGACCGTTGTTTGGAGAAAGACCCGGCTGACCGCTGGCATTCGGCGCACGACGTGAAGCTGGCGTTGGCGCTGCCCGCCCCAGCCCCGTCCGTCAGGGCGGGGTTCAATAAGCTGCTGTTGGCTGTCGCAGCGGGGCTTGTGCTGGCGTTGATCGTGACTGGCCTCCAGTTCTGGCGCGCCACGCGGCCAGCGGATCGCCCGCTGATGCGCTTCAGCGCCGACCTGGGGCCGGAGGCGGTGCAGGGCCCTCGCATCACCGCCGCGATCTCGCCCGACGGCGCGCGGCTGGCCTTTGTGGCGCGTGGCCCTGGGGGAAAAGAGCAGCTCGCCACGCGGTTGCTGGACCAAGCCACCGCCACGCTGCTCTCCGGGACGGAGAATGCCGCCGATCCCTTCTTCTCGCCGGACGGGCAGTGGATCGGGTTCTTCGCCGATGGAAAGATGAAGAAGATTTCCGTTCAGGGCGGCGCCGCGGTCACGCTGTGCGACGTCGTCAGCCCGCGCGGCGCCAGTTGGGGCGAGGACGGCTCGATCATCGTGACCCTAAACGGAGCTCGTGGCTTCGGCCTTTCCCGCGTACCGGCGGCGGGAGGGACGCCGCAGGCCATCACCAAGCCCGGCGACAAGGGCGAAGTCACGCATCGCTGGCCGCAAATTCTGCCCGGGGGCCAGGTCGTGATCTTCACGGGCAATACGGTCGTCACGAGCCATGACGATGCCAACATCGAGGTCCTTTCACTGAAGAGCGGCCAATGGAAGGTGGTGCAGCGCGGCGGCTATTTCGGCCGTTACTTGCCCAGCGGCCATCTGGTGTACCTTCACCAGGGCACGCTGTTTGCGGTGGGGTTGGACATGGATCGTCTTGAAGTCCGCGGTGCGCCAGTGCCCGTGCTGAATGATGTGGCGGGGAATGCGGCCATGGGCGGAGGGCAGTTCGACGTTGCGCGGAATGGGACGTTGGTCTATCTGAGCGGCAAGTCTCCGACTGCAAGCTGGCCGGTCGCCTGGATGGAAAGCACCGGGAAGATGCAATCCTTGCTCGCCGCGCCAGGCCAGTATTACACGCCGCGCTTTTCGCCCGACGGCAAGCGGCTGGCACTGGCTGTGGGATCTAACACCCTCGGCGGGGCCATAGAGGTCTACGACTGGCAGCGCGATACTCTGACGCGCCTCACGTTTACGCAAACAGGTGTCGCGCCGGTCTGGACACCGGATGGAAAACATCTCGCCTTTGTATCGCAATTCCCTGGCGCCAATTCCATACGCTGGATTCGCGCCGACGGGGCGGGAGAAGAGCAACTGTTGCTGGAAAGTAAGGGCGATTTGAGACCGCATTCGTTTTCCCCTGACGGTGGGCGTCTTGCTTTTGCGGAGTCGGGCGGGGATACCTCATTATTAGATCTCTGGACGCTGCCCTTGGACGTGAGCGACCCGGAGCGTCCCAAGCCCGGGAAGCCGGAGCTGTTCCTTCGGACGCCGTTCAATGAGGATGGACCGGCCTTCTCTCCGGACGGCCACTGGATCGCGTATACATCCAACGAATCGGGAAGAATCGAGGTGTATGTCCGGGCCTTCCAGGGTGGGTCGCCCTCCGGGTCCGGCAAGTGGCAGATTTCCACCGGCGGCGGCCTGTACCCGATCTGGTCGCGCAACGACCGGGAGCTGATCTACGAGACTCTGGACAACCGGATCATGGTCTCGACCTACACCGCGAAAGCCGATTCGTTCGCCGCGGACAAACCGCGCCCCTGGTCCAACACGCAGATCCGCGAACCCGTCGCCGGAGTGCCGAACCTCGATTTGGCGCCGGACGGCAAGCGCTTCGCGGTGTTTCCCAGACCGGAGGCAGCCGGCGAGCAGAAAGGCTCGGTGCACGTGACGGTACTGCTCAACTTTTTCGACGAGCTGCGCCGGCGCGTGCCACAACCATGAGTCCCGAACGCTTGCGGCAAGTCGAAGAGCTGTACCACGCGGCGCGGGAAGATCACGCGGTGCTCGACCAGGCCGATCCCGAGCTGCGCCGCAAGGTCGAGCTGCTGTTGGCCCAGGACTCCTCCGACAAGATTCTCGACCGTCCCGCATGGGAAGCTGGCGTGCGCCTGACCCCGGGCGCGCAAATCGGACCGTACACGATCGAAGCATCACTCGGTGAAGGCGGGATGGGCGAAGTATATCGCGCCGTGGATACGCGCCTGAACCGCATGGTCGCGATCAAGGTGGCGAAGGAAAACTTCAGCGAGCGTTTCGAGCGGGAGGCGCGAGCCATCGCGGCGTTGAACCATCCGCACATCTGCACTCTGTACGATGTCGGCCCGAATTACCTGGTGATGGAGTACATCGAGGGCGCGCCTCTGAAGGGGCCGCTGCCGCTCGATCAGGCGCTCAAGTTCGCGGCGCAGATTTGCGATGCCCTCGACGCCGCGCATCGCAAGGGCATCACGCATCGGGATCTGAAGCCCGCCAATATTCTGGTGACGAAGGCGGGCGTGAAGCTGCTGGATTTTGGGCTGGCGAAGTTCAATGCACCCGGTGAAACACTCACCGCCAGCAACATAGTGATGGGCACGCCTGCCTACATGGCGCCGGAGCAGAAGGAAGGAAAAGAGTGCGACGCGCGGACCGATATCTACGCGTTGGGTCTGGTGTTCCGGGAAATGGCGGCGGAATTCCCCTCCAATGTGATCGACCGTTGTTTGGAGAAGGACCCGGTTGACCGCTGGCACTCGGCGCACGACGTGAGCCTGGCGTTGGCGCTGGCCGCGCCAACCCCGCCCGTAGGGGTCGGGCATGCCCGACCCCTACCGTGGGTGATCGCCGCGGCGCTTGGGCTGGCGTTCATCGTGACTGGCTTCCTGTTCTGGCGCGCCACCCGGCCAGTGGACCGCCCGCTGATGCGCTTCAGCGCCGACCTCGGGCCGGAGGCG
>JBGPLI010000153.1:0-14135 GCA_041486445.1 Bryobacteraceae bacterium
ACCCATGAACCAGTCCAATGATGGAAAGCCCGAAGGCGCGGGGCATCCGCTGCTTTCGTATAGGAACGGGAAGTTCCTCGATAGCCCCGAGGCTCGTTCCCTGCGGATTATCAGCGAATACTTGTACCCGCTTTCGCACTTTCGCAAGGAAAGAGTCCAGGACACGATCGTGTTCTTCGGCTCGGCGCGCACGTTTGAGCAGGGTCCTAATGCCCACTACTACAACGACGCGCGCGAACTAGCGCGCCGTCTCACGGAATGGTCGGATCATCTGCCGCATGAGGGCCGCCGCTTCGTGGTTTGTAGTGGAGGTGGTCCGGGCATAATGGAAGCCGCTAATCGAGGAGCACAAGATGCGGGCGGCAAAACGATCGGCTTGAATATTGGTCTTCCCTTCGAGCAGCGCCCTAATCCCTTCATCACCCCCGAACTGTGCTTCGAGTTTCACTACTTTTTCATGCGGAAGTTCTGGTTCGCTTACCTGGCGAAGGCTCTCATCGTGTTTCCCGGTGGGTTCGGAACGCTCGATGAGCTGACGGAAATTCTGACGCTGGTGCAGACGCAGAAGCTGATGAAGAAGATCGTGGTGGTGCTCTACGGAACCTCGTTCTGGAAAGAAATCCTGAACTTCGATGCGCTGGTGCGCCACGGCATGATCTTGGAGGAAGACCTCCAGTTGTTCAGCTTCGCCGACGACGTGGATGCGGCCTTCCAGCTTCTCGAAGCTGGCTTGACGAAATATTATCTGGAGCCTGACCGCGAAGAGCCGGCCATCGCCCGATCGAGGATCTAGGGTGAGGCGCGCGGGACGCGTCGTGATTTGGCGGCTGCGCAACCGCCTGCTGGTCACCTATCTTTATCATCGCCGTGGTCCCGATCGTGCTCATCGCCGCGCTGACGCTGGCGGGCGTGTTTTCGGTCACCGCCCAGCTCGCCGTCTACCTGGTGACCAGCGAATTGGACCGGCGCATCGACTCTCTGCAGGCGGCTTCCGACGCCGTCGTGCGCGCCGCTCCTGCCTCGCGCCCCGGCGTGATGGAGGGGATGGTCAACCTCTTTTATCGCGACCGCTACCCGGGCATCGAGATTCTGCTGCGCGACTCCGGCCACCTGATCCGCTATCCGGAAAACGGCACTCTGCCGGCGCCGCTCGACGGCTGGCAACCCACCAGCGGCGTGCTGGTGCGCGACCATCGCCTTTACCTGTGGTCCTACGCCAGGACGCCAACGGGCGACGTCACCGTTTCCGCACCGCTGACGCGAGAGTTGCTGGCGGGCCTGGCGCCGAACCTGGGCGTCATCGACCGCTTTTCGGCGGCCGCGGCCGCCGAGCGCCAGCCACCGGCGCGAGTGCCTCCGCCGGTGAACGGCCTGGATCGCGAGGTCAGATGGTTTGCCACCGTCCCCGCGGCGGACTGGAACCACCCCGGGCAGCCGTCGGAACCGCTGGTCATCGGGGTGCGCACGCGCGTCTCCGCGGTTCTGACCGCGGTGTTCAATCGCGGGGCCGATGTCGCGCAGAATTTCCTGCAAATCACTTTGATTATCGGCGCCGTGTTGTTCTTGATTGTCGAACTCATTTCTCTCGTCATCGGGATTTCGATGGTCCGCACCATCACCGGGGCCGTGCACCGGCTGTACGAGGGCACGCAGAAGATGATCGAGGGCGACTTCTCGCATCGCATCGAGGTCGCCGGCCGCGACCAGCTCGCCGATCTCGGCTCCTCCTTCAATCGCATGACCGCGCATCTGGAGCAGTCGCTGGCGGTGGCCAAGGAAAAGGAGCGCCTCCAATCGGAGATCGAGATCGCGCGCCAGGTGCAGAATCACCTGTATCCGCGCGAAGCGCCGCGGACGCGCACGCTGCGTCTCAAGGCCGTCTGCCAGCCCGCCCGGGTGGTCTCCGGAGATTACTACGATTATGCGGCGATTCGCGACGCGCAAGTCGCGCTCGCGATCGGAGACGTGGCGGGCAAGGGAATTTCCGCGGCGCTGCTGACGGCCACGTTGCAGAGCTCGCTGCGCGCGCAATTGCAGAGCGAGACCGCACCGTCCCCTTCGCTGCTGGCGGCCCAGCTTAATCAGCAACTGTACGCCTACACGTCGGCGGAAAAATACGCGACCTTCTGCCTCGGCATCTACGACGAGACCAGCGGCGAGCTCAGCTACACCAACGCGGGCCACGTGCCGCCGGTGCTGATCCGCGAGGGCGTGCCCCAGCGGCTGGAGGTGAACGGGACCGTGGTCGGCGCGTTCCCTTTCTCGGCGTTCGAGGAAAGCCGTGTGGAGACGAAAAGCGGCGACCTGCTGGTGTGCTTCACCGACGGCGTCACGGAGCCGGAGAACGAGTACGGCGAGATGTTCAACGAGGACCGGTTCATCGACCTGGTCGCCCGCAACTCGCATCGCAGCGAAGAGCAGATTATCGAGCTGGTGATCGACAGCGTCCGCCAGTGGACCGGGTCCGGCGAGTTGCAGGACGACATGACGATCCTGCTGGCGCGGCGGATTTAGACCCCGGCTTCTTCCAGCGCGCGCCAGGCCGCCGGCCAAGTGAAGCGTTCCAGGTACAGCGCGCGGCCGGCGTCGCCCAATGCGCGCCGTAGTGCCGGGTTGTCGAGAAGGCGGGCGACGGCCTCGGCAAACTGTGCAGAGTGATCCGCGATCAGCAGGTGCTCGCCGGATCGTGCGCCCAGTCCCTCGGCTCCAAGCGTCGTCGAGACGACGGCGCGCCCCGCCGCCCAGGCTTCGAGAATCTTGAACCGCGTTCCGCTACCGGAGCGCAGCGGCACGACGCAGACTCTCGCCGGAGCGAGCGATTCCACCGCATTCTCGACGGGTCCGGTGACGACGATGCGATCGTCGCCGGCCACCCACCGGCGGACGGCCTGCGGATTGCGCCCGACTACATGCCACTTGAGTTTGGGAGAGTGTGCTCGCACGCGGGGCCAGATTTCGCGGCGAAACCAGCGCACCGCCTCGACGTTGGGATGATACTCCAGGTTGCCGCTGAAGATGATGCAATCCTGCTCGGGGACTTGCGACCGCGGGATTTCGGGCAGCGCGTTCGGGTACACGCGGACGTTGGGATGTTCCACGCGCCGGCGATCCTCTTCGGAGGAGACCAGCACCAGATCGAAGCGTGGCAACCATTCGCGTTCCAATCGGCGATACACGGCCGCAAACCGCGCGAACGCCATCGAGACAGGCCAGCGCGTGGCCCCGGCGTGCGTCGCCGCCAGCACGCTTTCGATATTGTGCAGATCGAGCGCCAGCAGCTCCGCGTGCGGCCGGAGCACAGCAGCGTAGGGAGCGCACCAGAAGTGTTCGATCACGGCCGCGCGATAGGGTCCGTGCGCCTGCGCAGCGATCTGCGCTTCATAGCCGGAGAAGCGATCGAACAGCGGCGGCCTGCCGCGCACCAGCCGCACGCCGTTGCGCCAGGCTCGCGCCGCGGCGTTCCGGGAGTGATGCGGGAGAGTGAAGGTCGCGAGATCGACCGCGTATCGCGAGCGCAGATATTCGAGCAGCGAAGCGGAGCGCAATCCGCCGCCCCCGGCGGCAAGCGACGGAGGTTCCGGGGCGAGGAACAGCGCTCTATTGGCGGAAGACGCGCCGGGCTGCGTCATACACCTCCCGCGTGCGCTCGGCCGTGCGCCGCCAGGAAAATTGCCGGGCACGGGCGATCGCCTTCTCCCGCAGCGCCCCGAAACCAGCCGCCGAGGCGAGCGCCTGAGCCAGGGCCCGCGTGTCGGTTGCCTCCACCTGCACGGCTGCATCGCCGGTCACTTCCACGATGGCCGGATCGCGTGAGGCGATGACCACCGCGCCGCACTGCATCGCTTCGAGCGCTGGCAATCCGAAGCCCTCATAAAGCGACGGGTAGACGCAGGCGAGAGCGCCCGAGTAGAGCGCCGGCAGTTCCTCCTCGCTCACCGCGCCCAGAACGCGCAGGCCGGGCTCGGGGGCCGGCGGCGGGAAGTCTGCGCGGGCGCGTCCCGCGATCACCAGATCCACGTTCTGCGTTTTGCGCACTTCGCGCCAGGCCTCGACCAGGCGGGGAATGTTCTTGCGCGGCTCGAGCGTACCCACAAACAGGAAGTACGGCGTCGCGGCGGGCGGCGACGCGACCGGACGAAAATGTTCCGCCGCGGCCAGGGGCACGGCCACCACGCGATCCGGACTCAGCCGGAAGCGCGCAATCGCGGCGCGGCGCACGGCTTCGCTCGGCGTGACGACCATGGTGCAGATCCCCGCTTGTAACAAGAGCCGCGTCCGGCGCCGCACACGGCCAGAGGCGGGCTGCCAAGCGGGATCGAGCCACGGCGACAGATCGTGGAGCGTCATGACACTGGGACGCGACGGCACATACGGAACCGAAAAATCGGCGCCGTGGAACAGTTCCACGCTCCGGCGCGACATCTCCCGGTTGAGGCCCCACAGCCACCACCTGCGCTCGGCCGCGCTGCGCGGGCCGTCGCCGCAACGCAAATTCGGCGGCGCGGTCTCAGGTTTCGGAAAGGGTTGATCGGAGAGCAGCCAGTACTCATCGCCGGGGAAGCGTTCAGCCAACGCCATCGCCAGCGCCGAAGTGTAGCGCACTACGCCGCCGGTGGGGACCGTGAGGGGGGTGGCGTCGATGGCAATGGTCAAGGGGCTAGTGTACGATAACATCGTGGGCTCGGAGAACCTGAATCCGCTCGCTGAGCTGAAGGGTCTGGACCAGCAGGTTGACAAGGTCACGGAGCTGGCGGGTCTGAAGCCGATCTTTTTCCGGCTTGACGAAATCGCCAAGCAGCACCCGCACGATTTCCAGATCCAACTGGTGGTGGGCGACATCAAGCAGCACCTGGTGAATCGCGGCACGCGCATCAAGGAAATGCAGCAGACCGCGACGCAGCAGCCGCCCACGCCGGCCACGCCCCAGCCGCCTGTGGAGTCCGCACCTCCCGCCCCACCCGCCGCGGCGCCGCCACCGCCACCCCCGCCCGCGAAGCCGCAGCCGGTGGCAAGCGCCCCGCCGTCGGCCGAGAAAAAACCGGCGCCGCCGCCGCCCGCGCCGAAAGCGCCTCCGCCAGCGCCGCCGCCGGCCGCTGTTTCAAAAGAGCCGCCTTCACCGGTTCCTCCTCCAGCGCCGGCGACTCAGCCCACGGCGAAAGTTCCACCCGCTGCGAAGGTGCCGCCCCGGCAGCCGCCTCCCCAACCACCGCGCTCACCGCTCAACTGGAAGCGCGCGCTGCTGCTCGGCGCCCTGGCGGGTTCGATCTTGTCCATTCTGATGATCGCCTTCCTGGTGAACCAGGCGCGCAAGAGGAACCTCAGCAACCAGGCGGCCGCCGGCGTGCCGGTGCAGATCGCGACCACGCCTCCGGGCGCCTCGGTGCGCATCAACGGCGAGGCGAAGTGCACGTCGGATTGCACCCTGCCGCTCCCGCCCGGCAACTATCAGATCACCGCGTTCCTGGACGGCTACGAACCCGCCGCCAGCGGGATCACGGTCGCCGCGGGGCGCCCGGGTTCGGTCAGCCTCGCGTTTGAGCCGCAGGCGCAGGCCCTGCGCATCCTCACCGATCTCGACCAGGGCAAGGTGACGATCGACGATCGCCCGGCCGCCGATCTTCAAGAGGGCCAATTCATCCTCGACAAGGTTGAGCCAGGACCGCACACGGTCAAGCTCGCCGGCAGAAACAGCGACGCATCGTTCGCCTTCGAGATCGCCGCCGGAAAACCGCCCGCCATCACCGGCACGGTGAATGCGCGCAACCTGATCGCGGTGCTGGTGTCGAGTTTCGGATCGCAGGCGCGCGTGGTCACCAACTCGGGTCCCATGAAGCTCGCGCTGAACGGGCAGCCGCAGGGCGACGCCGGGCCGGCCGGCCTCGACTTGAAGGATTTTCAGCCGGGCGTGGACGAACTGGTGGTGGGCGAAGGCAAGGACGAGCGCAACATGAAGGAGAGCTTCGGCCCCGTCCCGATGATCACGGCGTTTTTCAAGTCCGATCTCAATATCGGTACGCTGATCGTCTCGACAGGCGGCGAGGACGGAGTGCGCGTGTTCCTCAACGACAAGGAATACCGGCAGCGCACGCAACGGGGCCAGGTGCGCATTCAGACCATCGGCAAGGCGGCGGTGCGCATCGCCAAAGACGGCTACCAGAACGAGCCGGTGCAGACCGCTGAGATCAAGAAGGGCGCTGAGGTGCGCCTGGAATTCAAGCTCAGGCCGCTGCCGCAGGAAGCGATGTTGCAGATCCGCGGAGCCACCCCCGCCTCCGAGGTCCTGATCGACCAGAAGACTGTGGGCACAGTGGCCAACGACGGTTACTTCGCGTACAACACGGTCGCGCCCGGCGACCACACCATCGAGCTGCGTCGCGAGCAGTACACGCCCAAGCGGCTCCAGCGCGCGTTCCGGGCGGGACAGACCGTGGAAATTTCAGGCTCCGAGGTCGTGCTGGCGGCGATACCGGTGGTGGTCCCCAACGCCACCGTCAAGGTGAATCACACGCCGGCCGAAGCGGCGCTCTCCTATCGCCGCAATGAGGAAACGCAGACGCACGACCTGCGCGGCAACCAGGTGGACCTGCCGCCGGGCATATATGTATTCACGGGGACGGCTCCCGGCTACCTCGAGCACTCCGTGCGCTTCACGATCGGACCCGGAGAAACGCGCACCATTGAAATCGCACTGCAACGCGATCGCCCGGCGGTCGCCGCCACCGCAGCCCCCAAGACCGGCGACATGACCGATTTCGAAGACCCCGGAAGCTGGAGGAAGGAAGGCGATCTGTGGGTGCACAAGGGCGGCGGCTTCATCCCCTACAAGATGGCGGCCAAGGGCATTTTCACTTTCACCGTCACTCTGGTTCACGGCGGGAACCTGTTCCGCGGCGGCCGCATCCGGTGGGCCCTGCAATACGCCGATCCCAAAAACTACGATCTGTACGAGATGGACAAGAAGACGCTGTGGTCCAAAGTCGTCGCCAATGGCAAGACGCTCGAGCGGGCCAAAATGTCCCACGATCTCGAAAAAGAGAAGTCGTACACGGTTCAGATCGAGGTGACGCCGGAGCGTTTGATCCACAAGGTGCGCAGCAACGGGAATTGGGTGACGCTCGATACCTGGAGCGAACCCGGCCGCAACTTCACCGAAGGCAAGTTCGGCTTCCTGATCCAGGGCAACGACGAGATCGGCGTCTCCGATTTCAAATTCGAGCCCAAGTAACACAGCGCAGGCGATGCCGACGCGGCGGAGATTCCTGAGCGCCGCCCTGATTGGTTTGACGGCCAAGGCGGGACGCCGCGTCGACGGGCAGTTCGTCAACGACGCGTTCCCACTGGGCCACCGCATCCGCGATCGCGCCAAATTCGCCGCGCCGTCGCGCACCGAAAAAGTTTCCATTGTGATTGCCGGCGGCGGCATGGCCGGTTTGAGCGCCGCCTGGCGCCTCGCCAAACGCGGGTTTCGGGATTTCGTGCTGCTCGAGATGGAGGCCCAGCCCGGCGGAAATTCGCGCTGGGGCGAGAACGAAATCACCGCGTATCCCTGGGCCGCCCACTACGTGCCGGTGCCGGACGTGCGCCAGACTCTGACGCGGGAGCTGTTCGAAGATCTGGGCGTGTGGAAGGACGGCCAATGGGACGAGCGCCGCCTGTGCTTCTCTCCGCAAGAGCGCCTGTTTCTGTACGGCCGCTGGCAGGAGGGCCTGGAGCCCGAGGTGGGGGCCACCGCGCGCGATCGCGAAGAGTACCGGCGCTTCCACGCTCTGATGACGGAGCAGCGCGCCACCGGCGAGTTCACCATTCCCATGGAGCGCGGCGCACGGCCCTCCGCGCTCGACCGGATGTCGATGGCGGACTGGATGTCCGCCAACCGCTTCACGTCGCCGCATCTCGACTGGTACGTCAACTACGCCTGCCGCGACGACTACGGTGCACTCGCGCGCGACACCTCGGCCTGGGCCGGCGTCCACTACTTCGCCTCGCGCGAGCCCGAGGAGAAAGGTCCGCTCACCTGGCCCGAGGGCAACGGCTGGATCGCGCGGCAACTGGTCGAGAGACTGAAACCGTGGCTGCGGGTTTCCTCTCCGGTCCACTCGATCGTGCGGAGCGGCCGCGGCCTGCGTGTGCGCACGGAGACGGTCGAGTACCTGGCCGAGCGAGTGATCTTCGCCGCGCCGACGTTTCTTGCACCCTACATTGTCGAGGACGCGCCGCCGCCCGCCGGGTTTGTTTACTCGCCCTGGCTCACGGCGAACCTGACGCTCGACCGTATCCCGGCGGGGGAACCAGCCTGGGACAACGTGATCTACGATTCCCCGGCCTTGGGCTACGTGGTGGCCACGCACATGAGCCTGCGATCCCACATCGAGCGGACGGTGTGGACGTTCTATTGGTCGCTTGCCCACCGGCCTCCGGCGGAAATGCGCGCGATGCTGCTCGAAAAAGATTGGAGCTACTGGCGCGAGGCGATCCTCCACGACCTTTCGCGCGCGCATCGCGATATCCGCGATTGCGTCTCGCGCATCGATGTGATGCGCATCGGCCATGCCATGGCGCGCCCTGTGCCGGGACTTCTCGGGTCCCAGACGCGGCGCCGATTCGCCTCGGGCGAGGGCCCGGTGTTTTACGCCAACTCCGATTTGAGCGGATTTTCGATCTTCGAGGAGGCGCAATATCGAGGCGTGACGGCCGCCGATCGCGCGCTGAGGGATCTGGGGCGCGGTTGATCGGGCTGCATCGTCCGCGGGGATTGTATCATCGACATCATAGGAGAATCAATGATCACGATCCGCAAGAGCCACGAGCGCGGCCACGCCGACCGCGGCTGGCTCAATACCTACCACGCTTTTTCCTTCGCCGATTACTACGATCCGGCGCACGTGGGGTTTCGCTCGCTCCGTGTGCTCAACGACGACCGCGTGGCGCCCGGCAAAGGGTTTGGAGCGCACGGGCATCGCGATATGGAGATCCTCACCTACGTGCTCGAAGGGACCCTGACGCATCGGGACAGCATGGGCGAGCGGCGTACCTTCGGGTCCAACGTCATCCAGGTGATGTCGGCGGGCACGGGGGTGGTGCACAGCGAGTTCAACGCGTCACACACCGACCCGGTGCACTTCCTGCAAATATGGATTGAGCCGTCGGTTCAGGACGCCGCGCCGTCCTACCAGGAGATTTCCTTCGCGCCCGAAGAGAAGCAGGGCCGGCTCCGCCTGCTCGCCGGACCCGAAGCGAGCCCGGCCGAACCCGCGGCCGTGATTCATCAGGACGCGCGTGTCTACGCCGCCGTGCTCAACTCCGGAGAGAAAGTGGCGAAAACACTCGCGCCGGGCCGCCACGCGTGGGTGCAGGTGGCCCGCGGGAAACTGTGCCTGAACGGACAGGATCTCAACGAAGGCGATGCCGCGGCGGTCAGCGATGAGCGCGAGCTCGCGCTGGCGGGGGACGGCCCGGAGGGCGCGGAAATTCTCGTGTTCGACTTGGCGTGAGCGCACAGAATGCAGGATGTGAACGTTGTTGTCACCTTCTACTCTTATCACGGAGCGACCGAGAAGCTGGCGCTGGCGGCGGCCGTAGGAGCCGTCGAAGGCAGGGCCAATATCCGGCTGCGGCGGCTCCCGGACATCGAGGCGGAAACCACCGCCGAGGGCGATCGAATGAATATGGATTACGTCGCGCCGCGCGAGGCGGATGCCGCCTGGGCCGATGCCATCATCCTGGCGATCCCTGCGCGGAATTTTTCGGCGGAGTGCCAAGGATACATCGCTTCGCTCGAAGCTCTCCGCTCGCAGGGAAAGCTCAATGGGAAAGTCGCGGGGGCGCTCACCTCGGGATCCGATTCCGCCCTCCCGTCGCTCTGTGGCGCGCTGGCCCGGCTGGGTTGTGTGATCGTGCCACCGGGATTCGCCGGACCCGCCGCCGATGCCGTCGAGGGCGCGAAGCTCCAGGGCCGCAGGGTTGCCGAAGTAGCCCGAGCGCTCAGGCAGGCGGGTATTCGCTGACCCACGCGCGCGGGGCGGCCCGGCCAGCGCACGACGATCAACTGGCGGACGAGTTAGCGTTAACCAGAATGGAATTGGCGGTAGTCCAAATACCTGACATAGTCGTGCCAGCGCCGATGAACAAGGCTGCCGAAGCCAGGCATACAAAGGCCAGGAGCAAAGTGTACTCGATGAGGTCTTGACCACCCTCATCGCGGACAAAACGAACGATGATGTTCTTCATGGAAACCGTACCCTCCGGTCTTCTCGGGCTCTGTCTTGCCTTCTTGAGAGGGCGCAGCGATCGTGCCTTACGCCCGCGTCAGAAAACAACCGACATACTAATATTTTCGCACAAATTCCCGGCGATTCAATGGCAGGTAGATCTATATGTACCAGTACTCGGCGGGGTCATCCGAGCGGTGTGGGCAATGCGAGATGCGATGGCCACACCTGGAAACCTACCAGCGGCGCACGCGGCCCAGATCCACGTGAATGAAATCCGAGCCGACGTAATATCCCACACCGCCCCGCCCAAGCGCCAGCGCCACGTCGCGAAGCCGGGTGGTCTTTACGCCGGGCAGTCGAATGTCAATCGCTTCCGCCTCCATGTGCAAACTGTTCCTGGCGACTCCGGTGGTGTTCATTCTGAGAAACTCGTTGCTCCAGGGCGTCCGATACCCGCAAATCACGCTGATCTCGGTGTCCGGGCGGCCACTGGCTGCGCTCAAATCGGAAAGCAGATCGAACAGACGAGTGTCAAAATGATGAATGTCGCCGGTGCGGTGGTCGCGAAGGAATGTGTCCAGCGTTGAGAGCGCCTGGGAGAGGTATGCTGCGCCGCGCTTGTAGACCACATCCAGATGCTCCTGGGTGTGGGTGTGATATAGCCGAAGGCGGTGTTCCTCGGATGGCGTCTGCGCATGGGCTGGGACCACCACGCCGGCTAAACCCGCAAGTACAACTAACGCGAGATTGCAGTTCAATGGACATCCTCGGGCACCGGGAGGCGCTTTTGCTAGGATATCAGGACTGGCGCCTTCGGAACACCAGTTGCACATGCTTCAACAGGGCTGTCTCAGGAGAAACGTGACGCTGGAGCTGCCATTTCAAGATCGCGCCGAAGCGGGCCGCTTGTTGGGAACGGAGCTCGCTACGCGTACGGTGACGCCAAATACGATCGTCCTGGCTTTGCCCCGGGGCGGCCTTCCCGTCGGGGCGGAAGTAGCCGAAGCATTGAAGGCGCCGCTCGATGTAGTCGTGGTCCGGAAGCTCGGCGTCCCCTGGCAACCGGAGCTCGCCATGGGCGCGATTGCCGGCGGAACCCGGCTTCTGGACCACCGGCTGATCCGCGAGTTCCATATTTCCGACGAAGAAGTAGAAGCGGTTGTGGCCCGGGAGAGTCGCGAGTTGGAGCGTCGCGAAGAGCTTTACCGCGGTGGTCTCCCGGCGCCCGATCTCCACGGCCGCGCTGTAGTGCTTGTGGACGATGGCTTGGCGACAGGCGCGACCATGGTGGCCGCGGCACGGCATGTCCGTGGCTCTCATCCGCACAAGCTGATCATCGCGGTGCCAGTCGCTTCTTCGGAAGCTTGCAGCCGCCTGAGGAGAGAGGCAGACGCGTGCGTGTGTCTCGCCCAGCCCGAGCCGTTCTTCGCTGTCGGTGAGTGGTACGCGGATTTCCGTCAGGTGACGGACGCCGAGGTTCGGGAAATACTGAGGCGCCACCGCAAACTGCTCGCCCCAGTCCCCTGATGCCCGCAGCAGCAGCGGCTAAGCCGCTTTGGCGGCGAGTTCTTTGGGCTTAGCGATCCTCGGAGCGTTAATCCGAAGAAGGCCATTCTCAAGTTTGGCTGTGACTTCGTCTGCATTGATCGGATTCGGCACCTCGAATCGCCGGTAGACGTCGCTGGAGCCGAACTCGGTCCATAGCACCTCACCCTCCTTTGTTTCCTTTTCTTCTTGCGTGTTGGCGCGCACGACGATTTCAGTTGGCGTTGCCGTCACCTCCACGTCTTTGGCATCGAAGCCGGGCAAGGTGATCTGCATCTGGTAGACGCCGTTCTTTTCCGCCAGCTCCGTGGCCAACGAGCCGAATAGTTCGCGCTCAGCCTTCAGCCAATCCTCCAGGTCCTGGCCCGGTTGGCGTCCGCGATTCTCGAACAGCTCAAATGCGCGTTTCTGAACCGCCTGAAACCGCCTTGCGACTTCCTCAAAGAAAGCTAAGGCATTCTTGCCGCTGTCGGCTTTCTTAACTTCGACTTTTGACATTTCGAGCACCTCCTTCCAAATCCGGGTTCAACGTGATGATTAGCACGTAGCCTGCCGGTACTAAGTACCAGTTGGTCCTTTGGTGCGTGCGGGTCGTGGCAAAGTTTTGGGGCATGCGGCGCAAAAACTGGGTGACCTGCCCCAAAAGCTTCACCGGCATGTCGTGTCCCGCGGCGGCTGGATCGTTGATGCATAAGGAGCCTGCGTGGCCCAACAATTGCTTTTTCCATCTGCAAGAGCGAACGCAAAAGAAAGGAGTGTATTTATGGGCAAAAGAATCGCAATGATTTTCTGCTTTGCTGCGCTCTTCGCGGCGCTCCCCGCGGTGGCGGGCCAGTGGGACAAACACACCACCGTGACTTTTAGTCAGCCCGTGGAATTGCCGGGGATGGTGCTGCCGGCGGGAACCTACGTGTTCCGGCTGGCGGACGTTCCTACCAGCCGGCACGTCGTGCAGGTTTTTAGCGCCGATGAAACACGTCTGTATGGGACGATCTTGGCGCTTCCAAACTTACGGTTGAAGCCCACCAGCGAAACCGTACTTCGCTTCGAGGAGCGCCCGAGGAATAAACCGGAGGCGATCCGGGCCTGGTTCTACCCCGGAGATAGCTTCGGGCAGGAATTCGTCTATCCCAAACGGGAAGCTGCGGAGCTTGCCCAGGCGGCACACGTACCCGTGCTGGCTGCCGAAGTGACGCCCACCGAGCAGGCGAAGGAGCTGCTTGAAACTCCCGTGGTAGCGATTACACCGGAGAAGGAGGAAGTCGAGATCGCGCAAGCGATTGAATTGCCTGCCGAGCCGCCCGTGGTGGCTGCGGCCCCGGCTGTGAGCCTCGTGGCTCCGGTCGAGGAGCTTCCGAAGACGGCCAGCCCGTTGCCGTTCGTGGCCCTACTGGGGCTGTGTTCGCTGGGTTTGGCTGGCGCTTTCAGGCTGATTCGGAAGCGCGTTTTGTAACGGAAGATTGACTCGAGCCTGGCGCAACCAGCCTGCGCCAGGCTGATTCCTGCGTGTCCGCATGAAAATCAAACTTCATTGGCGCAGGTATCGGGGTTCGGCTGCGCGCCGCTTCCTTCGGCCGGCCGAAGTGGTTTTCCTGCTGGTTGGTTTGCTGGCGTTGGGCTATGTCGCGGTGATTTACTCTGAGGCGGGTCTCTACCAGGCCTACCAGCACTGGAAGTTCAATCGCAGCCTGAACTCGGTCCCTCCGCCAGCGGCCAAAGCTGAGAGACCCGGACGCCGCACCGTGCCTGACGGATCTCCGTTCGGCCGTCTCGATATCCCTCGTCTTGGCATTTCCGTCATGGTGGTCGAAGGAGTGGAGCCCGACGTTCTGGAATTGGGTGTGGGGCATGTCCCCGGAACAGCTTTCCCGGGCGAAGATGGTAATGTAGGCATCGCGGGCCATCGCGACACTTTCTTCCGCAAACTTCGCAAGATCCGGGTTGGCGACGAAATACGCATCGCGACGCTCCGCGGATCCTACGACTATTCGGTCGAATCGAAGCGAGTAGTCGCTCCCGGTGAGGTTGAAGTTCTTCAGGCTTCGAACCAGCCGGCCCTCACGCTGGTCACGTGTTATCCGTTTTATTACGTCGGCCCCGCACCGAATCGCTTTATCGTACGGGCGCGGCAGTCGAGACGTTAATTCCCCTTCTCCCGCCGGACTATTTTTCCTTCCGTCCCTATCACTTCGCGCTTTTTCTCGCCCGCGAACTTTTGCCGATCCCCTATTCTACAGGCGGAAGGAGTTCAGCGCGCTCTCTCATCGGAGGGCCGAACCGACCAGGAGCGGTTTTCTAGATAAACTGTTGCGGGTCTGCGTGCGATGGGTGTCCGCCGGTACAAGACCGGTGCCTCTCCGTTGCGGCTTAAGAAACGGA
>JBGPLI010000154.1:0-14091 GCA_041486445.1 Bryobacteraceae bacterium
CACCGTCAAAGAGCTGCTGATGTCGGCCGAGTACATCGTCGCCCACGGCAACCCCCAGGTGATGCTGTGCGAGCGCGGCATCCGGACCTTCGAGACGGTGACGCGCAACACTTGCGACATCGTCGCGGTGGCGGCGCTGAACGAACTGACGCATCTTCCCGTGATCCTCGACCCGAGCCACGCCACCGGCAAGCGCAGCCTGGTGCCCGCGCTCGCGCGCGCCGCAGTGGCCATCGGCGCGGACGGTTTGCTGGTGGAGATGCATCCGCAGCCGGAGAAGGCGATGAGCGACGGGGCCCAGTCGCTCGATCCGAAACAGTTCGCGCGCATGATGAAGGATCTGGAGCCGCACATCCAGCTCTGGAAACAAGCCAGGGTCGCCGAGACCGCCACCGCTGTCTGAAGGGAAAATGGAGTAACCTTCGGAAAGGTGCGGATTCGTTTCCAGCCGTGGCAACTGGCGGCGCTGGTAGTGGCGCTATGCGCGGTGGCCGTGGGCGTGGCTCAATGGCGCCGCTCGGCCCATCCCTACGGAGCCAAGGAGCTGATCGCGGCTCTCCCGCCGGATGTGACCGCGCGGGTCTACATCGATGTGGACCTGTTGCGCCGCAGCGGCCTGCTGAATCTGCTGGCGGGATCGAAGGCCGCCGAGGAACCCGACTACCGTAAGTTTGTCGCGGAAACCGGCTTCGATTATCGCACCGATCTCGACGCCGTCGCCGCCGCATTCCTGCGCGGCGGCGTGTACCTGACAGTGCATGGCCGTTTCGAGTGGAGGCGGCTGTCCGATTACGCGCGCTCCCAGGGTGGCCAGTGCCGCAACACCATCTGCTCGATGCCCGGCAGCGCAGCCGACCGCAACATTTCCTTCTATCCGCTGCGGCCGGACGTCCTCGCACTGGCGGTCTCGCAGGAGGATCGCGGCGTCAGCATGATCGGACCCAATCAGTGGAAGAATCCGCCGGCGTTGCCGCCCGAGCCGGTCTGGGTTTCCGCGGCGGCGTTCGCTTTCAGCGACCTGAGCGATTTCCCGACGGGCACGCACGCCTTCTTGTCGCCGCTGGCGCAGGCGCGGCAGGTGGTCTTCGCCGTGGGTCAGCAAGGCGACCACCTACAGGTACGGTTGGAGGTGGCATGCAACTCGCCGGAGGCAGCCGCCGCGATGGTCAAGCAGTTGAGCGCCACCACCGATCTGCTCAAGAAAATGCTGGACCGGGATCGTCTGACGCCGAATCCGCGGGACTTGAGCGGCGTGCTGACGGCGGGAACGTTCCAGCAGCAGAACGCGTTAGTCACCGGCACGTGGCCTATCGAACGCGGGTTCGTCGAGGCGCTGGCCTCGGGTCAGGTGCAGTAGTTGTTGAGCCTGTAACTCCCCTCTCCTCCGCACATGGCGTCCCGAAACGCTCTCCGCGCGCCTCCTCTCGTGTTACCCAAAGTTGATGAAGAACGGTGGGGCAGGGCCATGCCCTGCGCCGGACCCCTGGTCCGGCTACTGCGGGCCAGGGACTCCTTCGATGGGTTCGTTTTCAATAGGGATTAATGGTTAAAGACTTGTCTTTACTTGAGGTTGCCACAAAAAGTCATGGGTTCGTTTCGTATTTTTTGTTCGCCGCGCTCGGTATTGTCCAGGCGACTTACTTCCCGTCGCAAAATTTGGCAAACCGCATGCTCACGCATGGCGGCTCGGAATCGGCGTTCTACGTTTACAGCCACTTACCGAGCCGCGACGGTCACGGAGCGGTGGACAATCGCCATTTCGCGACGGAAAGTAGTTAGGACAACTTGGCGCCCTGTCGCAACTTTTGAAGTGAGATAGAATGTCATGACAGCTATGCCCCTTTCCGCCGGCGACAAGCTCGGTCCCTACGAGATCCTCGAACCACTTGGTGAAGGCGGCATGGGCGAAGTGTGGAAAGCGCGCGACACGCGCCTGAACCGCACCGTCGCCATCAAGAAGAGCCGCAACCACTTCAGCGAGCGCTTCGAGCGCGAGGCCCACGCCATCGCCGCGCTGAACCATCCCCACATCTGCTCGCTCTACGACATCGGGCCGGACTTCCTGGTGATGGAGTACGTCGAGGGCAAGCCTCTGAAGGGGCCCCTGCCGTTGAACGAGGCGCTGGCGCTGGCGGGCCAGATGCTCGATGCGCTGGACGCGGCGCACCGCAAGGGCATCACCCACCGCGACCTCAAGCCGGGCAACATCCTGGTCAACCAGAACGGTGTCAAGGTGCTCGACTTCGGTCTGGCCAAATTTGAACGCGCCCCCGCCGCGGACGGGGTCACGCAGACGCTGCCTCTGACCAGCGAGGGCTCGATCCTGGGCACGCTGCAATACATGTCGCCGGAGCAGGTGGAAGGCAAGGAAGCCGATGCCCGCAGCGACATCTTCGCTTTCGGCCTGGTGCTGTATGAGCTGATCACCGGCAAGCGGGTGTTCCAAGGATCGACGCAGGCGAGCCTCATTGCATCGATTCTCAAGGACCAGCCGCGGCCGGTCAGCGAGCTGCAACCGGTGACCCCGAAAGCTCTGGACCGGGTGGTGCAAACGTGCCTCGAAAAAGATCCGGACCGGCGTTGGCAATCGGCGCGTGAAGTGAAGCACGCGCTGGAGTGGATCTCGCTCGAAGCCCCCGCGCCCGCACCGGCGCCGGCAAGAAGGCAGTGGTTGTGGAAGGCCGTAGCGGCCGCATTTGCCGTGATCGCAGTGGCGACGGCCTGGGCGCTGTGGCCGAAGCCGCCCGCGCCAATGAAATCGACTCGCTTCCAGTTCCCGCTGCCCGAAAACGAGGATTTCGGCCTGTGGATGGCATTGTCGCCCGATGGACGCAATCTCGCGTTCACTACAACCGGGCGGCAACCGGGCGTGTGGATTCGCGACCTGGATGCGCTCGAGTCCAGGCATCTGGCCGGCACGGAAGGCGCAGCGGCTCTCGTCTGGTCGCCGGACAGCCGCTTCATCGCGTTCGGGGCGGGAGGCCAGCTCAAGAAGATCGAGGTGTCCGGCGGGCCGCCGCAGACGCTTTGCGAGGCGGGCCGAGTCGGGGGGGGCGCCTGGAGCCGGGACGGCGTAATTATTTTCGGCGGCGCCGGTCAAGGTCCTCTGCGGCGAGTATCGGCGTCGGGGGGCGTGCCCACCGAAATCACCGCCGTCGATCGCCAGCGCGGAGAAACGTTTCACTCTGCTCCTGTTTTCCTGCCGGACGGCCGGCACTTCCTCTATCACCGCGCGGGGACCCCTGAGGTCACCGGCGTATACGCCGGATCGCTGGATGCCAAGCCCGAGGAACAGAAGCGCGAGCGGTTGCTCGCAACCCGGCTCAGCGCCGTCTACACGCCTTCGCAAGGCCCCGTGGGCGGCCGATTGTTCTTCATGCGCGATACCACTCTGATGGCCCAGCCCTTCGACGCCGGACGGCTGGAACTCACCGGCGAGCCCATGGCGGTCGCCGAACGGTTGGGGATCTCTGGGCAGCACGGATTTTTTTCGGTCTCTCCCAGCGGCGCTCTTGCGTATCGTACCGGCGCCTCAGCAGCGGGCCTCCAACTCACCTGGTTCGACCGGCAGGGAAAGAGCGTAGGTACGTTCGGGGAGCTCAGTTCCGACCAAGGCATTGCCCTCTCCGCGGACGGAACGCGGGCAGCGGTCCGCGATGAGATCGTCAACTCGCTCGGAGATATCTGGACGCTCGACTTCGCGCGTGGAGTCCGCACGCGGTTCACGTTCCGCCACACTCCGGGCTCGAATCCAATCTGGTCCGCGGATGGGAGTCGAATCGCTTTTACGGCCGGGAACACTCTGGATACTTTTTATGAAAAGGCCTCGAGCGGTGCGGGCGATGAGAAAGAGCTGCTCAAAAAACCGGGGGAGATCAAGGCTCCCACCAGTTGGTCGCGCGACGGACGCTTTTTGCTGTATAACACCTTCAATACTCCCAAGACACAGCAAGATCTATGGGTGCTTCCGCTCGAAGGAGACCGGAAGCCAGTTCTGTTACTGGGAACCACGTTCAACGAAAGCGAGGGGAGCTTCTCCCCCGATATGCGCTGGATCGCCTACACCTCGAACGAGTCCGGCCGGGCCGAAGTCTACATCCGCCCGTTCACCGCCTCCGGACCTTCGCTCGGAGAGGGCAAGTGGCAGGTCTCGAAGGACGGCGGAACGCTGGCGAAGTGGCGCGCGGACGGGAAGGAGCTGATCTTCCGCGCCCCCAACGGATCGCCGATGGCCGTGGACGTGACCATAACCGGCACGGCATTTCAGGCGGGAGTTCCCAAACAGTTGTTCGCGCTACCGCCCAATGTGGGCGATTGGGATGTGACGGCCGACGGCAAGCGATTCATCGCCGCGGTGCCGCCGGCGCAGCAAAACGTCCAGACCCCCATCACCGTGGTGCTGAACTGGGAAGCGGCGTTGAAGCGGTAGAGAGGACGCCGTAGCGATGAATACCTGTTCGCACACGGATCAGATCAAGAACGTCAAACCCCACACCCGGGGCTGCGAGGAGTGCCTGAAGATGGGCGACACTTGGGTGCACCTCCGCTTGTGTATGGCGTGCGGTCACGTCGGCTGCTGCGACTCGTCGAAAAACAAGCACGCCACCAAGCACTTTCATTCGACCAAGCACCCCATCGTAAAATCGATCGAGCCGGGCGAAGACTGGGGCTGGTGCTACGTCGACGAGGTGATGCTTGAGTCCTTCTGACTGGCCTGCACTCCCGTTCGCGGAATGGGAAAGCACCTGCGACACGCTCCACATGTGGACCCAGATCGTGGGCAAGACACGTATGGCGCTCACGCCGCGCGAAAACCACTGGTGGAACGTGACTCTCTACGTCACACCACGCGGCCTCACCACGTCGGCCATTCCGTCGGGCCACGGCACGTTTGCGGCGGAGTTCGATCTGGTGGCCCACCGGCTACTGCTTCAGACCAGTTGGGGCAGCGAGCACGCGATGCGGCTGTTTCCCCGCTCCGTCGCCGATTTCTACGCGGAATACATGGCTTCGCTCAGGTCACTCGGAATCGAGGTGCGCATCGACCGCACCCCGGCGGAGTTCGACGATTCAACTCCTTTTGATGAAGATCAACACCACGCGTCCTACGCCGCCGAGTACGTCGAGAGATTCCGGCGCATTCTGATCAACGCCGACCGCGTGCTCAAGCAGTTCCGTGCGCGATTCCTCGGCAAGTGCAGTCCCGTCCATTTTTTCTGGGGCTCCTTCGATCTGGCGGTGACGCGTTTCTCGGGCCGTCGCGCGCCCCAGAAGGAAGGCGTCGATCCCATGACGCAGGAGGCGTATTCGCACGAGATAACCAGCTGCGGATTCTGGCCGGGGGACAGGCGTTTCAAGAACGCGGCGTTTTACGCCTACAGCGCGCCACCGCCTCCGGGACTGGAGGCCGAGCCTGTGCGTCCGGACGCCGCCCATTGGGATCGCCAACTCGGCGAGTTTATTTTGAAGTACGACGATGCGCGGGCCGGCGCATTTCCGGAAAAGTCAATTCTCGAATTTTGCCAGAGCGCCTATGCGGCGGGCGCGAAGCTCGCTCACTGGGACCGCGAGAGTCTGGACCGCGCTAATTCAGCACGGACATGAGGCCGCCTATGTCGGCGTCACGATCCACGATGAAGCCGAGGTTGGGCGCCATCATCTCCTCCCAACTCTGGAACCCCTGATACACCCAGCGGCTCGGATCGGGGTTGTACTTGTTGTTCGGAGAATTGTCGTAACGAAATTCGAAGTGCATCTTCGTGCCCTTCGGTAATTTCAGCTCCGTACCGTAAGAAAGCTGCCAGTTGAAATCGTAGCGCGGCACGTTGAGCGCGATCTCTTCCCGCCCGTCGGGATAGATCAGCTTGTATTGACTGCTCTTTCCGCGAACGTGCGCGTGAGGCCGCAACCGCACGATCTCGACATCTCTGAGGAATACGATGTCCATCGGAGGCGCCAGCCAGTTGCCGTCGTTCGGCGGAATCGCAAATTCCGGATTGTAAGAGGCGGCGAACACGGCTCTTTCATTGGCGGGAGTCTTCACGGTGACGGGCGCGTCCTCGCCCGAGCCCTGAACCACGAACTTCTTGGCCGGCGGCGTCTTCGCCACGGTGAAGCCGATCTTGGTCCGGTCCACCACGTCCTTGCCGTTGGTGGTGTAGTGAATGCTCACGACGATGTCCGATCCGGCGGGCACGAGTTTCCCGGCGTTCCACAGGCGATAATCGTCGGGACCCGCGCCCGGCAGGTAGCAGAAATCGAGCGTCTGCCTGAGACTCGGATTGCCCGGGTGGTACTTGTTCTCCGTGCTGCCCACCTCGCGCGTGCCGATGATCATGTTCGGCAACGCTCCGAATCCGGTGTTGCCGGGCGTGGGATTGCCGGTCTCGTCGCGCGGCACTTGCACCCACTCATAGCGGTTGTACACCGTGCCCGGCTTGTGTTTCTCGAAACTGAAGCAGATGTGATGAACCACCGAGGTGTCACCCGGCTGAATTTCCATCGACGTGACCCAGGTGTCGTTCTTGAACGGAGCCGGGAATGCGGCCAGCTCCCACTCGATCACTCCCTTGGCGGGCACCGGATGCGGCGGCAGGTCCATGACGACTTCCGGCTGGATCACCCAGCCGTCTTTTGCAAATTCAATCGACGAGGGCGCATCTTTCGGATTCCCTTCGACGGCTCCTGTGTCGGCCCACTTCGCGATGGTCTCGATCTCGCTCTGCTTCAGAGAACGATCGTTGACGAAATGGCCGTAAGACGGATCGGCGAACCACGGCGGCATCTTTCTCGCCACCACCGCGGCCTTGATCGCCTTCGCCCATGGGCGCGCGTCGGAGTATTTCAGCAGCGACATCGGAGCGATCTGCCCGGGTCGATGACAGCTCTGACAGTTTTTCTGCAGAATGGAAAGTACATCCTTGGAAAAAGTGACCGGGGAGGATTCATCGGCCGCCATTGCCGCCAATCCCACGGCCAAGCCCGCAACAACCAAGCGCATCATAAACCCGCCTCCTTGTTTCAGCCGTCAGGATCGATTATACATCCAATGTGCCCAGGGTGTGGTAGCATAGCCCCACAGGAGATTTCAATGCGAGCAATCGTGATCGGTTTCACTCTCGTAACTTCGGCGGCCCTGGCCCAGCAACCGGCCACCCAAGCCATGAAGATGTTTTCCTCGTCCTCCGACATCCAGGCTCTCATCGCCAAGGCCAAGAGCGAACGCAAGGGGGACGCGCCGGTGGTCGCCGAACGCATCCTTGCTCTGGCGCCTTACAACGCCAATCTCGAGTACCGTGCCGCAGTCGGCCCGGCGGCCGTGCACGAGAAGGACGCGGAGATGTTCTACGTGATCGACGGGTCCGCGACCATGGTGACCGGCGGCAAGCTGGTGAACGAGAAGCGGAACAACGCGGACAACCTGGGAGGCACGGGCATTGAAGGCGGCCAGTCGCGGCAGATCGCCAAGGGCGACTTCATCATGGTTCCCGAGAACACGGCGCACTGGTTCAGCGCGATCAACGGAGTCCTGGTGGTGATGTCGCTGCACGTGCCGCACGGCGGCGGACACTAGCCCATAAGGTACGGCCGTCATGACCGACACGCGTAAACGCCCGATATGGGTCGCGATCATGGCCGCGGCATTCCTCGCACCGGGAGCGCAAGGACAGGAGCAACAACCGCCCAACGCGTCCGACCTTGCCGATGGCAGGAGGCTTTTTCAGCAAAAAGCCGCCTGCGAGACCTGTCATGGCTGGGCCGGTGATGGTCGCAAGACCGACAGTCAAATGCCTGATGGCGCCAACCTGCGCGAGACCAAGCTCAACCGCGCCGGTCTGCTCCTGATCATCAAGTGTGGGAAGCTCAACTCACAAATGCCCGCCTTCGACAAGTTTGCTTACAGCGACGGTCGATGCTACGGCAAGAAGCAGGCCGACCTCAAAGCCTACCCGACGCGCATGCCCGATCCTCCGGCAACGCTACAGCCGCGCGAGATCGAGTTGATCGCCGATTTTCTGATCGCCAAGATTGTCGGGAAGGGCCCGATGGATCGAGCCAAGTGCGCCGAATTCTGGGGTTCGGAGACCGACGTCTGCAAAGAATTCAAGAACTGAGCCGCCCACTTACTTCCAAGAGTCAATCGCTTTTCTATGGAGCGACTCGGCGGTAATGTCGACTAATTCGAGCCTCACGCCGTCGGGGGCCGCCACATTCGTGATGATTGCCTTGGTCGGGCTCGTACGAGGGTCGTCAACCTTCGCGCCTCGCTGCCGCAACGCGGCAACTGTCCCGTTCATATCGTCGACCCAGATGCCCGCATGGCTGATCCCCACCGGACGATCGTTGGCCGGCGCCAGTTCCAGGAACGTGTCACGGTTGATCTGAAGATAGGTCAAGGTTGGTTTGCCATCCTTATCCTTGACCGAGAACACTTCGCGAAAGCCCATGGTCTTCGTGTAGAAGTTGAGGGACTCGTTATAGTCCTTCGCAAAGACTCCGACGTGATTCAGTCTCCATCCGGCGGCCTTTTCCTGCTGGGCCCGGATGGGCTGCATCAAGAGAATTCCGGCAACCAATCCTGCTGCAAAAAGCACTAGTCCACGCATGTAAGCCTCCTAACCGGTCTATTGTCCTCCTGCAAGGACTCCCCAGGCAACCGCGTAGTGGAAAGGCGTCCAGCCGTGGCCGTCTTTGACGTTCACATCGTTGCCCGAGGAGACCAACGTCTTCACTGTATCAAGGTCACCTGACTCTGCAGCTGCATGCAAAGGGGTCTTCCCCGCGACCGGGGGAGGGTGATTCGGGTGACTTGACTGCTGGCATGCTCCGTGGCCAAAGGGCAGAAGACCAACACGAGCAACATCAGTAGTCACGTGTAACGCTTCTGTGAACAAGGGTACCGCTTGGTCGTATCACGCCCCATAACGCCGTCGCGCGATTGGTTCGGCACCGCTATACAATAGCTATAGGCCACACAAATGCCGACAGCCCATGATTCACTTCTGGAGCGGATCACGATCGATCCTGACGTGCGGTTCGGGAAGCCGTGTATTCGCGGTCATCGTATCACTGTTCAGGAGATTCTGGAGTGGCTGTCGAGTGGGGCGTCCCCGCAGCAGATCCTCGCCGATTATCCTCAACTCGAACCGGATGACTTCCTTGCGGTATACGCCTACGCCGCCGAATTGGCGGCGGGCCGCAAAGTCTCCCGAGGATGAAGCTCCTCTTCGACGAAAGCCTATCGCCGGGACTGGTTCCATTGTTGCGCGATCTCTTCCCCGGGTCGGAAAGTGCCCTTCGCAACGGGCTTGCTCGTGCAGGCGATCGTAGGATTCTGGAGTACGCATCCGCGCACGACTTCATTCTGGTCTCGACAGACCGCGATTTCGAAGGCCTGCAGATTCCGGGCGCCAAGGTCGTCATTCTCCGCTCCTGCGACTATCCAACGGAAGTTGCGGCCGAGGTGCTTCGGCGCAATGCCATCCGGATCGCTAGGCTGCTCAGCTCGCAGGATCACTTGATCACTCTCGACCGGTAGCTTCTGTTCACGAAGTCGTCAGGGCCGAGTCCGTTGACGCGCTCGATGACGGCGTTGGTTTAGCGCGCCGCGGATCAGTTCAACGCAAACACGAACAGGTAGCTCGAATCCTGGAAGTTGTCGTATTTCACAGGATGCAGGTGCCGGCCGCTGGCTTGCACCGCCAGATACTGCTTCGGTCCGATCGAATACGTCACCGGCGCGCCCTTGAGCGCGGTGCCCAAGTTGAACCGCCACAGTTCCTCGAGCGTCTCGTCGTTATAGGCCACTACCCAACCATCCTGCAAGGCCGTGAACACCACGCCGCCGGCCGTGACCGTGGCGCCCGAGCGAATTTCGATGTCCGTTATGGCTTTCGCGAGGACCTTGTGGTTGATCGTGTCGAAGGCAGTGATCGACCCATAGTAGAGGTCGCTGTTGGAGGTGCGTTTTTCGCTGTTTTTTCGGTCGAGGCCGCCTTCGGCCGAGAGGAATTTGTACTCGGCGCCGTTTTGTGAGAAGCAGCCTTCGACGCCCACACCGTAGGCGATATGCTTGACCGGGTTGTAAGCGGTGGGCTGGTGGGCGACGCCGCCGTGCCAGGTGGGGCAGGTCCGCTTCTCAGGGTCGCCACGCAACGCCCGCGCTACCGGATTGTAGACTTGCACATCCAGCTTGGGATTGTATTCGACCGGCTTGCCGGTCTCGGGATCGATGCCCTTGGTCCAGTTCAGGTCGTTGACGTACTGAGCGCCTTTAATAAATCTTCCGTTAGTGCGATCCAGAGAATAGAAGAAGCCGTTGCGGCCGAAATGGCTGACCACCTTGCGGGGCTGGCCGTTGATGATCGTGTCGTAGAGCATGTGCACGCCGATCTCGTCGTAGTCCCACGAATCGTTGGGCGTGTATTGATAATGCCACGCCAGTTTGCCGGTGTCGATATTGAGAGCCACGGCTGAATCGGTGTACAGGTTGTCGCCCGGACGAGACTGGGGATCGTATTGCGGAACCGGGTTACCCGTGCCCCAAATGGTGAGCTTGGTCGCGGGATCGTAGGAGCCGGTCTGCCAGATGCCGCCGCCGCCGGTTTTCCACGCGTTATTTTTATCCTTCCAGGTCTCGCTGCCGGGTTCGCCGGGCTTGGGGATCACGTACCACCGCCATAGCTCCTTGCCGGTTCTCGCTTCCAGAGCCGCGACCCAGCCCCGCGTTCCGGCGTCCCCTGCCCCGTTGGCAATGAGGACCTTGTCTTCCGCCGTGAGCGGCGCCGTATCGAAGAACTCCCGGGTGCCGAACTCGTTGGTTGCGGCCATCACCTTGTCCCATATGATTTCGCCAGTGTCGCGATTGATCCCAATCACGCGGCCGTCAGGAAGGTTGGCGATGACGAGGTCCTCCCACAATGCAACGCCGCGCGTGCGCGGGGTGTTGCCCTGGTGCTTCACGCCGGGGTCGGCAACCCAGACGAACTGGCCGCGGTTCGGATCCCGCGCATCGATTTTATAAATGGTGCCCCAGCCGTCGGAGGTGTACATGAAACCGTTGTCGATCAGCGGATTCAGCTCGTTTTCCGGGCCGTTCTGCTTGACGTCCTGCATGCCGCCGAGCGCCAGCGCCCAGACCATCCGAAGGTTCTTGACGTTTTCCCGGTTGATCTGAGTGAGCTTCGAGTACCGGGTGGATCAGTAATCGCCGTTCATCATTAACCAGTTTTGCGGCTCGTTCTGCGAGTTGAGCAACCGGTCCTTGTTGACCGTCATGGTGTACTTGGCCTGGGCAAAGGCCGCCACCGCGAGAGCGGCCGCCAAGCCACCGGCGAGAACCGCAATTGTCAAACGTCTCCGCACACTAGATCGCATGATGATCTCCTCTTGATGAGGATAGGGATTTCCAGCGCTCTGGTCAAGCGCGGCGCTTATCGCGCCGGGGAATCTGGGATCGCGAAGTCGGTCAGCGTCAACCCGGCCGCGATAAGCACGTGCTGCTTGCCGTCCAGCATGTATGTGATCGGGGCCGATCCCCAGACCGGCGACCCGGTCTGATAATGCCACAGCGGTTTGCCGGTGCGCGAATCGAAGGCGATAAAGTTGCCTTCGTTATCGCCGCTGAAGATCAGGCCGGACGCGGTTGACGTCACGCCTCCCGACAGCGCGATTCCGCCATCGGCTCGCGCCTGGCTCACGCCGGTCAGGCCGAAGTCGGAGGGAGGGAACCGATACTCCCACTTCTGCTTGCCGGTCAGCGGATCGAACGCGCGCAACGCGGCGTACCCTGCTCCGCCGATGGTCCAGCTCCCGGGCGCGCCGGCCACCTGGCCGGGCGGCGGCGGCACGTTATAAATCTTGCAGACTTCGTGCACGGTGACGAACAGGAGCCCTTGCGCGGGATCATAGGACGGCGGCCAGTAGTTGGTGCCGCCGTGAGCGTCGGCCCAACACTTGGTTCCGTCCTCCTCCACCAGAACGGGCCGCCCGTCGGGACCAATCTCCTTCGCCCAATTCCTGGCGGACTCCACCATCGGATGCGCCGTGAGAAATTTCCCGGTGGCGCGGTCGAGCACGTACAGGTAGCCGACTTTGGGCGCGAACAGGATCGCCTTGCGCGGCTGGCCGGCGATCTTCACGTCGGCCACCACGGGGATCTGCGTCGCGTCGTAATCGTGGATATCGTGCGGCACGGTCTGGTAGTACCAGCGGAGCTTGCCGGTGTCGCCGTCGAGCGCCACCAGCGATGCAGTGTAGAGATTATCGCCCGGCCGCGTTGCACCGGGGCCGTACGCATTGCCGGTGCCCCAGTACACCAGGTTCAATTCCGGATCGTAGCTGCCGATGGTCCACGTGGCGCCGCCGCCGGCCGCCACGGACTGGCTCTTGGGCCACGTTTCGCTGCCGGGCGCGCCCGGCTCGGGCGTGGTGAAGAACCGCCACAGACGCTTGCCGGTCTGGGTGTCGTAGGCGTCGAGGAAGAAGCGCTGCGGACCCTTGTCGCCTCCGCCGACCCCGACCACCACTTTGTTATCGCCGATCACCAGCGGCGCCGACGTGACGCTGTAGAACTTGTGATAGTCCTCGATCACCGTGTCCCAGACCACCTTGCCGGTCTTGATGTCGAGCGCGACCATGTGCGCGTCGAGCGTACCCAGGAAGAGCTTGTCGCCCAGCATGCTCACGCCTCGCGTGACTCCGCGGTTGACGATGTTGGGGACGTCGGCGGGCATCTCACGCACGTATTGCCACATCTGCCGGCCAGTGCGTCCGTCGATCGCCCACACGCGGTTCTGTGGCCCGGCGAGGTACAGCACGCCATCCAGCGCGAGCGGAACGCTCTGAAGTCCGCCGGACCGGCCCGTGGACATGATCGGCGACACGTCGGTCTGGAAGGTCCACTGCGCGCTCAGCCGATTCACATTCGCGGGAGTGAGCTGCGTGAGCGGGCTGTGGCGCTGGCCCGTGAGATCGCCCGAGTACATGAGCCAACGCGTCGGGTCCTTCAATCCGTTGCGCAGATCCTGAAAGGTTACCGTTTGGCCGGCGGCTGTCGCGGCCACAAGACAAACAATCGCAATCCGCATACCGACGCTCCTCTATGAAACAAATAGTCTACCGGATGCGCTTGCCGATTGTTGTGAGCCTCGGTTCCTTCGAAAGCAGCGAGCGGAGGAGCGTCTCTCAGCAACCAGCTAGCTGGTATCATGAGGAATAGAACCATCCAAAATCGCGCGGCGCCCTTGCCGGCTTGCTATCAAACATGTCTGGTCTGAGTTTTGGTTTTGCGTTTGAGGATTTGTACCGCCGCGATGGCCTGGTGCGCCTGGACGCGAAATTCGTCGCGCACTTGCAATCCGCCGACGCCGCGCTGTGCGCCCGGCTGCTCGAAGCGCGGACGAACCCGGCTGCGCTCCCGCGCAAGCAGCAGTCGGACCTGATGGTCGCCCTGGCGCCGCACGTCGAGGATTTCATCGGCGAGCTGTTCGGCGTCTCGGCCGACGTGCGCCGTTTGCAGGCCCGCCACGACGCCCTGGCGCCACTCTACGCGCTGAAGCGGAAGTTCGTTCAGAAAAAAGCGATCAGCGGCGTTACCCGCGAACAGGCGAGCGCCATCAATGGCGGTGCGCTCGCCGCCGAGCTCGACGCGCTGTTCGGCGAGCCGCTGACCGAAGCGAGCTTCCTCGAGCACGTATCCCGATGGCTGGACGCCGAGCCCGAACACCAGGCGCAACTTCGCACGGCCGCGCAATACGCCGCCTGGGCCGCGCTTTGCCCCGCTGGCATGGAGAAGCATCACGACGGCGTGCTTTTCAAGGTCCCGCACAAACTGGAGATGACTCACCTCATCCCCGTCGAGACGGTGGAAGCGCAGGGAGTCCCGCGCCTGGCCCTGCCGCCGCGCGCATGGCGGCATCGCGAAGGCTTCAAGCTGACCGACGCGGGTATGGACCTGAAGCACTCACTTGACCAGGCGAACTATTGCATCAAGTGCCACAACCAGGCCAAGGACAGTTGCTCAACCGGCCTCAAGGAGAAAAGCGGCGCGTTCAAGGCGAGCGTATTCGGCGTGACGCTGGCCGGCTGCCC
>JBGPLI010000155.1:0-14078 GCA_041486445.1 Bryobacteraceae bacterium
ATGGGATCGAAGCACCTCCGCACCGACGTTAACCTTGCCTGGCCCCGCGCCGAGATCGCGGTGATGGGCGCGGAGGGGGCCGTGAACATCGTCTATCGCCGGGAGCTGGCTGCGGCTGAGGACCAGGACGCCGTCCGCCGCGCCAAAACCGAAGAGTTTCGCGAGCGCTTCGCCAATCCTTTCGTAACAGCCGAGCTCGGGTTCCTGGACGACGTGATCGAGCCGCACCAGACTCGTCCACGCGTGATCCGGGCGCTGCGCATGCTCGAAACCAAAGTGGATACAGTTCCAAGAAAGAAACACGGCAACATTCCGCTCTGAGAAAAGCCGCGCCGGGTTCGCACTATTGATGGATGAGCGGGTTAGCCGATTTTTTCCGAAACCGGCTGTGGGCGCCGGGGCATCGGGCGCTCGATCGGGAGATCCGGGCGCGCCAAGAGGCCGAGGAGAAGCTCCAGCGTTATCTCGAAAGCGACCGGCTGGGGAGCGAAGCGACACTCCGGTCCTATTTTGAGGCTGCGTCGCAGGCGATCCTGGCTGTATCGCCCGACGGCCGCATCCGCCTGGTGAACCGGCGCACCGAAGAAATGTTCGGCTATGAGCGCTCGGAGCTGCTCGATCAGGAACTGGAGCTCCTGTTGCCGGATCGCTATCGCACCTCGCACGTCGGCCGTCGCGCCGAGTACTTCGCAGAGCCGCGGGTGCGCGCGATGGGCGCCGGCATGAACCTCGCCGGCCGGCGAAAGGATGGCACCGAGTTTCCGGTCGAGATCGGGCTCGGCCACGTGAAAACCGGCGAAGGCGTGATGGCCATCGGTCTGGTGAGCGATATCACCAACCGTAAGAAGCGGGCCGACGAGCTCGCGCAGGCGAACGAGGCCCTGCGCCGCTCCAACGCCGAGCTTGAGCAGTTCGCCCATGTCGCCTCGCACGACTTGCAGGAACCGCTCCGAATGATCACCAGTTACCTGGCGATTCTCGAACGCCGCTATGGAGGGCAGATCGACGACGACGCGCGCGAGTTCATCCACTACGCCGTCGATGGAGCGACCCGCATGAAGGTCCTGATCCAGGACCTGCTCCGCTTTTCCCGGGCCGGCATGCAAGCACTCGATCTTCGCGCCGTTCCGGCCGAATCGATCCTGGAGAGCGCCCTCGCCAACTTGCAGGTCGCAATCGAGAACCGCCGTGCCGAGATCACCTGGGACCCGCTTCCCCCGGTCTTCGCCGACCCCGTCCTGCTCACCCAGCTATTTCAGAATCTCATCGGCAATGCCATCAAGTTCCAGAAGGACACTCCACCGGTGATCCATATTTCCAGCGAGAAGCGGGGCGAAGAGTGGATATTCCGCATTCGAGACAACGGCATCGGCATCGACGCGCAACACGCCAGCCGGATCTTCCTCATCTTCGAGCGCCTCCACGGCATCGAGGAATACCCCGGATCGGGCATCGGCCTCGCCATCTCGAAGAAGATCGCCGAACGCCATGGGGGACGGATCTGGTTTGAATCCACGCCAGGCGCGGGTTCGACCTTCTATTTCTCGATTCCGATGCGGATCGTTGGAAATGAAGCGCCGCCGGTGGTTAGCGCTGCACATGCTGGATGAAGCCGAGGCCACGCGCCAGTCGATATTTGACGCCGCGTCGCAGGTGATCCTGGTCATTTCCGGCAACGGCTGCATCCGAATGGTGAACCGGCGCGTCGCGGAAGTGTTTGGATATGACCCCTCGGAGCTAATAGGCCAGGAGTTGGAGCTTCTGCTGCCCGAGCGCTATCGCGGCGTGCACGCCGGCCATCGCGCCGGGTACTTCTCAGAGCCGCGGGTGCGCGCGATGGGCGCCGGCATGGACCTCGCCGGCCGGCGAAAGGACGGCACGGAGTTTCCCGCCGAAATCGGGCTCAGCTTCGCCAAGACCCGCGACGGCCTGGTGGCCATCGCCCTCGTGAGTGATATCACGGAACGCAAGCGCGCGGCCGACCAGCTCGCGCGGGCGACCGAGGACCTGCGCCGATCCAACGCCGAGCTGGAGCAGTTCGCCCATGCCGCCTCGCACGATTTGCAGGAGCCCCTGCGAATGATCACCAGCTATCTGGCGATTCTCGATAAGCGCTATGGCGGGCAGCTCGACGACGACGCCCGGGAGTTCATTCACTACGCCGTCGATGGGGCGAAACGGATGAAGGGCCTGATCCAGGACCTGCTCCGCTTCTCCCGGGTCGGCATCCAAGCCACGGATTTCTCCACGGTCTCGGCCGAAGCCCTCGTTCAGAATGCGCTGGCCAACTTGCAAACAGCGGTCGACGACCGCCACGCCGTCGTCACCCGGGACCCGCTTCCTGTAGTCTTCGCCGATCCCATCTTGCTCACCGACGTGTTTCAGAACCTCATCGGGAATGCCATCAAGTTCCAAAAGGGCACGCAACCGATGGTCCACATCTCCCTCGAAAAGCAGGGCGACGCCGTGGTGTTCTCTGTCCGCGACAACGGCATCGGCATCGCTCCGCAACACGCCGAACGGATCTTCGGCATCTTTGAGCGCCTCCACGGCAGCGAGGAATATCCGGGATCGGGAATCGGCCTCGCCATTTCCAAAAAAATCGTCGAACATCACGGGGGGAGGATCTGGCTTCAATCCACACCGGGCGAAGGGTCGACATTTTATTTCTCAATTCCGGAGTACCCGGGGGTAGCATGAGAAGATTCACGGGCGGCCCCCACTAGCTTCGCCTCCCCATGTCCATTCGAGAAACCCAGTTTGACAAGGCTGTCGAGATTCTTCTGGTGGAAGATAACCCAGGGGACATCCGGCTCATGCAGGAAGCCTTCAAGGAAGGAAAGTTCCGAAGCCACCTGAACGTAACGCGCGATGGCGAACAAGCTCTTGCGTTTCTTCAGCGCACGGGATCTTACGCAGACAGCCCCCGGCCTGCGTTTATCCTTCTCGACCTCAACCTTCCCCGGAAGGACGGGCGGGAAGTGCTGGCGGAGATCAAACAGGAAAAGAGCTTGCGCCAGATTCCCGTTGTGGTATTGTCCACCTCCACCAGCGTGGAAGACGTGCAGACTGCCTACGACCTGCACGCCAACTGCTACATCACCAAGCCCCCGGATCTCGACAAGTTGATCCAAGTGGGAAAGCTGATCGAATCCTTCTGGCTCACTACGGCCGTGCTGCCAGCCTGAGCAGTCAATGTGGGGCGGTCCCCTGGACCGCGCCGGACGCCCCGTCCGGCTTCTTCTCCTACCCTTCCTCCGCCAGCTTTTCGAAAAACCGCCGGGTCATCATCTTCGCCGTGCCGTCGATCAGTCGCTGGCCGACGGCGGCGATAGTGCCGCCCACCTGCGCATCGCCCTCGTAGGCGACCTCGGTTCCGGCATCGTTCGCCGTCAGACGCAGCACGCCGTCGCCCTTCACGAACCCGATCTTCCCGGCGCCCTCTACCAGCAAACGAAAGCTCGACGGCGGAGCCTGATCCGCGATCTTCACTTTGCCCTCGAATGCGCCCGAGAGGCTGGCCAGCGCCATCTTCATCTTCATGCGGTATTCGTCCTCGCCGATTTTCTCGAGGCCTTCGCATCCGGGGATGGCGCGTGCCAGCACCTCCGGGTCCTGCATCAGTTGATACGCGCGTTCGGGCGGAAAGGGGAGCGTATAGGCGCCCGCGAGCTTCACGCCGTCCTCGCGAGCGCGGCCAGCAGGGCGCGCGCCGCATATACAGTCGCCAGGTGGCGGCGATAGTCGGCCGAAGCGTGCAGATCGGAGTTGGCGTCGGCGCCCTCGGTCACCAGCGCCGCGGCGTTCTGAATCTCGGCCGCCGAGCCGGCTTTGCCTTCAAGAGCTTTCTCGGCCGCCGTAGCGCGATAGGAGCGGTTCGACAAACCCGTGACGCCGATGCGCGCCATGGCGATCTTGCCGCCCGATCTCCGCAGGCGCGCCGCCACGCCCACGATCGCGAATCCACTCGCCGGCTGGAGCAGTTTCCGATAGCTCGTGCCGGTGGCCGAATCCTCCACGGGCACCACCACCTCGCGGACGATCTCACCAGCGGCGAGCGACGTGGTGAACGCGTCGGCGAAGAAGTCCGCCACCGCCACCGTCCTCTCGGACTTCGCGCCCTTCAGCACCACCTTGGCTTCGAGCGCCTGCAGCGCCGCCGGATAGTCGGCCGAGGGATCGGCGTGCGCTACGCTGCCGCCGATGGTGCCCATGTTGCGCACCTGCACGTCGCCGATGGCGCCCGCCGCCTCCGCCAGCAGGGGGCATTTCCCGCGCACCAGAGGGGAGCTTTCAATCTCGTGGTGCGTGGTCGTGGCCCCCAGGCGCAATGCGCCGGCTTCCTCGCGGATGTAACTCAAGTCTTTCAGCTTGCCCAGATCCACCAGGCGATCCGGCGCAGCCAGCCGCAGCTTCATCATCGGGATCAGGCTCATCCCGCCGGCGAGCGGTTTGGCCCCCTGGGCCAGAAGGCGCAGCGCTTCGTCGAGCGTCGCCGGAGCGGTGTATTCGAAGGTTTGCGGAATCATGCGGCGCCTCCCTTGACCAGCTTCCAGATCTTCTCCGGCGTCATCGGCATATCGATGTGCTGCACGCCCAGCGGCGAAAGCGCATCCACCACCGAGTTCACCACCGCCGGCGAGCAGCCGATGGTCCCGGCTTCACCGATGCCTTTCACGCCCAGCGGATTCACCGGCGAGGGCGTGATGGTATGGGAGCTCTCGATCCACGGCATCATGTGCGCCTTGGGCAGGACATAGTCGGTCAGCTCGCCCGTGAGGAGCTGGCCGTTATCGTCGTAGACGGCTTGCTCCCACAGCGCCTGGCCGATGCCCTGCGCCACGCCGCCGTGCACCTGCCCGTCGACGATCAGCGGATTCAGGATGTTGCCGCAATCGTCGACCGCTACATAGCGGCGGATCGAAATCGCGCCAGTGTCGCGCTCCACGTCGGTAATCACGATGTGAGCGCCGAAGGGGAACGTAAAGTTCGGCGGCTCCCAGAAGGTGGTCGCCTGCAGTCCCGGTTCCGTGTTGGGAGGCAACTGCATCGCGCGGTAGGTAGCGCCGGCAATCTCCTGAAGGGATTTGGTGCTGCCGGTCTTGTTGCACGTGACCTGGCCGCCGGAGAAACTCACGTCGTCCGAGCCCAGCAGCATCGCTCCGTACTTCTTGATCTTCGCCTTCAGGTCCTGGAGCGCGAAGTAGACCGCCGTGCCGCCGACCGCCGTGCCGCGGCTCCCGAACGTGCCGATGCCGTATTGCACGATGGCCGTGTCGCCGTGCAGCACCAGAATGTCGTCGATATCCACACCGAGTTCGTCGGCGGCGATCTGCGCGAAGGTCGTCTCCTCGCCCTGGCCGTGCGGGGACGCGCCGGTCAACACGGTCACCTTGCCGGAAGGATCGATCTTCACGGTCGCGCTCTCCCAGCCGCCCGCTGGCGTCGCCGGCGACGGACCGAAGGCGCAAATCTCGCCGTAGGTGGCAATGCCGATGCCCATCAGCTTGCCCTGCTTGCGCGACTCGGCCTGCTCCATGCGGAGCTTCCGGTAATCGACGATACCGAGCGCTTTCTTGAGAGGCGCGGCGTAATCGCCCGAATCGTAGATCAGACCGGTGGCGGTGGGGAACGGGAACTCTTCGTTCAAAACGAAATTCTTGAGCCGGATCTCGGCCGGATCCATGTTCAGCTTGGCGGCCAGGATGTCCACCATGCGCTCGATGCCGTGCGTGGCTTCCGGGCGCCCGGCGCCGCGGTAGGCGTCGGTGGGAACGCAATTGGTGAACACGCCCACCACGTCGGCCGTGATGTTCTTGGTCCGGTACAAGCCGGGCATCATCAGAACGCTGAGCGTGGGGATGGCCGGGGTCAGCAATTGATGATACGCGCCCAGATCCTGGATGATCTTCAGCTTGATGCCGAGGATGGTTCCGTCGTTCTTGGCCGCGATTTCGTAGTAATCCACGTGGCCGCGGCCGTGGATGGTGGTGAGGAAATTCTCGCGGCGGGTCTCGATCCACTTCACCGGCTTGTTGATCTTCATCGCCACGAAGCCCATCAGCGCTTCCTCGGCGTAGACGTTGAGCTTGCTGCCGAACCCGCCGCCTACTTCGGGAGTGACCACGCGCAGGCGGTTTTCTTCCAGGCCCAGCATCATCGCCAGCAGCGTGCGCAACAGGTGCGGGATCTGGGTCGAGGAATACAGATTGAGCTGGCGATCCGCCGCGCGCCACTCCGCCACCACCCCGCGCGTCTCCATCGCCGTCGGGATCAGGCGCTGGCTAGTGATGCGCTGCTTCACCACCACATCGGCTTCCGCAGCGGCCTTGGCGTAATCGCCCCCGTCCTGGTGGAAATTGAACGCGATATTATCGGGCCACTCCGGATGCACGGCCGGCGCTCCTTTGGCGAGCGCTTTCTCGGGATCGGCGACGGCGGGCAAAACCTGGTAGTCGACCTCCACTAGATCGGCCGCGTCGCGCGCCAGGTATCGGTCGGTCGCCACCACCACGGCGACCGGATGACCCACGAAGTAGACCCGGTCGGTCGCCAGAATGTGATGATGCGGCACGCGAAGGTCCGGCAGCGACGCGCCGCACGGCACCGGCCCTACGCCCTCAGTGTCCTTGCCGGTGAACACCGCGACGACGCTTTTGGCCGCGGCGGCCTTCTTCGTATCGATCGAGCGGATCTTCGCCGCGGCATGGGGGCTGCGCACGATCACCGCGTAGTGCATGCCCGGCATCTTGATGTCTTCGACGTAGGTGGCCGAGCCTGTGATCAGGCGTGGATCCTCGCGCCGCCGGATGCGCTTTCCGACAAGGGTTTCGGGTTTGGTGGTTGTGGTGGCCATCGGTTTACGCTCCTGCCTTTGCGGCCGCTCTCACCGCATTGACGATGTGCTGATAACCCGTGCAGCGGCAGAGATTCCCTGCGAGGCCGTGCCGGATTTCTTCGTCGGTGGGCCGCGGGTTGCGGTCGAGAATCTGCTTCGACGCCATGATCATGCCCGGCGTGCAGAAGCCGCACTGCGCCCCGTGCTCGTTCCAGAACGCCTCCTGCATCGCGTGGAGCTTGCCGTTGGCCGCCAGTCCCTCGATCGTCACGATGCGGGCGCCGTTGGCCTGCACGGCGAACATGGTGCAGCTCTTCACCGCCTTGCCGTTGAGCTCGATGGTGCAAGCGCCGCACAGCGACGTTTCGCAGCCGACGTGCGGGCCGGTGAGGCCCACTACTTCTCGCAAATAGTGGATCAGGAGCAGCCTCGGCTCCACGTCGTGGGAGTGACTGGTCCCGTTGATTGTTAAGTTGATGTTCATGGTAGCGGACTATGAAGATATCAGAATTGATGGCAAGTGTGGGCTTGAGACCCCTGGCTGCTGGTTTACAACGGCGTCAAATAAAACAGACTCAGCCGCGGCAGCCCGGACGCCTCCAGGAGCTTGCGCTCCAGAAATTGCTTCTCGAGCATGGCGAGCTGTTCGGCGGTCATCTTCCCCCGATACGGCTTCAGCTCCCGGTCGAGCGAGCGCCGCGCTTCAAACAACGCTTCCTCGCTCGCGGCCCCCCGCAGCCCCGCGATCATTTTTTCTTCGATGATGGTGAGCCGCTGCTCCAGTTGCTCCAGATCTCCGTACAGCGCGTCCAGATCCAGTCCGTCGAGCGATACGGCAAGATCGGCGAAATCCGCCTGGCGAAGAGCTGCCGCATTGCGCGTCACAAACGCCCGCACGTCTTTGATCGTAAACGGCGGCGCGCTCTGTTTGCGCGGGGCGGGCACGGCGTTGAGCATCGCCTGCGCCTCCGCCGCCACGGCCTGCGCGCAGTAGGCCAGCGAGTTCACCAGGTGGACCCTCGCCTGCGCCGGCCGGCCGCGCCATTTTTCGAACGCGGCATCGATCCCTCGTAGCACCGCTTCGAGCGGAACGCCGGCGTTCTTCCAGGTCTCGATCAGCGCCCAATCCAGCGGCGAAAGCAGGAATAGCCCGGTGGCGCGGGCGCGCTGAAAATGTTCCTCGATTTCAGTGAAGTAGTTGAAGTAGTTTTCCGTCACCGGCTCTGGTTTCTCTCCCAGATGAGGCGGAGCCCTTCGAGCGTCAGATCCTCGTCGTACTCCTTCACCAGACGCGAGCCGTCAACGATCAATTGTCCCTGGCCGCCGGTGGCGACCGCTTTCGTCTGGGGACCCAGCTCATCCCCGATGCGCTCCACGATCCCGTCGATCATGGCGATGAATCCGTAGTACAGGCCCGACCGGATGCTCCCCACGGTGTTGCTGCCGATCACCTTTCCCGGCTTGCGAAAATCCACCATCGGCAGCTTCGCCGTCTTGCCGAACAGACCCGAGATCGACATCCCGATGCCGGGCGCGATCAGCCCTCCCAGATATTCCGCCTTCGCCGAGACCACATCGAAGTTGATGGTGGTGCCCAGGTCCACGACCACGCATGGCCCGCCGTACTTGTGAAATCCGGCGGCGCCGTTCACCAGCCGGTCCGCGCCCACCTCGCGGGGATTATCGTAGCGGACGGTGAGGCCGATATCGGTGCGGTGGTTGATGAACATCGGCTGGCGGCTGAAATAACGCTCGGCCATCGCAGTGAGCGGCTGGTCCACGGCCGGGACCACGCTTGAAATGACCACGCCATCGACGGCCGCCAGATCCAGCGAAGAAAGCGAGAACAGGTTCCGCATCAGGATGCCCCACTCATCCGCGGTTTGTTCGCGAATGGTTCGCAAACGCCAGCGGCCCGTCAGCTTCCTGCCGTCGAAGGCTCCGATCGTGATGTTGGTGTTGCCGGCATCCAGGGCGAGCAGCATGAAATCTATCATGACAGCTCTCAGCGATCAGCGAGACAGATCTCAGCGATCAGCGATCCGCTTGCATACTGAAGGCTGAAAGCTGAAGGCTGATAGCTTCTCTGGATGTGAAAGCACGATTTCAGATCGGAAGTTTCGCGCGAAAACGCTAAAATGTGGTCATCTGAATGAGGCGGCCTTCGCCCTAAGGATCACCAATGAGAATTTTCGCCACGGCGGTCTTCTGTTTCGCCCTGGTCGTATCGGCCGGATGCAGGCGCAAGCCGGCGCCGGCAGCCGCCCGCCCGCCCGACGCGCCGATGATCTACGAGATTCGCGTGGGCGACCAGACTTATGAGGATCGGCTGCTGCGGGGCTTCTACGAATCCACGGGCGGCTGGCGATGGACCGCGCGCACTTTCGCGGTTTCTCTGGATGCTCCTCCACCGCTGGAGGCGCGCACGTTTCTTGACTTTGACTTCGACGTTCCTGTCGAGCTGCTGAACGAGGTTCGAAGCGTGACGCTAGCGGCGCGTGTCAACGGCAAACAGCTCGGCAAACCGGCCTATACCAAGCCGGGCCGGTACCAAATCTCGCTTGAGGTTCCCCTGTCCCTGCTCAAGCAAACGCCGGCCCTGGTCGAATTCGAGCTCGACAAGGCGGTCAAGGACCCCGCGACCGGCCGCGAACAGGGGATCATCGCCGTGACCGCGGCGCTGAAGCATCCCGACGACACCTTCGTCACGCGTGCCGCGGCGACTGCGCGCGCCCGCCAGGGCTACCTCGAAGTGATCAAGCGGCGGCGGATGCGTATGCCCGCGGAGAAGCAGAACGAGCTGATGAAGCTGTTCCACGAGCTCGATGTCTGGCGGGACATGTGGTTTCACAACGTTCCGATCGAAAAAAATCCGCTGGATTTATGGATGATGCAGCAGATCATCTACGAAATCCAGCCGGACTTCGTGGTGGAGACCGGGACGTATCGCGGCGGGTCGGCGTTGTACTGGGCCAGCACGCTCCACGGCATGGGTCTGGAAAACTCCCGCGTTGTGACGGTGGATGTGCAGGATCTCACCGCGACGGCAGCGACGAATTTCCTGTGGAAGAAGTACGTCACGTTCCTGAAGGGCAGCTCCACCGACCCGGCGATCGTATCGAAGATCGCCGGCCTCGTGAAGGGACACAAAACCGTCGTCACGCTCGACTCGGACCATTCCATGAACCACGTGCTGAACGAGCTTCACGCCTACGCGCCGATGATCAGCCGCGGCAGCTACCTGGTGGTGGAGGACACGCATATGGACGGCGTGCCGACGCAGCCGGATTTCGGCCCGGGTCCGTTGGCCGCGGTTCAGAAGTTCCTCTCCGGCGGCGGCAGCGCGGACTTCGAGCAGGACGTCTCGCGCGAAGCGCTAATCATGACATTCAATCCCGGTGGATGGCTGCGCCGAAAGTGACGAGTCGAAAGTAACATTCTTTCGCGCGACCAGCAGCAGCGATTGTCCGGCCGGGAAGGAACCGCCGCGGCCGATCCAGCCCGCCTCGATCCGCAGAGGAAGATACAACAGGCGGTCGAGCCATCTCGCCACCGGTTCGACTCCGCTGCGCGGCGCCGCGCCCGTGAGCGGCTCCCAGACGCGGAACTTGAACAGCGCCACGGGCAGCAGCAGCGTGTTCAGATACGTGACGCGCTCGACGCGAAAGCCGGCCTGTTCGGCCGCGGCTGCCAGACGGGCGCGCGTGAAGCGCTGGCGCTCATGAGCGAATTCCGAATGGCGGCTGCGCAACAGGTCGAACGCCGAGACCCGCAGCGCCAGCACTCCGCCCGGTTTCAGTACACGCGCGAATTCGTCCATGGCCTCGCGTTCGCGGCCGCGCTCCAGGTGCACGATCACGTCCATGGAGAGAAGTGCGTCAAAGGCCGCGTCGCGGAATGGCAGCGTCCGGATGTCAGCCTGGGTGAGCGGCCCGAGGCCCAGCCGGCGCGCATAGGCGAGTCCGTCCCCGCTCAAGTCGAGCGGGAACATCGTCCAGCCGTAGCGCTCCTGAAGCAGTTTAGAGAGATGTCCCGTACCGCACCCCGCTTCAAGAATCTGCTCGAAGCGGTGGGCGCGGGCGATCGGGTCGAGGACGCGGAACAGGATTTCGCGCATGCCCCGGTACCACCAGAACTCATGCTCAGCGCGCGCGACGTTGGCAAATTCGGCGGGATTCACCGATTGGTTATTTCCCGCACCCCTGCCGCGACTGCTCGATCTGATCGTACAGTCGCGCCGAGCGCGAGCCCGCCAGCGTGGACATCACGTGGCCCTCGCCTTTCTCCACGGTGAAATGCACCGTGTAGCCCTTGCCGCGAAACTCGTCGGCTTGCTGTTGCATCCTCGCCACCCAGTCCGAATCCAGCTCGCCCGCATGCATGAAGATGCACATTTTCGCGAGCGCCTGGATGCGTTCCGGTGTCGCCTCCGGCAGATAGCCCGGAAGTCCGGTCACCGACAGAAAGTATTGCGGGTACATGGCCGCGATGTGAAATGCGCTGCGCCCGCCGTTGGACATCCCCGCGATGTGAAATTTCCGGTCGCGGATCTTGTACTCGCCGAGAAGCCGCTCCAGGAACTCGGGGAAAATCGCCGCGCCCTCGCCCACGAACACGCGCCCGCCCGGAGCCGCCGGGACCACCACGATGTATCCTCGCCGGTCCACCTGCGGCGACCAGTTCTGCAGCATTGTGAACTGCACCATGTCCGGCGTCTGCGATCCCGGCGGAAACGCCAGTACGGCCGGGTACGTCTTGTCCGGATCGTAGTCGTTGGGAAGAGCGACCTTATAGTGCACCGTCATCCCCGCGACTTCGGCGCTTTTGTCGTAGATCTTGGCCATCAGAGCGACGCAACTCAACAGCAAGAACATTGAGATTCGGAACACCCGCATATTAAAGCCCCCTCTTCGCCAAAAACAACGCCAGGTCGATGCAGCGCATCGAATATCCCCACTCGTTGTCGTACCACGCCACCACTTTCAACAGGTTCCCGCCCAGTACCTTGGTGAGCTGCGCGTCGACGATCGAGCTATTGGGGTTGTGCATCATGTCGGTGGAGACCACCGGGTCCTCGGTGTAAGCGAGGATTCCCTTGAGCGCGCCGCAAGCGGCTTCTTTGAGAGCGCCATTTACTTCTTCCGCGGTCGTGGACCTCGACGTTACCGCAACCAGATCCACCACCGAAACATTGGGAGTCGGAACGCGCATCGCGTAGCCGTCGAGCTTGCCCTTGAGTTCGGGCATCACCAGACCGATCGCCTTGGCCGCGCCGGTGGTGGTGGGAATCATGTTGATGGCCGCGGCGCGGGCGCGCCGCAGATCCTTGTGCGGGAAATCCAGCACGTGCTGGTCGTTGGTGTAGCTGTGAATCGTGGTCATCGAGCCCTTCTCGATGCCGAATCTCTCATGCAGCACCTTGACCACCGGCGCCAGGCAGTTGGTGGTGCAGGAGGCGTTGGAGATCACGTGGTGCTTCGCCGGATCGTAGGATTTCTCGTTCACGCCCAGCACGATCGTGATGTCCTCGTTCTTGGCGGGCGCCGAGATGATCACCTTCTTCACCGTCCCGCGCAGATGTTTGGCTGCGTCCTTGCCTTCGGTGAACTTTCCGGTCGATTCGATCACGATCTGGGCTCCCATGCTGGGCCAGTCGATCTCGGCCGGATCTTTGACGGCGAAAATCTTGATCCGCTTTCCGCCGGCGGCAATCGCGTCGGCTTCGGCCTTCACGCTCTCGTGGAGCGGCCCGAGGATCGAATCGTACTTCAGCAAGTGCGCCAGCGTCTTGGTATCGGTGAGATCGTTAGCGGCGACGAACTCGACGTCAGGATTGTGCAATCCCGCCCGGAACACATTACGGCCAATGCGTCCGAATCCGTTGATTCCGATTTTAAGGGACATGAAATTTCAGTGTAGCGCGTGGCGCGGTATCGCTTCGTGCAGCGCGCGACTCCACTTTCTCGGCAGTGCCGAGGCGCTCACTCTTTGCGCAATTCCTTCTCGATGTCGTGGATCACGCCGTCCCTGCCCGAATTCGTGAGATCCTTCTGCAGCCTCCGCAAGGCGACTCCCAGCACGTCGCGGTGATGCAGCCGCGAGCCCAGCTCGGTGTCCCGCTCCAGCTTCAGCCACAGCTCGTGCAGCAGGTCCACGTCCTCCGGCCACAGCCGCGGCGGATGGGGACCCAGGTTGACGTAGATCGAAGGCCGGTCCGCGCTGATGACCTCCAGCGAAAACGCGTGGCGAGGCTCGGGCAGCCTTTCCCAGGCCAGGCCGATCCGGCGGGCCAGCTCGTCGGATTCCATGCGCGCGCTGACGCCGGTCACCAGCCGGGATGCGCGCAGACTGCTGGCCGTTTGCGCCATGGCGTCGAACGGATTCACCGCGGGCACCTCCAGCAACTCCACCGGCTTGCCCTCCTTCTCGGCGACCTCCACCACGTGGCTGAACAGCTCCTTCTCGTAATCGCTGAAGAGCTGGGCCTCGGAAAGCTCGTACTCGCCGGCCCCTGTCGGGATCGGCCGCACGGTCATCACGACGATGTCGTGCCGCCGCAGGTTGGTCTTCTCGAGAACTTTCTTCAGGTGCTCCATGCGACGGTAGTCGCGGACCGCCACCAGCACGCATCCGGGGCGCGCGTGGATGCTGACGCGTCGATTTGCGCCTGGTGATCGAGGTTGAACTGCTCCAGTCCCTTCTTCTCCTGGCTCTTGCGGTGCAGGTTGATGCGCTCGGAAATGATGAAGGTGAAGAACAGGACGATCGTGAACGCGACGCCGTACTTGGTTGCGATCTGCTTGGTGAAGAGGTTGGCGACGGCCAGGGCTCCCAGCGCCAGCGTCGTGATCCCCAGGCCGAGGGGAATCTCGTACCCGCGGATATGGAAATTAAGCGGCGTCTTGTACTCCTGGTCGTGACGCTGAAAGCGCAGCACCATCACGCCCAGCGCCTTCATGAAGAAGCTCCAGACGACGCCGAACGCGTATGCTTCGGCCAGCACCGTCATGTCGCCGCGGCTGCCGACGATGGTAGCGATCTGCAAAATCGCGATCACGTTGATGATGTGGTTCGTGGTGCCGTACTTGCGGTGCGGCTTGCGAAACCAGGGCAGAAGCACGCCGTCCTCGGCCACCCTGTTCAGGATGCCATTGGCGCCGATCATGGACGTGTTCACGGCTCCCGACAGGATCAGGCCGCCCACCACGACCACGAACATGTGAAAGCCGAGGCGCAGCAG
>JBGPLI010000156.1:0-13997 GCA_041486445.1 Bryobacteraceae bacterium
CTGCTACGTGAACGTGCTGCGCGACGCGATGGCCGTCGATTCACTCGACTCCTGCGGCGTGTATTTCGGCACTACCGGCGGGCAGGTGTACGCCTCGGCCGACGCCGGCGACAATTGGACTCCCATCGTGCGGGACCTTCCCGCCGTGCTTTCGGTCGAGGTCCAGACGCTCGCATGATCAGGGTGGTTCTGCCGGCGCATTTGCGCACGCTGGCGCGCGTCAGCGGTGAAGTGACGCTCGAGGTCGAGGGCCCAGCGACGCAGCGCTCGGTCCTCGACGCGCTCGAAGCCCGCTACCCGATGCTGCGCGGGACCATCCGCGACCAGGTTACGCACCAGCGCCGGCCGTTCGTCAGGTTCTTCGCCTGCGAGCAGGATCTGTCCCACGAATCGCCGGACGCGCCGCTGCCCGAGGCGACTGTCTCAGGCGCGGAGCCGTTGTTGATCGTAGGAGCCATCGCCGGCGGCGCGACCGAGCCGGTTTGTGGGGCGGCTTTTCAAGCTGCCGCGGCTAGGGCGCTTCCCGTCCAAATGGATTACTTTCCAAATGAAGTGGCCCCCATTCCGAACGCGGTTTCCCGATGCTACTTCTGGCGTTCGTACTTGTAGTCGCCAGACACACGACTCTCAATCACGTGGGTCGCGATGCCGTGGTCGTCCCGGATGAACTGGTACGTCAGTCCGGTACCCGAAAAGCCGGTCTCCGACTGCGCAACGATGGGCCGCTTCTCCCCTCCGTTCAGGGCGATGAACAGCGTACCGCCGGAGAGAGTAACCTCGACCGTGCGGGGGCGCTCGAGATACAGCCCTTTGTACACGCCGGCATATTTCGCCAAGACTTCGGGAGCGACCTTCACCGCCGTTCTCTGGGCGTCCGAGACCTTGCCGATCCAGTGCTCCTGCCCGTTGTCCGGGAATTCATTGCAGACCGATTCCATCAACTCCGTGTCGGTAGACAACTGCGCACGGATTGGAACCGTCCAAGCCTTGTTGTAGGCCTTGGGGTCCTGGAACGTCACTGCGATTTCCAGGTGGCCGAAATCGGTGCGCCGGAAGCGCTCCGTCATGCGCAACGCTTCGGTATGGGGATAGCCGCCAAGGAGCCAGGTCCGGTCGTTGAATCCGTTGCTCTCCACCACCAGCGTGTCTCCGTCCCAGTGCCCTACCGAGTATCCCATCCAGCTCGGGTTGGGATCGGCCTCCAGGGCGCGGCCGTCCGTGTAAATCTGACGGTTGGTGATATCTTCGTTCAGGATGACGATCATCGAGGGAGTCTGGAGGACCCTCTTCATGCCTCCGAGCGTGGTGTAGGCTGGCCCCTGCGGCAGACACTGGAAATGGGGGTTGTCCCTGCCGAAGTTTTCCTCGCGCTGCTTAACCAACGCTTGCGCCCAAGGCTGAACGTCGGTGGGCTGGAGGTCCCCGAGATTAGTGACCCCGATATTGCTAACCATGTCCCACAGACCCGTGAGGTCGGGCTTGCCGCCGGCGGTACGTGGCGCTGGCGCGGCGAGGTTCGGTTTGCCATCAGCGGTGCGCGGGATGCCGGGCGTGCGATATTGCGCCCACTGCGCTGCAAGCGGTGGTACGAATGCAGCCAAGGCGATCACGGTCGCGAAGATCTTCATAGGCCAAATACTCCAGCAGCCACTATACACCCACGGACCGCCGGATGGCCATGGCGGGGTACTGCTCGGTTAGTGATGGTATCGGACTCAGAAGAGCGTAAAGTCGCCAAGCCGGCCAACCGCGAGAGCCCGTCAGCCCTGCCGGAGGGCTGAACCGACCAGGAGCGGTTTTCTAGATAAACTGTTGCGGGTCTGCGTGCGATGAGTGTCCGCTGCTTCCGCGCTCGAAGTGTCGGCAGGCCCGGCCTCAGCCTGCCTTCGTAGCGCTTGCTTTGGCCGGCTTCAGTTGCGCTTCTTCCAGGCGCCGCGCCTCCTGCCAGGTGAACATCATGCGGTGCACCACGGTCAGGTTCGACAGAATCGCGATCACCCACAGCACCTGGGCCATCCGTGAGAACAGCGCGCCGATGATCAGCAGCACCACCCGCTCGGGCCGCTCCATAAACCCGACCTTGCAGGTGGGGATGGAATTTTCCGCCCGCGCCCGCGTATAGCTCACCATCACCGATCCGGTCATCACCAGCGCCGTCAGGACCACGTAGAACGGGCGGTTGATGGACCCGTACCACACCAGCAGGCCCACCAGCAGCGCCAGGTCCGAATAGCGGTCGAGAACCGAATCGAAGAAGCCGCCGAAGCGCGTCACGCGGTTGGTTTCGCGCGCCACCCGGCCGTCCACCATGTCGAACAGCCCGGCGCCGATGATCACCACGCCGGCCCAGCGAAATTGGCCGGTGGCGAGCAGGGCCGCCCCGCCGATATTGATCAGTAAACCCAGGAACGTGAGCACGTTCGGATGGATCTTCGACAACGCGAGCCCGCGCACGATCAACAGGATGACCTTGTTGCAGCCCAGCCCGATCGCGCGCGTGTAAGTCATCGCCGCTAATCCCCACTCTGGTGAATCGTGATCAATTCTACGATTTCCATCTCGCGGACGCCATCCGGAATCTGGATGCGAGCCGAGTCGCCCACGCGCTTTCCCATCAAGCCGCGGCCGATGGGAGAGCTGGTGGAAATCAAGCCCCGGGCCACGTCGAACTCCTCGCTGGTCACCAGCTTGTACTTGATTTTTTCGTTCTTGTCGAGATCCAGGACCACGACGGTGGAACCCAGGCCCACGCGGTCCTGGGGGATCTTCGACATGTCGATCATCGAAATCGCGCGCAGGCGGGCGTGCAACTGGCCCAGGCGCGCGTTGACGTAGCCCTGCCGCTCCTTGGCGGCGTGATACTCGGCGTTCTCGCTCAGATCGCCGTGGGCGCGGGCCTTCAGGATCTCCCGGGGAAGCTCGATGCGCAACTCGTTTTCGAGCGCCGCGATCTCTCCCTGGAGCTTCTTGATCAAATCTTCCATCGCGTCACCCAGCAATTATAGCGTGAAGACCGCATTCCTCTACGAGTGGAGCTTCGGCGAGGAGATGGGGCGCGAAAAGCGGCCTTATTGGCGGCCCGCTTGCGACCCCCACCAGCTGACCCAGCCGGACGGGTCGTTACCGAACTTCTGTTGCGTGATTTCGCGAAGAGCCTGGAAGACCCACTTCCTGGTCTCCGCGTCGAGGCTCGGGTCCTGGCTAAAGCGCACCAGCTCGGGCACAGCCTTTTGCCGCAATTCGCGCGAGAGCATGCCGGAATCGGCCAGATTGCATGCCGCCCTCTCGCGCAGATCGGCGGAGGGATCGCTATGAAACACCTCCAGCAAGGGAGCGATCGTGCGCTCCGCGCCCAGCAGTCCCAGCCCGTTGATCGCCGAGCCGCGGATGGCCGCGTCGGGATCGTGCACCGCCAGGGACAGCGTATCAAACACTTTTTCGGGTTCGATGCCCCGTCCGCCGAGGATGCCGAGGCTGGAAAGCAGGAACCACTTCTTGTCGCGAGGAGCCACCGCCGCGGCCCGAATCAACTCATCCACCGTCTCCGGGCTCTTGTGCAGTTGATCGCGCGCCAGCCAAATCTCGAGCGCCGCCGCGCGTACGCGAAGGTCGCTCGAAAAGTAGGCGGTATTGGTCATCTCCTCCAGTTGGGGCGTCGAATGAATTTGCCCGATCCATCCCTCCGAGCGCTTAGCGATCTCTTCTCCCGCGCCAGCATAATGATTAATGGTTCTTTCGAGCAGCCTCATGGCCTGGTCTTGAGGCGTCATGGCGTCGATCTCTTCCATCTCATGCTCGGAAAGCACGGCAGCCGAAGCGGCCACCGGCGAGCCGCCGAGCTGAAGAAGAGCGCCCAGCGCCGAAGCCGCGCGCCCAAGACCTTGACCTTTGGCGGCGATCGTCCACATCAGAGCGGTAAGCACCGTCAATGCGAGTGCAAAATGTAGAACACGCCTCACTAAGCCATTTTCGCTCCGGCGACGCACAGAGTCAATCACTGTGAGTCCCGAGTCTCTATGAGGGTTTGTACTTAGAAACTGGTGGAGCGTGGATAGCGGATAGCGGCTGCGAATCGGTTTGACATGCCATCACGCTCTGGAATTTTAGGCGATGCTCATGTTCATTCCGTACCGCGCCTCCGCACGTGAGTCGCCGCGCAAGCTGTCATCAAGACGATCTCTGCCGGGGCTTGCGCGCGGACTGTGTTAGTAGGAGAATTAATCATCTGGAAGGATCCAGGTAAGGAGGCCGTCGCATGGGTGTCCGGCTACTCAGTGTTGGTTTAACGTCTTTGATGACCGGTGTGGTGACGCTCGCTGCCGACGGCCCCGTCACGTTTCATAAAGACGTCGAGCCGATTCTTCAGCGGAATTGTCAGACCTGTCACCGTCCTGGGCAAGTCGCGCCGATGCCGTTCCTCACATATCAAAATGTCCGGCCGTGGGCGAAGGCGATGAAGGCCGCGGTGCTTGTGAGGAAGATGCCGCCGTGGTTTGCTGACCCGCAGCATGGTCCTTATCTAAACGATCGTTCGCTCAAGCAGAACGAGATCGATACGATCGCGAAGTGGGCCGATGCCGGCGCGCCTGAAGGCGATATCAAGGATGCGCCTGCCGCTGTCGAGTGGCCGAATGGGTGGGCCATCAAGCCGGACATCATCGTGGAAGGGCCCACGACGGATGTGCCCGCCAGTCCGAAGAATAACGTGGTCGAGTGGATGACAGTGATCATGCCGTCGGGTTTCACCAAGGATACCTGGGTGACATCGGTGCAGATCAAACCCGAGTTCCCCGCCATCACCCATCACGTCTGCATCAGCTATATTCCGCACAATCCGAACTACAAGTATGGAGTGGCGTACTGGGCCGACAAGGAGCGCGACGAGGAGGGCTCCGCGCTTCCGGACAAGGGTCCCACGTTCCTCGGCGGTGGAACGCCCAGGAGCAGTGATGGCGACTCCACCCCACTCGCCAACCGAGGGAGCGCAGGGGGCCTGCCTGCTCGCGGAAACGCGAACGCTCCGGCAGGCGCAGAGGATTGCTATCTGCCAGGCAACTTTGCCGCGGACTATCGTTCGATCCATGCTGCCAGGCTCGTCCCCGCCGGATCGGACATTACTTTCGGTCTGCACTACACGCCGAATGGGAAAGCCGCAACGGATCACGTGAAGGTCGGCTTCACGGTTCTCAATCAAGCTCCGCAGCGGCGGTATGTCTCTTTCCTGACGACCTCACCCACGGACCCGAAGCGATTCGCGATTCCACCGAACGATTCGAACTGGGAGAGTCCGCCTGCTGAAGTCACCTTCCTTCAAGATGTGGAACTGGTGTACCTGATGCCGCACATGCACTTTCGCGGCAAGGACATGACCTACACCCTTGAGTATCCCGACGGAAGAAAGCAGACGATCCTGAGCGTCCCGCACTACGACTTTAATTGGCAGCTTGGCTACAACGTCTCGCTTAAGGTGCCGAAGGGAACCGTCCTTCACGTGGATGCCCATTTCGACAACTCGGTGAACAACAAGTTCAATCCGAATCCGAACAAGACGGTTTACTACGGCTCCATGACATGGGAAGAGATGATGAACCCGTTCTATGGAGTCGTCGTCGATAAGGACGTCGATCCGAAGAAAATCGTCCACAGTAAGTACGTCCAGGTCGGCGGCGGCGGGTAGAAGGCGCCCTCGGGCACGACCGGAGACCGGTGTTCAAATCCAACGCGAGGGCTGCGCGCATCTGCGGCGCGCGCACCAGGCACGCCCTGCTCCCCGCAAAGCCGGATCGGCAACTGGACCTCGTCGTTGATGGTCTTATCATTGTGGTGGGCGGCAGCTTAAGGGATTCACGGTGATCGACGAACGATTGCAGAGGGGAATCCTGCTCTTCAACAATCGCGAGTTTTTCTCGTGCCACGAAGTCCTGGAGGAGGCTTGGACCGTGGAGGCGGGGCCGCGGCGGCTCTTCTTGCAAGCCTTGATTCACCTTGCAGTCGGTTTCTATCATTGCGAGCGCGGCAATCCGGCGGGTGCGAGCCGTCAGCTCCAGAAGGGACTACACAAACTGGCTCTCTACTTGCCGTCCTCCGAGGGCATCGATACAGCGCGGCTCCATCGGGAGGGGCTCGCAGTGCTTGAGCGAATCGAGGCAGGCGTGGCCGTGTCCGAGTATCCGCAGATCCACGATCACACGTCATCCACCGCCGGTTCGTGATGCACCTGCGCACGAGGGTGGAGATGATCTTCCCCGGCAATGTCGCCGCTGTTGGAGCAGTTCGGGGCTGAGCATCTGCAAAGCGACACCAGAACTCCATCCAGCGGAGAAAGGAGTATACTCCAGCCAAAGGAGGTGAGCACCATGTCATCACCCGCGAATAAGATGACCGACACTCCTGCCGGCAAGCCCGCCGGCGAAGTCGCGACCGCGCCGCTGGAGCATAAGAGAATCGCACGCCTTGCGTACTCCTACTGGGAAGCGCGGGGCCGTCCCGATGGCTCTCCCGAACAGGATTGGTTCCGAGCGGAAGAAGAGATCCGCCGGAGAAAGTCCGCCTTTGAGGTCGTAAAGGAACGGCGCCGCCATTCGCCGCGAGCTCGGATCAGTTCGCGAAGGCGCAAGAGCGCAGGATAGGCGACCTGGGGGGAAACTGGGGGTGGGCATCGCAGGCGGGCGACGCCCGAACCAATCAAGCGTCCAGCTTGAGTCCGGCGATCCGTTCCAGCTTGCGCTGAAGCCGCGCTGGGACGATCAGCCCACTCAGGCACGCCGCGCCGGTCAGCCAATTCCTGGAATCGCAAACGAAATGCGCGGGCGTTTGGCGGCAGGCGCGCGCCAGAAAGCCGAGCCCCCGGCCATAGTTTCGCTCTCCATAGGCGAGACGCGCAAAGTAACGATTCATGTTGGAGCATCCTCGATTCGCAGCGCGGCCGGCCTCCCGAGGCGCCAGGACCCTCAACTTTTCGAGCATCCATTCCCATTCTCGTTCGAGCGCCGGCACGTCGCGCGAAATCTGGGTTTTGTGTCTCCGATACTGCATCAAATCCCTCGGGATCGCTTCCACGTTTCGGGGAGCCAGCAAAGCGACCCGCAAACACAAGTCCATGTCGTAGAGCCGGGGGAGGGCCGGGTCCACCCCGCCGGCCCGGGCGATCGCGTCGCGTCTCATCATCACGTTGGAACTCGCGCCAATCACGAAATCCGCCAGTAGCCCTTCAAAATCGATGGCGCCGCGATAGCGGTTCGACGGGACCCCGATTTCGCGGCCCATTCCGTCGATGACTTGAAACCAGGAAAACGTCAAATCGACCCCGGGCTTACTCTTCAGCAGATCGACGTGGGCGGCGAGGAAATCCGGTTTCCAGACATCGTCCTGGTCGAGGAGCGCGACGTACTCTCCGCGGGCGGCTTCCAGGCCCGCCTCGAGCGCGGCGGCCGAACCCTGATTCCGCTGCCGGAGGACTCTCAGCCTCGGATCGCCATAGGAGGCAAGCAAGGATGCCGACCGATCCGTCGAGCCGTCGTCGACGGCGACGATCTCGAAATCCGAAAGGAGTTGCTCGAAAGCGGAATGAATCGCCGCGGGGAGAAACGGCTCGCCGTTATAGACGCAAACGATCACGCTCACCAGCGGCGCGTGACCTGCGCCGCTCAACGGGAAACCTCATAACCCGCGTCGTAAGGAATCCTATCGCGTTGGGTCTTTGATTGTTTCGAGGAACCGCTGGTAGTCACGGCAATAGTCGTCTTGGTTGTAACGGCCGGAGGCGAACACTGCACACACCGCGCCTGGAGTGAACCGATCCAGCGAGTGCCAAACCAGAGGCGGAATGTGGAGGGCCATCTCCGCACGGTCGAGATGAAATTCCCGGCGGCCGCTCCCGTCGTCCGTCAGAATCCTGAATGCGCCGTTGAGGCAGACGATCAGCTCCTCTTCGAGAAAGTGCGCGTGTCCGGCCCTCCGCGCGCCGGGCGCGACGTCGTAAACAAAGTAGAACCGCGCAGGAGAAAAGGGCAGCGTCTCGGCCCAATCTACCACGCAAAGACTGCCGCTCTCGTCGGTGACCCGCGGAATAGGGATCAACCGAGGCTCTCGATCAGGTATCGGCACGGAAGCGCTGTTCAACATTCGGCAAGTAGCCCAGTCTACCAGAGGTTTTTCAGAAAACTGAAACCGGATTTTTACGGACCCCACCGGCTTTCAATCAGGCGGCAAGCCTCGGCGAGAGGGTTCGGGCCTTGCATCCGTGCGGCCAGGCTGCGGCAGGTCGCGGCCACGTCTTGGGAATCCAGCAAGTCCTGCAGCCGGCGGGAAGCCAACCCGGCTCGGTAAGCCCGTGGCGTCAAACGGAACCCCGCGCCAAGCCGTTGGACTCGCGCCGCATTGTCGGGCTGATCGTCGAACAGTGGAACCGCCAACTGGGGAACTCCCGCGGCCAGCGCCAGCGCAGTAGTGCCGACGCCGCCATGATGGACAATCGCGCAGGCCCGCGGCAGCACGGCGCTCAGCGGAACGTATTCAAAGTGGCGCACCGTTTCCGGAAGGGACTTCGGAATCGAGCTGCTGTGGCGGGCAAGCAGGAGCCCGCGACGCTTCAAACGGCGGCAAATCTCGATCGACGTCTCAAAAAAAGTCCGTTCCCCCCGCGATTGGGACCCGCGTGTAAAGACGATGGGAAACTCGCCACTCTTCAGGAAAGACTCCAGTTCCGGAGGCGCCTGCCGGTTCCCGCTCTCATCGAACAGAGCAAATCCGGTCGTATGAGCGTTCGGCGGCCAGTCCGGCTGGGGCGGGGCGAACCAGTCCGGGAACAACCCAATGACCAGATCCGGAGAGTAAACCCAGCGCCGGAACGGCCTGTGCACGAAGGGCAACCCGAGTTCGGAGCGGAACCGATTTAAAGAGGGAGTGATGGTGAGCTCAAAATAACAGTCGATCGCAGACCATAGTGCGCTCCGCACCATTCGGCCGGCACTGGCCGGCAAGGGCAATCCGGGCGCGTCGCAGGCGCTTCGGAAGCCAGCGGGTTGTAATTGGACCGTCACCAGCCCGGCTCCCAGCTTCTCCTGCGCGATCCTGGCCCCGAAAGAGTTGACGGGGGTCACCACCACGGTGCGGCGCGGATCGGGCTCATTCGCCACCAGCTCATAGAGCCAGCGCATCCGGGCGAGATAACGGCGTGTCCTCATTCCCTGACGGGACACCGACTGATACAGCCACGATCGGGTGAAGACCTCTTGCGCCCGTCGCAGCGGGCGGCTGGGAACGCGCGCCTCAGGGATGATCCGCGGCAAGGGGGAACCGATGAATTCCAGGCCATAGTGTTCCGCAAGTGCGGCGTAATGGGCATTGGCTGAGAAGCGTACCCGATGGCCTCGATCCCGCAACGCGGTCGCGAATCCGAGCATGGGATACACGTCGCCGGGGCCTCCAAAGGAGACGACCAGCAAGTTGAGCGGTTCGAGCGGAGCCCGGGAGGTGGCGCGTTCCTCAGCCAAGATGCGCCTGCTGGAGGAATCGCATATCGGCGATCTGCTCCGCGCGCACCCGTGCTGGAATCAGCTTTTGCTCCAGAGTCCAGTCGATAAAGCGCTGGAGATCGGCGAACTGGATGTGGCCGTCGAGCAACTGGCCCTCGCGGCAGAGGCCGCGGACGATTTGCGGATCCAGCCTGTCGCGCTGCACCAGGCGCTCGAGGAACCGGGGAGTCTTGCCGGCCAGAAAATCACGGCTGCCCTTGAAGTAGGCTCTCAGGAACCGCACGCCGTCCGCTGGCGAGTCGTCCAGAAACCGTTTACCGAAAATCAGGTGGGCGTACACGAAGTTGGGCAAAAAGGAAGCGACGGCGGGGCCGGGGACAATGCGTTCGCGAAAAAAAGTCAGTCCAATATCGCGCTCCTGGACGGGCAACAGAACGTCGAGCTTGCCGGTGGCGAGAAGGGTCGCGGCGGCCTCCGGATCGTTGAGGTTCAGCCTGTGGACGTCCTGGGAGAGGAGCCCCGCCGCGGTGAGGCCCTGCGCCCAGACGAACGCCGCCATCCCGTTGGGGTTGTTTCCCACGCACACCGTCTTGCCCTTCATCTGCCGGAGATCGTGGAAGCCGTCGGGAAAGGCCTGACGGGAACCGTACAGCCGGCGGCTGTCCGGGCAATCGGGAGAATATAACTGGCGGCCCGCCACGATACGGACCCGCGCGCCGCGCATCGCCGCGTTGATCAGCGGCGCATTGACTCCAAAAAAAGCGGCATCCGCCTGGTTGCCCGCCAGGAGCGGAAGCGCGATGCTGGATCCGTCCAATTCCTGGATTTCGATGTGAAGTCCTTCCTCGGCGAAGTAGCCGGATTCATCGGCCAGGTATAGGGGCCCCATATTGAAATAGGGAAGGGCCAAGACCCGCACTTGCGTGGTCGGCCGCGTCCGCCTCGCGCAGGCCGACCAGGGGAGCGCCGACAGACCGATCAGGCAGCGCCGCCTGGTCAGCGCACTCATTGGCTGTGCCACGGAAGGAGCCGCGCCTCCACCAGCTTCAGGCCCTTATGGATCGAAGCGCCGAGCAAAGCCGTGATCGTCACCGCGACATACAGCCGCTCAATCGCGAAGCTCTGCCAGGATCTCATCACCAGACCGCCGAGGCCGCCCGCGCCGGTCAGCAGCTCCGCGGCGATCGCGATGCTCAACGCGCGCCCCATGCCGAGCCTCAGGCCGGTGAAGATCGGGGGTGCGCTGGCGGGCCAGTAGATGCGCCGGAACAGAAGCCATCGAGTCGCCCCGTGATTGACCGCCATCTCGACGTAATGCGGGCTGACGCCGCGCACCCCGTCGAGCGTGTGTATCACCACTTGCAGAAACACGGCCGCGGCGATGAGAATCAGGCGCGGCGTCTCGCCGGTGCCGGTCAGAAGCATCAGCATCGGGAGCAGGGTAAGCTTGGGAACGTTGTAAAGCGCGGAAATCAGAGGTTCGAGCGAACGGCGCACCGGGTCCAGGGCGCCCATGAACGTTCCACATACGATACCCGCCAGCGCGCCTGCCAGAAAACCGGCGCCGGCGCGGGAGGCCGTCATACGGATTGGTTCGCCAAGGTCGCCGGAGCGCAGCATTTCGAAACCCGTGGCGAAAAGCTTGGAAGGCGGAGGAAAGAATAGCGGATCGAGCCACGAGAACGCCACCGCCAGTTCCCATGCGGCGAGCAAAGCCGCGGGCAGCCACAGTTGCAGAAGCCACGGCGGCCCGGGCCGCCTCGCCGTGCTCCGCGGCAGGCCTCCGAGACTGCGGTCCATCAGCAGCGACCAGCTAGGAGGCATGACTGGCCTCGCTGTGTTCCCGCTCCGGCCCCGCGCGATACGCGTTCAGCAGCCGCACCGGATGCACCTTCCCGGTGCGGGTCGCCAGCGGTTCGGCAATGACAACCTCGACCCCGCCAGAGTGAATCCACTCCCTCGTCGCGACGGCGCCACCCCACAGGGGCCGCATGATTTCAAGGAAAACCCGCCGGATGCGGGCGGAATCGGTGAGGCCGCATCGGGGACTGACGTGCAATCGCACTTGCGTTTGGCCATTCGCCGCTTCGCATTCCACAAGTTGAAAATCGCCGGGGCCACCGCCCAGACGGGCGGGCAGAATCTGTTCCATGACCTCGGCTAAGTCGGTGCAATGGAAGGTGGTCCCCTGCGGGGTCGCCTTACCGAAGGAAGTGATCCGGTCGATCCGGTGCGTCAGCCCCAGACGCGAGTAGACACAATCGCAGGACGCTGTTTCGATCACGCCGGAATCATCCATTTCGACGTTGATAAAAACGTTCGGGGCGTGCGGGACCAGCGTGGTAAAGTGCAGCGAGTTCAATTCGCCATCGCCGGGATACGCGGCCGGCCGGCGGACCCCGATGACGGCGACGGAATCCTCGAACAAATGGACGCAGCTCCCGGTCATGTTCCGGCAGGCGGCGCCGATATTTCCGATTTCGCTGATCGTGTAGCTGGAGAATGCCCTTGCACCGGCGCTCTCGAACACTCTTCGCTTGGCTGGACTCAACGCTTCTCCGCCGCAGAAAAAGACCGTTCCGGAGATGTCGTAGCCCTTCTCGAGTGCAACGCCGGCGATCCGGACCAGCGGGCTGGCAAAGCCGTGGACCATGCAGTCGCGACCTTCAGCTCGCCGGCGCGCGATATACTCGGCGACCGGCGAGAAATCGTTGCGGGGAAGATAGATCGGGTAAGGCGCGGCGGCGCCGAAAACGTTGCCGAGCATCACCAGAGCGCGCGTGAGAATGCGGTAATGGGCATGGTCCCGGAACGCCGACTCGGCGCTGAACCACCGCTCGATCGGAGTGCCGGCCCGCCGGCCGCGGAGAGCGCTGTTCAAGCCGTAGGGCGCTGGAAGGATGGGCTTCACATCGATCCAGGCGCATCGCGCGGTGGCGAACTCGCGCGCGCGGAGCATCTGGTATAGGCGGCCATCGGCGAGCGCGGCGCTCGAGCGTGCGCTGAGCACGGGCGCCCCGGTCGAGCCGCTGCTGGAATTTTCCAGCCAGCCATAGACCAGGGGATTCGTGAAGCGGCCGGCGCCGCCTGGGATTTCGCGGCCCGATCGCACGATGGGAACCTTGCCCTTCCACTCGTTGTGGCTGAGGTAGACGCCTTCCTGGCGCAGACGGCTGAGCGTCCCTTCGAGGCCGCCCCGGCGGATCTGACCGGCGAGGTCGCCAAACTCGCATCCGGCCAGTTGGAACATTTGGTAGTAGGGGTGGTGCGGCTGGCTGAAGATCACGCGCTGGACCACGTCCAGGAACGCGTTTTGCCGGTTGAGGAGGCGGTCGCGAACGAACTTCTCGGGATCGGAGCAAAGCGGCTCCCGCTGCATGCGCGCAATGCCGGCGGCGATCCGGCCGTAATCGCGCAGTTCAGCCAGCATAAGCACGGTCCAGGAAAAATTGGAGACGGGCGGAAATCTCACGCTTGAGATGGAGGAATTCCTCGCTGAGCGTAAGACTGGCCTCGCGCGGACGGTCGAACAAAACCGGAAACTCGGCGACGACCGTCCCGGGCAGAGCGCTCAGGACGACCACCCGGTCGCTCAGCAGAATTGCTTCGTCGACGTCGTGAGTCACAAACAGGACGGTCTTGCAGTCCTGCTCCCACAAATCCAGCAGGTCCTTTTGGAGATTGAGCCGCATATGGCAGTCGAGCGCGGCGAAAGGCTCGTCCATAAGGAGAAGATCCGCGTTGCTCAAGAAGCTGCCAATCACGGCGACACGTTGCCTCATGCCGGCCGAGAGCTGGTGCGGCCAGGCGCGCTCCCGCCCCGCCAGGTTGAAGCGGCGCAACAAGGGAAGCGCGCGGCGCTCGCGTTCCGCGCGGGGAACGCCCTCGGCCTCAAGACTGAAACAGGCGTTATCGAGGACGTTGATCCAGGGGAACAGGCTGTCGCCCTGGTAAACCATCAGGCAGCATCCAGAGCCGCCGGCCGGATTGTGTTCGATGTGCCCACCGTCGGGTTTCAGGAACCCGGCGATGGTGCGCAGCAAGGTGGTCTTGCCGCAGCCCGAGGGTCCGACAATACAAACAAACTCCCCCTGCCGGGCTCCGATGCTTAGGTCGCGCAAAACCTCCAAGCGTCCGCCCGTCACCGGAAACCCCGAGTTCAGGCATCGACACGAAAAGCGCACCCGGTCGCTGATTGGTTTCATCCGAAACGCTAAACATCTCATTATATCGGACAGTTCGGGCGACGGATTGCGAGAATGCTGCACGCAACAGCAGCAACGTCGCCGCTCTTGGAGCAGTTCGTGACGGAGCGCTGGGGGGAAGATGAACGCACTCACGCTGTCGTAGCCGACCGCAATAGTTTCGTCTAGCGATCCACTAGTTACTTTCCGTCGCAAAATAGCCCAGCCTAAGCCCGGCAGGTGAGGAATCGGTCGGGCGATTCGGTTCCAGAACATTCACTATTGATCCTGTTTCAATGTGGCCGCACACTAGGGCATGACACGACGCAAACAAGGA